>CAXPKH010000128.1:0-17940 GCA_964217615.1 Luminiphilus sp.
GACAGCGTGCACAGCCCCTACTTCGAGACCATCGGTTATCGCGACGGCGTGCCCATGGGCGGCGAACTCAATCGTCGTGAAGACGGCGCCCCCACCTTCATGGTGCAAGCGATGAAAGACCCCGACGCGGCGAACCTCGACCAGGTACAAATCATCAAAGGCTGGATCGATAGCGCCGGCACTACCCATGAACAGATTTATTACGTTGCGCTCTCGGGTGACCGCAGTGTTGACCCCGAGACTGGCCAACCAGAGTCGGTGGGTAGCACCGTAGACCTCGAGAATGTCACCTTTACCAACACCATCGGCGCCGTGCAGTTGAGCGCGCAGTGGACTGACCCCGATTTCGACGCCGATCAAGCCGCGTTCTACTACGCCCGTGCTATTGAAATACCGCGGCCCCGTTGGAGCGAGCACGACCGCAAGGCCTTTGGCATGGATTTCAGCGAAGCGCCGCGCACGGTGCAGGATCGCGCTTATTCCTCCCCGATTTGGTATCGTCCCTGAGGCAATGTATTGGTCAAATTCACGCAGTAAAGCTACCGGTTATCGTGAATCGGTGACACAATAAGTATAAATATAGAACAAATGACATTGATCACTTGGGGGCTCGGTCGATGACCGTGCAAAGTGAAAGAAGTGAAGCCAACTGATATTCGAGACCCGGAATATTTCCACAAGGTCGTTGACTGCCAATACGCGTGTCCGGCGCACACACCCGTCCCTGAATACATTCGACTGATCGCGCAAGAGCGATATGACGACGCCTACATGGTGAATTGGGAGTCCAATGTGTTTCCGGGAATATTGGGACGCACCTGTGACCGCCCCTGTGAACCTGCCTGTCGCCGCGGTCGCGTTGAGGAGGAGCCGGTCGCAATTTGCCGACTCAAGCGCGTGGCGGCCGATAACAAAACCTCGATCGTGGATCGGCTACCCAAAATTCCCAACCGCAAAAACGGCAAAAAAATTGCGCTAATCGGTGGCGGGCCCGCTTCGCTCACGGTCGCCCGAGACCTCGCACCACTGGGTTATCAACTCGACCTCTACGATGATCAGCCAGCCGGCGGCGGATTTATGCGCAGTCAGATTCCCTCTTTTAGGTTGCCCCCGACCGTGTTGGATGAGGAAGTGAACTATATCCTTGATATGGGCATCCACACCCAATTTCACACCTACGTCGACAGTCTCAAGTCTGTCCTTGATAAAGGCTATGACGCCGTGTTTGTGGGCACTGGCGCGCCGCGAGGAAGCGACCTCGACTTGCCGGGTCGGCAGGAGTGTGGTGCCCAGATTCATGTGGGCATTGAATGGCTGGGCTCGGTCGCCTTCGAGCACATCGATAAAATTGGCAAGCGTGTATTGGTATTGGGCGGCGGCAATACGGCCATGGATTGCTGTCGCACTGCGCGGCGCCTAGGCGGCGAAGACGTCAAAGTCGTTGTTCGCTCCGAATTTGCCAAAATGAAAGCGTCTCCCTGGGAAATTGAGGATGCTCAAGCTGAGGACATCCCTATCATCAATAACCACGTGCCCAAGGCCTTTGTCCATGAAAACGGCAAACTGCTCGGCATGACCTTTGATCAGGTCGAGGTGGTCTACGATGCATCCGGTAAGCGCAGCCTAATCCCCACCGGCGACGAAATCTTTTTTGAGGCCGACGAGGTGCTGATCGCGATTGGTCAGGACAACGCCTTCCCGTGGATCGAGCGCAATCTGGGTATCGAATTCGGCAAATGGGATATGCCCAGAGTCGACGAGCGTACCTTTCAATCCACCAACCCAAAGGTTTTCTTTGGGGGCGACGCGGCCTTCGGCCCCGAGAACATCATTACCGCCGTGGCACACGGGCATCAGGCGGCTGTGTCTATCGACCTGTTCCTCTCAGGCAAATCAGTCGATCAACGCCCTGCTCCGGGGGTCAATCTGATCAGTCAGAAAATGGGCGTGCACGAATGGAGTTATGACAATCTGGTAACGATCGACCTTCGCCAGAAAGTGCCACACGTTGACAAGGTTGTCGCCCTTAAAGACCGCAAGGTGGAAGTGGAACTGGGGTTCGATATCGCAACGGCCTATCGGGAAGCCGAGCGCTGCCTAAACTGCGACGTACAAACCGTATTTGACGGAGCCAAGTGCATCGAATGCGATGGTTGCACGGATATCTGCCCGACCGACTGCATCAATTTTGTCGATAATGCTGAAGAGCCCGTGCTCAGGCGCTCACTGCGCGCACCCGCGAACGAAGATCAGCAGGATCTGTATGTGTCCGAGCAACTCGCGCAAACCCAGAGGGTGATGGTGAAAGATGAAAACGTCTGCCTGCACTGCGGTCTGTGTGCCGAGCGCTGCCCCACCGGCGCGTGGGATATGCAGCGCTTCCTGTACTCTGTGACCAAGGCCGGCTGACCATGGAACCCAAGCAGTCCATCAATGACTTTGTCATCAAGTTCGCCAACGTCAATGGCACCGGCTCTGCCAGTGCCAATGGCATGTTCGCCAAAGCCATTTTCCGAATGGGTATTCCGGTAAGCCCGCGCAATATCTTCCCTTCGAACATTCAAGGCCTGCCTACTTGGTATGAAGTGCGCGTCAGCCGGGACGGCTATCTGGGGCGGCGCGGTGGTATCGACATGATGGTAAGCGTCAATCCCCAGAGCTTTGCCAAGGACGTCTCAGAGTTGGATCCCGGTGGTTACATGCTCTATGACTCCACCAAGCCCCTGGATCTCCGCCATGTCAGACGGGACATCCACTACCTTGGCATTCCTCTTACTGAGATGTGCCTGCGAGAATATACCGATGCCCGACAACGGCAGCTGTTTAAGAATGTGATTTACGTGGGAGCCTTGTCCGCGTTACTGAACATCGATTTTGCCATCCTCAAGGACTTGGTTAGCGAACAGTTCAAGGGCAAGGAAAAGCTGATAACCCCCAATATCCATGCGCTGGAAATGGGGCATCAGTACGCGTCGACCCACTTCGACTGCCCACTGGGCATTCACCTCAAGGCTGGTGAACAGGCGCCCAAACACATTCAGGAGTTCGACCAGATTCTGATGGATGGCAACACCGCCGCGGCGCTCGGCGCTGTCTATGCGGGGGCAACTGTCGCCGCCTGGTATCCCATCACGCCCTCGACCTCCGTGGTCGACGCCTTCGAAAAATATTGCCGCCGGTTGCGGATCGATCCCGGCACCGGCAAAAAGAACTACGCCATTGTTCAGGCAGAAGACGAGCTCTCGGCCATGGGCATGGTGATTGGCGCCAATTGGAACGGCGCACGAGCCTTTACCGCCACGAGCGGTCCTGGCGTATCGCTAATGAGCGAATTTCTGGGCCTTGCTTACTTTGCGGAGGTGCCCGCGGTTCTGGTCGATGTTCAGCGAGCCGGCCCCTCAACGGGCATGCCCACGCGCACCCAGCAATCCGATATTCTCGCAGCCGCCTATGCATCCCATGGCGATACCAAACATGTGCTGTTCTTCCCTGCGACGCCTGCCGAATGCTTCAGCATGACGGTCGAGGCATTCGATCTGGCGGAGCGCTTGCAGACCCCGGTCATCATCATGAGCGATCTAGATCTGGGTATGAATGAGTGGATGTCGCCGCCCCTGGAGTTTGACGACAGCTACCAATATGACCGGGGCAAAGTACTGAGTGGCGAAGACCTCGAGGCCATGACGGAGCGTTTCGGTCGCTACCTAGACGTTGATGGCGACGGCATTCCCTACCGCACCTACCCCGGTGCGCATCCCACCAAGGGAGCCTATTTCACCCGGGGCAGTTCTCGTGACGAATACGCGGCCTACACCGAAGATGGTGATGTCTACGTTCGCAATATGGACCGGTTACTGAAGAAGTTTGAGACCGCCAAGTCATTGGTACCCGAGGCCAAAATTAAGCCCGCCGCAGAGCTCACCAAAGACGCCCTACTCTTCTTTGGCACCACCGCCTCACCGGCCTATGAGGCTTTGGAGACGCTTGAAAAAGAAGGCATCCACCTCGATACCTTGCGATTGCGATCCTTTCCCTTTACCCAGGAGGTCGAGGACTTCATTGAGGAGCACGACCGCATCTTTGTGATCGAGCAGAACCGCGATGGGCAAATGCGTAGGCTTTTGTTGAATGAAACTAACGTAGAGGCCAACGCCAAGCTGATTTCGGTGGTGGAGTATGACGGCCTGCCAGTGACGGCGCGAAAAATCGCCAGCGTGATCAGAGGCCATATGGGCATCAACAACGTCACGCAGCTCGTGCCAAAGGAAAAGGAACTCGTGTCATGACTTATGCCAAGCCCGCCTTTCGGCATCCCGCGGCAAAAACGAATGACGTTGGCTGTACCCGCAGAGACTACGAAGGTGGACTGTCGACGCTGTGCGCTGGGTGCGGCCACGACTCGATCAGTGCCGCCATCATCGACGCCTGCTTTGAACTTTCGATTGAGCCTCACCGTGTGGCCAAGCTCTCAGGTATCGGTTGCTCTTCTAAGACCCCCGCTTACTTTCTCAGTGGCTCCCACAGTTTTAACAGCGTTCATGGGCGAATGCCCTCCGTTGCAACAGGCGCAAATCTCGCAAACCGGGATCTCATTTACATTGGCGTATCCGGCGATGGCGACACGGCCTCAATCGGTATGGGCCAGTTTGCGCACGTCATGCGACGCAACCTGAATATGACCTATCTCGTTGAAAACAACGGCTGCTATGGGCTGACCAAGGGACAGGATTCCGCCACGATGGACACCGACTCCGTCAGCAAGAAAGGTGACGTCAATCCCTACACGCCCATTGATCTTGTTCGAGTTGGTATTGAAGTTGGCGCAACCTTTGTCGGACGTAGCTTCTCTGGCGATAAAGCGCAACTCGTGCCACTCATCAAAGCTGCAATCAGTCATCGCGGCTTTGCGCTGCTCGATGTGATCTCGCCCTGCGTGACCTTCAACAACCATCAAGGATCGACAAAGAGCTACGCGAGTTTCCGCGAGCATAACGACGCCATGCCCGTCGATTTTGTGCCCCGGCGCGAGGCTATTACGACCAGCTATGATGCGGGCATTGTGCACGAGGTGTGCATGCACGATGGATCCGTATTGCGGCTACAAAAGGTCAACGAAGAGTACGACATCGAGGATCCGCAATCAGCGCTCGACGCTATCGCCCATCACGCCAAAGAGGATCGCATCCTCACCGGACTTCTGTATATCAAGCGCGATAGTGAGGAACTGCATGATGTGCTTCAGACAGCCTCCAAGCCCCTCAATCGGCTGAGCCAGAGGGAGCTGTGTCCGGGGTCGCGGTTTCTGGACAGCATTAACGCTGGGCTCCGTTAACCCCCGGCCAGGGACACGCTACCCCTCGAGATAAAAAAGGTGCGCTACCCCACCCTGCCGAGCCGGCGCTGGTAGTCAAAGCGGGGCTTAGATGCCTGTTCGCGCCACTGTCGCTCGTCACAGCGCGCGGCGTGGGCCTCGGTGATCTCGACAACATCGATACCCGCGGCAACCGCCATGGGAAATTGATCCGGCACGATATCCCCGACCAGCTCGACCGATCCCTTAAAGCCGCGCAGTCGCAGCTGGCGGGTAAGGCTCAGCGCTCTGCCATCCGCAAAGCTATCTATGGCCCAGCGCACGACTGCCTGATCAAGCAGCGCCTCCAACTGATCGAAGTCGCTAATTTCTTCTACACGCACAACGTCCAGCGTGCAGGCCAAGTCAGGCTTATCGAGAAATAAACCGTCGCGACTGATCCGCACGCGCGCACTCATGCGACTGATGCTGCAATGATGTTGGGATTGCGATGAAGCCCACACTCGAGCTTCCGCTGACCGCGCCAGCGTCCGGCGCGCGCATCCTCATCGATGCCCACCGGGGAGGTGCATGGTGCACAGCCCACCGATGAGTAACCGAGGTCCGCCAGCGGGTGACGAGGTAGGTCATACTTCTCTCGATGGGTTTCAATGTCGTCCATCGACCAATCCGCCAAGGGGTTGAACTTCCATTTATTACGCTCTGCGTCCCAGTCGACGCGCGCGATATCAGACCGGGTACTGCTCTGGTAGCGTTTTTGGCCCGTTATCCAACCGTCAAATTCCCGTAGCGCACGGTTCAGCACATCGACCTTTCTTGCATGGCAACACCGATCTGGATTGGTGAGATGTAAGTGCCGCGAGGGATCGAGTCGCTGCTGGGATAGCGGATCGATACTAAAAGATCTGACGTTCTGCAAGGATAGCTGGCGCACCAGAGCGTCGCGATGCGCCAGCGTTTCGTCAAAGTGAAATAAGGTATCGATGAATATGACCGGGGTGTCCGGTGCGACTTGCGCTATCTGGTGCAATAAGATGGCGCTCTCGGCACCAAAACTGGAGACCACCGCTATGCGCCCAAACGTCGCTTTGTTGGACAGGACTGCCCTCAAAAACGCAGGCGTATCTAGCCCGGCTGTTTCATGTCGAGCTGACCACAGCGCGCTGTTGTCGCCGAGTGCTTCCGACCTAGGCTGCACGCGCCACCTCGTAAAGCGCGTCCCGAAAAGGTCCCACACCGAGCCGCTTTACGGCATCGGCGAACGGCTCTGAGGACGCCTCGCGCAACCGAAGGTAGGTAATGAACAACCGGTCAAGCGCCAGCATTAGCTCAGGCTCACTAAAGCCCGGGCCCATCTTCTCTCCCAGCGCGGCATCAAGACCCGGACGCCCACCCAGGGTCACTTGGTAATTCTCGACGCCTGCCCTGTCCAATCCCAAAATACCGATGTCGCCAATGTGATGATGTCCGCAAGCATTAATACAGCCGGAAATCTTGATGCTGACAGGGCCGAGCTCGACCTCCTGAGCAGCGTAACGCTTGGCAATAGTTTGGCCGATGGGAATAGACCGGGCTGTTGCCAGGGCGCAGTAATCCATACCAGGACAGGCAATAAGATCGGAGACTAGCCCAACGTTAGGGGTTGCCAATCCCACCGCCAGCAACTGCTGATGAATCTCCGGGAGATCGGCTTGCGAGACATGTGGCAATACCAGATTTTGCTGATGGCTGACCCTGACCTCATCAAATGCATAAGACGCGGCGATATCGGCCACACGCCGCATTTGCTCGGCCGAAGCGTCCCCGGGTGCTTGGCCATGGGCTTTGAGGCTCACGGTTACCGAGGCATATCCCGCTTGCCGATGCGGGGTCACGTTTTGCTCGACCCATTGACGAAACGAGGCGTCGCTATCGATGGCCTCGTAGTAAGCGTCGAGGCAGCGCGACGGTAGCGAGGGCGAGGCAAATTGCGCGCGTATGAGATCAAGTGCCAACAGTTCGTTGCCATCAAACGTATTATTAATTTGTTTCAGAATACGCTCTACAGCCTGTTTAAATTTATTTAAACCCATACTTTGCAACAGTATTTTGATACGTGCCTTGTACTTATTATCGCGACGGCCCATGAGGTTATATACCGACAAAATGCCCTCGAGGTGCGGCAATAACGCCGCTACCGGGACATTCTGAAAAAGTAGCTCCCCGACTACCGGTGTGCGCCCCAAACCGCCGCCAACATAGATATCAAAGGCGGGAGCCGTGTCAACTTCGACCATTCGCAAACCGATGTCATGTGCCCGAATCGCAGCCCGATCCTCTGCGCCGGCGCTAATGGCTATCTTGAATTTGCGGGGTAGAAACTGAAATTCCGGGTGATCAGTAGACCATTGGCGAATCCACTCCGCGTAGGGTCTGGGATCGGCGATCTCATCGAGTGCGGCGCCGGCAAACTGGTCGGTCGTTACATTACGAATGGTGTTGCCACTGGTCTGGATGGCGTGCATATCGATGTCGGCGAGCGCGTCGAGGATATCGGGCGTATCCACCAGCTTGGGCCAGTTAAATTGAATATTTTGACGCGTGGTGAAGTGGCCGTAGCCGCGATCCCAACGCTCGGCGATAGCTGCCAACCCCCGCAATTGTTCACTCGACAAGGTACCGTAAGGGATGGCCACTCGAAGCATGTAGGCGTGCAACTGCAAATAAACGCCATTCATCAGACGCAGTGGTTTGAATTCATCCTCGGTCAGGGTTCCGGCGAGGCGCCGCGCCACCTGATCGCGATACTGGGCGACGCGCTCACGAACAAACTCGCGGTCAAAAGCGTTATAGCGATACAAGCGCAGGACTCCGTGAAGGGTAAGTAATGTAGCCGCCCGGCCCTGCCAACCGAATGGCCTCGCGATAATGCGTGGGCGACACCTCGCCCAACCGCGTGCTCACGGGAACAAGGTAGGCTCCAATCACCACCGCCTCATCCTCAGCGCGCTGCATGGCCACCGTCGCCACTTCAACACAGTCAAAGCAAGTCGCCGCTTGCAAGTCGATAACCCAGTTGTTGGCGGCATCGAGATACACCACCGCTCCTGAACGCAGGCAATTAGCGCTCACTACTACGGGTGCTTTAACCCGCGGCATAGGCGGCCTCCACTACAGGCGCAGGATTGCTTTGGTCGCTGCCGGCGAGATGCAAGGCGCTGGAACGCGCGGCAATCCCGATCAGAATGACCAGCGGCCCGTCAAAATGTTGCTCATCGAGCGCATCAACGAATCCTGCTAGATCGCTGACAAACGCCCGCTGATCTCCCCGCGAGACATTCTCGATACAGGTTACGGGGGTGCTAGCCATGCCACCGTGCATCAGCAATCGCCCTTGAACAAATGCTGCAGTGCGACGGCCCATATAGACCGCTAGCGCTTGGCCCGGGCGCGCAAGATGCTGCCAGTGATGCTCCGCGAAACCTGCCGCGTCATGCGCGGTGATAAAAGTCATGCTCGAATTCCGCCCGCGTCGCGTCAGGGATACCTCTAGCGCGGCAGCGGCAGCTGCCGCCGCGGTAATACCCGGCACCACCGAGGTAGCAATACCCGCCTCATGTAATACGGTCAGCTCCTCGTCCAGGCGACCAAAAACACCGGGATCTCCACCCTTGAGGCGCACCACCATCAGACTCCGGGAGGCTTCGGCAAGCAAATGCGCATTGATGTCTGACTGACTGACCGAGGCCCCGAACCCTTTTTTCCCAACCGCAATAAATTTGGCCTCCTTGCGGGCCAAATCAAGGATTTCAGGCGACACCAGACGATCGTAAACCACCACGTCTGCCTCGTGAATCGCGCGACGGGCCCTCACAGTCAACAACTCCGGGTCTCCGGGCCCGGCCCCAACAAAGACCACCTGTCCCTCCGGGGCTACATCCTGTGCGTGCCGATCCAGAAGCGCGGCCAGGGAGGATTCCAGTTCTTCGTCACTCAGTGCTGACGAATCCGACGCCCTGGCGAAAAAGGCGCTCCAGAAATTTCTGCGCGGACGTCCGGGAGCAAGACGCTGGCTGACGCGCTCCCGAAAGGCCCGGGCGGCCGCGGCCAACCTGCCCAAGTGGCCGGGCAACATGGCTTCAATGTCAGCTTTAATTTTTCGGGCCAGCACGGGTGCGGTGCCCTCGGTCCCGATGGCCACGACAACGGGATCCCTATCCACAATGGCTGGCGTAATGAAGTCACATTGCTCGGGACAGTCCAGCACGTTCACCCAGGCACCGGCTGTTCTTGCCCACGCAGCAACCTGCTCGTTGTGCGCATCATCATCGCTCGCCGCGTAAACCAGGCGCACCCCGATGAAATCAGGTGGGGCCACCGGCCGAGTCATAAGATGGACCTGACCCCGGGCCTGCCATTCACGCATAGCGTCTGTCGGCTGCTCGGCGAACAACGAGACACGCGCGGCGCTCTTTAGCGCCCCGCGGCACTTGGCTTCCGCCATTTGGCCGTCTCCCACCACAATAATGTGCTGGTGACGGGTGGCGACAAATACGGGCAAATACTCCATGAGCCGGCACACTATCGCCAACAACCCGCAAAAAAAAGAATTCTTTTATTATGGTTATATAACCGAAATAAAAGCCTTTTGTTCTTTTTAAATGGGTTTAAATAGAATACTTTTCTCTTCAGGCGAGGAGTAACAGACGAATGTCTCTCGACTACACCGACCGAACCCTGCTCCAACTGTTGCAAACGGATAGCACGCTTTCGCTGGATGAGCTTGCGCGCCGGACAGGATCAACCAAGACCCCTATCTGGAATCGTCTAAAGAAACTCAAACAGCAGGGGGTTATTCGCCGGGAGGTCGTATTATGCGACCCCGATGCCTTGGGTTTGACCGCCTGCTTCTTCGTGTTGATCCAAACCAGCGAGCATGACGCACAATGGCAAACGCGCTTTCTCGAGACAGTACAGTCGCGACCGGAGGTGATGGAAGCCCATCGGTTGGCGGGCGAAGTGGATTACCTCCTCAAAGTGCGAGTGGCCGATGCAAAAGCCTACGATGCCTTCTACCAAAGCCTGATTGCGGAAGTGAAAATCTTCAAAGTGACGGCACTGCTGTCGATGGAGGAAATCAAATATTCCACGGCGTTGCAGATCAACAGCCTTGCCTAGCCAACCAGCCGATAGACTTTAGCTTACCCCGCAAAGAAGCCACCAACTTCTTAGCGGCATGAAAGCCAGCGGGAGAAAAAATGGAGCGGGAAACGAGGTTCGAACTCGCGACCTCAACCTTGGCAAGGTTGCGCTCTACCAACTGAGCTATTCCCGCACAATTTCAATTTTAGGCGCGTTCCGGCTTTCGTCAACTCTCAGGATCCGCCCCCGACTCCGCCTCGTCTAATGTAGCCAGAAAAGCACGGAAGTACAGCACCATAGACCAGAGGGTCAGAATAACAGCCAGCGCCAATAGGAATAGACCGAGCAAACGAATTTCTTCTACTGCCGGCCAGGAGGGATACCAGATCAGAATCGGAATGGCCGTCATCTGCACGCCCGTCTTAACCTTGGCAATTCCACTCACCGCCACCGAAGCACGCTGTCCCAATTGTGCCATCCATTCCCGCAGCGCGCTGATGACAATCTCGCGGCCGATCACCACCATCCCAGCCAGTGTAATAAAAATGTTATCCATGCGATGCATCAGGAGAATCAACGCCACCGTGACAAGCAGCTTGTCTGCCACAGGATCGAGAAATGCGCCGAATTGTGAGGTCTGACCCATGCGCCGAGCGACCCAGCCATCAAACCAATCCGTTACCGCCGCCACGATGAAAACGACTGCCGCACCCACGGTGGATACCGGCTGTGGCAAGTAATAACAGACCACCATCAACGGAATCGCTATGATCCGAAGTCCGGTCAGCAAATTGGGCAAGTTTTGTGGCAAGGATAGGCTCCTACAATGGATACCTGATTCTGACACACCCAAAGAGCTGTGGGTCAGTCATTTACCGTGTGTAGGTGATCGTATATCGCGTGGGCGATCGCACCACTGATTCCCTTGATCTTCGCTAACTCTTCAACACTGGCATTCTCAATCGCTTTCGCGCTACCAAAATGCCGTAGAAGATCGCGTCGCCTTTTTGCCCCCACACCTGGGATATCCTCAAGCAGCGACTGCTTGCGGGCCTTGGCGCGCTGCCCTCGGTGTCCGCTGATGGCAAACCGGTGCGCCTCGTCTCTGATTTGCTGGATCAAATGTAAGCCTGGATGATCACCGCGCAGGCGCATCTCGCTTCCGGAATCTGCGTCAACCAAAGTTTCAAACCCTGCCTTTCTCGTCGTACCCTTGGCGACGCCAACCACCTTGACGCTGGTAATGTCGTAAGTCGCCAGCACCTGTCGCGCCTGTGCCACCTGCCCCTTACCCCCGTCAATGAACAAAATGTCCGGCAACTGCCCCTCGCCAGCGGCAATCCTACGGTAACGGCGCTCGAGTGCCTGCTGCATAGCGGCATAGTCGTCGCCCGCCGTCACGTCCTTGATATTGAATTTTCGATAATCTGCCTTTCGAGCACCGTTACCATCAAATACCACACAGGAAGCCACGGTCGCTTCGCCCGCGCTGTGGCTGATATCAAAGCACTCCATCCGCGATGGAATCATCTCTAGGTCAAGTGCTCTGCGCAGAGACTCCAGACGCCCCGCCATCGTCTGCTTGCCCGCTAAAAAGGAGCGCAGATTATTTTGCGCATTCTGAGCGGCCATCTCCAACCAGCGCGCACGGGCATCGCGGACCTTTTGCTTGATCAGCACCTTACGACCAGACTGCACCGCTAAAGCCTCCTCCAGCAAAGAGGTGTCTGCAAGCGCATGGCTCACGACAATTTCTTGGGGAATCTGCTGCTGCCCCGACAGATAAAATTGCGGCAAGAACGCCTCAAGGATGACCTCGGGTGACTCATCAAGACGAATCTGGGGGTAATAGCTCCGGCTACCGAGCACACGGGCTTCTCGAACAAACAATACCTGTACACAAGCGTGCCCGTGCTCGGTAAAAACTGCCATCAGATCGAGATCGCCCCGCGTCCCTTCAATATTCTGGGTAGCCTGAACATTTTGCAGCTGCGAAATCTGGTCGCGAATTTCGGCCGCTTTCTCATACTCCAATTCCACAGCGGCAGCTTCCATTTCGTCGGCAAGCCGCGCGAGTAAATCTGGCGAGCGACCATTAAGGAACAGCGCCGACTTATCAACCTGCTCCTGATAGTCCTCGTCTGATACCAGACCCACACAGGGCCCGGAACAACGCCCAATCTGATATTGAAGACAAGGACGAGACCGATTTCGAAAATAACTGTCACGACACTGCCGAACTTTGAATACCTTTTGCATGAGATGCAGGGTCGAACGAACGGCACCGGAACTCGGATACGGGCCAAAATACACCCCTTTGCGACGCTTAGCGCCGCGATGAAAGCTCAATCGCGGCCACCGATCTTCCGAAGAAAGATAAATATAGGGATAGGACTTATCGTCTTTTAATAGGATGTTATAGGGCGGCCGGTATTGCTTGATCAAATTGTGCTCTAACAACAAAGCATCACGCTCCGTCGTCGTCACGGTGACCTCAATATTGTGAATTCGGGCGACCAGTGCCATGGTTTTGGCCGATAACCCCGATGCTCTGAAATAGCTGGTGACGCGGTTTTTAAGATTTTTAGCTTTACCGACGTACAGTAATGCGCCCGACTGATCGAACATTTGATAGACACCGGGTCGTGTGGTGAGTTGAGCGAGGTAAGACTCGGCGTCAAATTCTGTCATCGGTCCGCGTTCTCTGCCGAACTCCCGATCAGCTGAGGCTCAAGCTCCAACTGCACCCCAAAGGCGTCGCAGACACTTTTGATAATGTCATCTGCCAGAGCCAGCCATGGTAGCGCTGAAGTTGCGCCGCACCCTACCAGCACTAACGCATGATCTTCAGATACCTTGACACCATCACGCTCTGCACCGCGCCAACCCAAGCGATCAATCAACCAAGCGGCGGAGACTTTTGCATACCCCTCGGCCGATGGATAAATCGGCAGGCCGGGCTCGCTTCTAGCGAGCGTTTCGGCATCGGCTTGGCTCATCAAGGGATTTTTAAAAAAACTGCCCACATTGGGCGTGATCACGGGATCCGGTAATCGCTCGCGCCGAATCGCCATCACGGCACCCAGCACCGCGTCGTGAGAGAGCGCTTTTTCGCCCAAGCGTGCTTTCAGGCTCGGGTAGGATGCCTGAACCGGCGCCTCACGATCGAGCGCAAAATCAACGGCTGTCACAATCCAATGTGCCCCTGCCTTGTGCTTGAACACGCTGTCCCTATATCCAAACTGGCAAGCCTCAGGCGTTAACTCCGCTCTTTCTCCCGAATGCCGGTCGGTCACGTGGACGGTGCGAATCCATTTGGCCACCTCGACGCCATAGGCGCCGATATTTTGAATAGGGGCGGCACCCACTGACCCCGGAATGAGCACCAAGTTTGCCAGCCCGTGCAGACCACGATGGTGACACCACAAAACCAATTCGTGCCAGCTCTCACCTGCCCCAACAGAGACCACTGCCCGCCTGCCGTCATCAACGCGCAATTCGCGGCCTTTGATACCGATCTGTATTACCGTCCCGGATATTCTGGGCTGCAGCACCACGTTACTGCCGCCGCCCAGGACATGCACGGATCCCTTCGACTCCGCTTCAATCAACGCTCGATCAAGCTCTGCGGCCGTGGCAACCATTACCAATCTCTCTGCCGTCGCATTGAGGCCGAGTGTATTGAACTGCGTCAGATCACCACTGGCACGCATAGCATCAGTTTTCCGCCGTTATCAGCCGCCTGATGACAGCTAAATCCGACTCAGTGTCGACCCCCGGTGGTGTGGGCTCTGGCGCCAACTCGATCTGAATATGCGCATCATTGGCTAGCGCACGCAGTTGCTCTAACGATTCGCTTTGCTCCAGCGCCGAGGGCGGCCAGCTAACAAACTGCGCCAGAAATCCCGCACGGTAAGCATAAAGCCCCACGTGCCGGTAGTGCGGCGCAGCGGTGCCGCCCTCACGATGCACGGGGATCGGCGCGCGTGAGAAATACAGGGCCCTGCCACTCTCGCTGGCAACCACTTTTACCACTGACTCCTGGCTTGCGTCTGCCCGGTCGAGGGGTTCCATGAGTGTCGCCATGTGTGCGCTTGGATTGGCTTTAAGCAGTGCCGCAACGCGTCGGATATTCGCCGCTGGCATTAGCGGCTCATCACCCTGCAAATTGACGACCACGGCGTCATCGCTCAAGCTCAATTGCCCGACGACCTCTGCCAATCGATCGGTGCCTGAGACGTGGTCTTCTCGCGTCATCGCAACCTCGGCACCTCGAGCAATCATTGCCTCCGCGATACGGGAGTCATCTGTTGCCACGATCACCCGCTCCGCCCCTGCTTGCATGGCTCGCTCCCAGACCCAGGCAATCATCGGTTTGTCCAGAATCGGCAACAGCGCCTTACCCGGTAGCCGTGTAGAGCCGTATCGCGCAGGAATGACAATATGAAACATCAGGGCCTCAACTCAGTCTTTAACGCTGGGAAAGCGTGGTCGCCAACCGCGTCAACAATGATGACGGTAATTCGGTTTCGATTTCTACCACCCAAACACGAGCCGCCATATCGCTTCTTTCGATAGCACCCAACTTGACCGCGTCTTTGGCGGTGGTCACCACGACATCCCGGGTCAACTGCTCCAATGTGTTAAGTGGAATAGGCTCATGGTCTGGCAAGGCGACAGGCGTCGTGGTTAAACCCTGGGCGGAGAGCATCTCGAAAAACTGCGTGGGCTGCCCCAATGCGGTCACCGCGGTTATCGGATGTTGGCCCCACTCTGCATGCCAGTCGGTCCACGGTAAGGTCTGACCGGAGGCCAACTGACGCATGGCGCAAATTCGGTAGGAAAAGCGTCGGTCTGGATCTTCACTGTTGCGCTCCAATATCCAATCGACCGTGGCCAACCGCGTAGCAGGTTCACGCAGCGGGCCAGCCGGAATCACCCGGCCATTACCCAAACCTCGCTCCGCATCCAATACCACCACCTCTAAATCGCGCGGTAGCGCGTTATGCTGCAATCCATCATCAGCCAGCACGATATCAACATCAAACTGCTCGAGCAGGACTGTCAGGGCCTCGAATCTGTCACGACCGATCACCACCGGACAGTTCAGACGGCGCTGAATGAGTAGCGGTTCGTCACCCACGTCTGCTGCGCTGTCTGTGGCGGAAACCACATGTGCGCCGTTGCCGAGCCGCCCGCGGTAGCCACGACTGATGACGCCGATGGAAACATTCTGACCCCGCAACCATTCAGCCAGCGCTAACAGCACCGGTGTTTTACCCGTGCCCCCAACCGTGAGACCCCCGATAACCCACACCTTGGCGCCTTTTGCCGCCACTCCCTTCGGTAAGCGCTGCGAGGATCGCCTTCTGACCTCCCATTCAACCAACCACGACAGAGGCACTAAACAGAAAGAGAACCAGTGACCCTCGTACCACACACGCTGCAACAAACGCTCGACTGAAGCCCGAAAGGCAGTCACGGTGAGGCAAAGCCCTGCTGATATAGGCTGCTGTAGATTCCCTCTGTCGCCATGAGATCGGCGTGAGTCCCCGTTGCAACGATCTTGCCTTTATCCATCACCACAATAAGGTCTGCACGCTCCACGGTGGACAGTCGGTGGGCAATCACCAGGGTTGTCCGACCGACCGACGCGGAATCAAGAGACGCCTGAATCGCCGCCTCTGACTCGTTATCCAATGCCGAGGTCGCTTCATCGAGAATCAATACGGGCGCATCTTTCAAAACTGCCCGGGCGATCGCCAATCGCTGGCGTTGACCGCCGGATAATCCGCCGCCGCCGTCCCCCAGCCTGGTATCCAAACCCTCGGGGAGAGCCTCAACAAAGCCGCGGGCTTGTGCCACCTCCAGCGCAGCGAAGATCGACGCCTCATCCACCCGATCAGCTTGCCCGAACGCGACGTTAGCTCGAACGGTATCGCTAAACAAAACGATGTCCTGAAACACCACTGCTAATTGGCGACGATAGTCACTCAACCGCAAGTCACTAATGGGATGCCCGTCCAGCAGAATGCGGCCGGCGCTGGGGGCATAGAATCGACATAAGAGCTGAATAAGGCTGGTTTTGCCGGCTCCCGAGCGGCCAACAAAAGCGACGAGACTCCCTGCGGGTATATGCAGATCTACCTGATCGAGAGCGAGTGTCTCGCTGTCGGGATAGGCGAAACTGACTCCCTCAAAACGCAGTTCCCCAATGGCGCGGGACATCGTGCCCGTGCCGGCATCTGATTCGGGAGGCGTGTCGACTTGAATGAACAAGTCTTCCGCCGCCGCGAGACCCCGCTGCACGACGCTCTGCACATTGGTCAGGGTCCGAATCGGTTTTCCCAGCTGGGTTGCGGCTGCGATGAAGGCCACGAGAGAACCTGCGGTAAATCCGGCCAGCACCTCGGGATCCAGTGCAAACCAGAATAAGGCTCCCAGCGCAAAAGCCAAGACAATCTGAGCAATTGGCGTGGAGATCGCCTCGACAAACGCGAGCTTTAAACTCTGGACACGATTGAACTGGCTCGCCGTCCTGAATCGCTCGCTCTGCTGCTCTGTCGCGGCAAACATTCGGATCTCGTCGAATGCATGAACACTCTCGTTGCTAAGCTGGGTCACCTCACCCATGGATTCCTGAATGCGTCGACTATAACGCCGGAAGTGCCTACTCACCGCCAGCACGACCCCGGCAATTGCAGGTGCGATAGCAAAAAACACGAGCGTGAGCTTCCAGTTGAGATACAGCATATAACTGATCAATGCGATGACGGTGAGGCCGTCTCGTAACATGGTCTTGAGCGCCTCTGAACAGGCGCCACTGACCTGCTCCACATTGAAAGTCAATTTTGATACCAGCTCGCCATGGGTGTAGTGATCGATCGCGGCTTTCGGCACCCGAATCAAGACGTCAAAAACCTGCGTACGCAGTCGGTGAACGACCCCGCGAGCAACGATGTTCATAAAGTAATTACCGAGGAAATAACCGCTTGCCCGCACGAACGCGAGCACCACAGCGGCGACAGGAACCGCCACTCTGGCGTAGTCGAGGGCGGATTTTTCTCCCTGAGGCCAGAGCCAGTAGGCAATTTTTGAGACCACACCAATGTCAATCTTTGGGGATTCGCCAAGGGAATCGAGGAGGAACTGCGTCAAATCCGCCAACAGCACATTCGCGCCGGAGTAGACAATGAAACCGAAGATACTCAGCAGAAAGGCGCCCGCATACCGACCCACGTAGCCCAAAAGTCGACGATAGAGTCCCCAGTCACTTTGCCTGTTGCTTGCTGAGTTCACGGGAGTCCTCGCTCGGATACTGGCTGAGTCGCTATGGTTAATTGCTTCAAATTGAGCTGCGCCGCCACATCAAGCGCAGTGACAACATAGTGATGTGGTGTCATTGCGTCAGCAGACAAGGTCACCGGCATGTCACTATTGCCATTGATTTGTTGCAACATTGCCTGCTTCAAACCCGGCGCATCGCTCGGCACGGGCTCCCCATTTAA
>CAXPKH010000129.1:0-8689 GCA_964217615.1 Luminiphilus sp.
GGCGCTAGAAGCGATAGCTTATAGAGGCACCGTACATGCGCGGCATCCCCGTCCAGCGCATGACAGTGTCATTTGTGCTGGCTGACCAAGTCCAGTAGTACTCATCCGTGACGTTTCGTACATACGCTTGCAACGACCAAGCTTCGAAATCAATCCCGGCACGCAAATCGATCAATGTCCGCTGTTTTATTTTAAGATCTGTTAGATCATCTCGGATATCAACCGAAGTTCTAGTACAGGACACACCTGCCTCCTGGCATGTGTCGACGAAGCCGGCAGTTGTCTCGTCCTGATAGTCCACGTTACCGCCAATATACATTTGCGAACCGCCCGAAAACTGCCATCGATATTCGACATCCATTTTCAGAAAGGTTTCGGGTACGGCTGGGAACGGCTGCCCGGAAAAGTTCTTCGAATCCCCGTTCATAGGCGCCCTCGCAAAGGAATCCCAGTTGCGATATTCCCCCGTCACTTCAGAATCAACATAAGTGAATGATGGCGCTATCCTGAGACCGTCAATGGGATACCACTCCATCGACAGATCAATGCCCTTCACCTCGGACTCGGGCACATTAACCAGCGTCGGCAGCGGCCCAAGGATTGGGTCCGGCGTAGATCCTACTACCTGTTTGTCAGTGTAATCGTAGTAAAACGCGGCGGCGTTAAGCTGCATACGCCCATTTAGCAACCCAAGCTTACTGCCTAACTCGTAAGAGAGTACCTCCTCCTGTGTGACCGGATTGTACTGCAAGGTCGTGGTCGCACCGATCGTGGGAAACGAGCCGGATTTAAACCCTTTAGTCACATTGAACCAGATTAGCGAGTCTTCTATGCCGCTGTAGGAGAGGCCTGCTTTCCATGCGACGTTGTCCTCATTCAACTCATAGGTAAATCCGTCTTTTTGCGTGTGAAACAGAGGTGCCTCTTGAGAGGTAACCCAGCAACCTCCGGGCACTGAGTTTCCAAAATCAAGAATTGCCCCATTGGATACCAGCTGCGTAAACATAATCACTTGGTTACCAAACGTTGCGTTGACGCCATCGCCATTGTCTTGGTTACACATGGTCGCCTCACGCTCTTGATCGGTATACCGAGCGCCCAGAGTCAATAACCAATCCTCACTCATGGAATATTCGACGCTGCCAAACACGGATAAAGTATTGGTCCCCTGATTGTTATAGGTGACCGTCGGGCCAAATGGAATCACCGTGAAGAAGGTGAAAGGCACCACCGTTGAGTAGCCAAATGTAGCAAGGAAATTATCGACCGACTCGGTATGCTCGTAGTTTGCGCCAACAATCCAACTACCCGCGTCGCCGAACTGCCCTGCCAGACGAAGCTCTTGGAATTGCGTCTCGATGTCTCCAATAAGGTGGACTTCGTAATTCTGATAAATTGTGCCGTCAGCCTCTAACCCCTCCTCTCTTTCGAACTCGTTGAAACTCGTCAACGAGGTCAGGGTCATCCCCCCTATGTCCCAATCCATCCGCAGGCTGATCGCCGTGTATTCGTTATCTCGTGCATTTTCTTTGCAGCGCGTCCAGTTTTGGTTACCCAGATTCTCTGGCGCCCCGAAAACATCAGTGTTGCCCGTGTTGTTATTCTCGTTCCCGGTCCGCGCCGAGTTCACGCAAGGACCCCAGTCTGAAGCCCGATTATCTTCGGGCGGCGTAGGGTAATTCTCGATAAGAGACGGCAACTCGCCGTTCATCGAACGACGCCAACCATCCTGAAACTGCGGCATCGGACTGTCGCTTTTGTCCGTCCAGTGATCCACCCTCAGCAAAGCCGAGAAGGTATCGCTTGGCTCCCACAAAAGAGACAGCCGCGAATTAAATAAATCTTTTTCACCCTTTTCATCATCAAAGGACCAGTCATAACCCCGCGAAGCCCACATAGGGTTTGGGCCTGCACCCTGGTTATTGGTGTAGGAATAATAGTGACCGTCTGAAGTAATTGACCGTGCCGCTATGCGATAACTCAACGTATCGCTAATCGGCCCGCTCAAGTAGCCACCCACGTCAAACTCGTTGAACCGAGCAACGCCCACGGTGAAGCCACCCTCGAATTCTTCGGTCGGTTTATTTGCAATGTAATTTATGGCACCGCCCGTTGTGTTCATGCCGAAGAGAGTTCCCTGTGGGCCTTTGAGAACCTCTACACGCTCAAGGTCCAGAATAGCGCCGCCCGTCATCGCCGAAAATGGTATCGGCATCTCATCAATCGCAACACTGATCGTCTGCGGTGACGCAAGCGCGGTGTCTTGAAAACCTATCCCACGCATGGTGTAGGTCACCGACCCGTAATAGTTCATGTTTGCAGTGAAGCCGCTGATCAATTTCCCCAAATCGAAGGTGTCAGTTATGCCAGCCGCATTGATGGCCTCTCCGGACGCAGTATCAATAGTCATCCCGACGTCGTTAGCGTTTTGTTCACGCTTTTGTGCGGTGACAATGACCTCCTCAACGCCAGTAAAGATTCCTCCGTCAGATTTAGTTTGACTGAAGGCAGCCGGCACTTGCGCCACGAGTATCGCAACCGCACAAGCTGAAGTGACTGAATTTCTGAGCATTTGTAGCCTCCTGATTTTTAGGCGAGCTGCGACGCCATGTTGTTATATTAAAGCCGTAACCTTACAACTATAATTAATTATGCATATAATGTTTTAAAAAGAAAGAAGTTCGCTAAGAAAAACACCTTAAGAAGGAGAACCGAATGTCACTACTTGACCGCTTCAAACTTGATAATCAGGTAGCCGTGGTTACCGGCGGGGGTAAAGGAATCGGAGAGGGTATCGCTTACGGCCTTGCCGAAGCAGGAGCCGATGTCGTGGTAGTCGCGCGTACCAGCGCCCAAATCGAGAAGGTTGCCGAAAATATTCGGCAGATGGGTCGTAAAGCGCACGCCATCACCGCTGACCTCACAAGCTATAAGCGAATGCAAGAAGTGGTGACTGAAGTGTTAGAAACCATGGGCAGATTGGATTGCTGGGTCAGCAATGCTGGAGGGGGCGATGGTGTGGCTCGAACCTTTATGGAGTTGCCTGAGGAACAGTGGGACTACCAGCTTAACTTGAATCTCAAGGCGGTTTGGTCTGGCGCACAGGCCGCGTCAAAGATCATGAAAGAACGAGGATCAGGCACAATTATCAATATTTCCAGTATCCTCACTCATACGGCCGCACCCTCGAACGGGCCATACACACTGGCCAAGACCGCGGTGGAAAATTTCACACAAACTCTTGCAGCCGAGCTAGCCGAATTTGGAATACGGGTTAACGCGGTCGCTCCGGGACCCATACCGACTGAAGTATTCGTCAAGTTCTTCGAAGTCGAAGAAAAAGACTTACCTGAACTCGCTGTCAATCTTGGCATTCCACTGGGTCGACTGGGCGACCCTCAAGACATAGCGCCTGCGGTCGTTTACTTAGCCTCCGACGCCTCTAGCTGGATGACGGGCAAGACGATTACCATTGCGGGAGGTTTGTAACTGAAGAGTTGATTGATTCAGTGCTCTCCCCGCCCCCCGCCGGGCTTCAGCACCGAGTCACTGCCGTATGGACAAGTTGTATCAACAGAAGAAAAGTGCCCTAACGCGAGATCGCATTGTCATTGCCACGCTGCAATGCATCATCGAGTATGGCTACGAAAGCACATCAGTGGCAAAAATCGCCAAACTGGCGCAGCTCTCCACCGGGGCAATGCAGTACCACTTTGAGACTAAAATTGATGCGATTAAAGCCGCAATTGAATACCTTCATGACAGACGGCTAGCGGACAGGCAACGGGATATGGCCAATATGCCAGCAACCGCTGACCCACTCGCCTATGGAATAAAGGTTTATTGGCAACACCTCAACAAAGAGCACTTTCTGGCGTATCAGGAACTCGTGATCGCAGCGAGGACTCATCCGGAACTATCAGCCGTCTTGCGTCCCTCATATAAAAAATTCCTGAAAACGTGGCGGGATGACTACAGCCAGCAGTTTCCTATATGGGGTCATAATCAAGAAAAAATGGACCTCGTTGCTGACGCCATCCAGTATCTCTTGGAGGGCCTCGCCTACGGCCGCTTAAATCAACAAATCAGTGACAAGAACACCAAGGCTCTCATTCAATTCATGACGTCGATGATGACCGAGTGGGCCGCAGATAACTTCGACGACCCCACGGCTGATAGCGACTAGGGCCGCCAGCGGTAGTTATATGAACTCGGCCATCGCATCTTCAATCGCCTCCCACAGGTAACGGGCGAGGGATTGATCCACAAACATTGAAAACACGGGTTGATCGTTTTCGTCCTGATGGGCGGCCATGATCACTGAGACTCGGGCGGCCTGCGTCTGGGCCACGCTGCCCAGCGGGAAGGCGGCGTCTGAGAGGTCCACGCCGCAGAGCTTCGCCATGACCTCGGCCCGCGGCTCGCCTGCCAACTGCAGCCATGCGTGACTGTGCTGGCAATACAGCGGCCAAACACCTGACGCGACCGCCTCGGATGCCGGTCGGCCTGTTGAGGCCTCGCCAACCGGTTGTAACAGCCAGAACTCGCGGTGACTCAGTGACATCACAAAGCCTGACTCGCTGCTGGCAACAATCTGGTTCGGCGCATCGGGCGAGGTGTGCCCCTGACTCAATAGCCATTCCCGAGCACCGGCGCCCCGCACACCCCCTCGACGGGCAAGTGACAGATCACGCAGCAGCAATCCGCGGGGTCCCTCGATCACCCCGCAGCCTTCTAATGGACTGCGCAGGCTCATAACGCTTGCCTCGCGTTGCCGGGGTCGTAAAACGGCAGGGCTTCAACCCGCGCCTGGACGAGCGCGCCGCCCTCGGTGCGGATGGCAATGTGATCCCCCGGGTTCGCATCATCCGGGTGCGCATAGGCCAGGCCTATAATCTGATTGAGCGTGGGCGATATCTCGCAGGAGGTGACGTTACCCACAATGTCGCCGTCTTTGATCACCAGGTGACCTTCCAATGGTTTGGGCGCCGTAAGGTCCAGCGAAAACCCAACCAACTGCCGGATGGGCGCAGAGGCCGCGAGAATATCCACCGAGCGGCGCCCCACGAAATCTGTCTTGGTGCGATTCATCGCCCAGTCCAGTCCTACCTCGCCCGGGTGCGTCATGCCGTCGGTATCCTGCCCGACAATGATGTGCCCCTTCTCTAAACGCAGCAGACGCTGCGCCTCAACACCAAAGGGTTTGATGTGCCACTGCGCGCCGGCCTCTATGATCGCGTCCCACAACCCGGCGGCAAACAGACTCGGTACGTGGAGCTCGTAACCCAACTCCCCCACAAACCCGACCCGCATGAGGCGCGAGGGAATACCCGCCACATCGCCCTCTCTGCAACCAAGATAAGGGAAAGCCTCGGCACTCAGTTCAATCGAACAGCCCAACGACTCAAGCACAGCGCGGGAATCAGGCCCTGCAATATTGATCGCCGAGAAGGCCGCCGTGACATTGGCAATATCGACGGATAAACGCCATTGGGCGTTCCAGCGCAGCATCTCGCGATACACCCGGTCGACCCCGCCGGTCGTCGCCGTGGCGTAAAAATGATCCTCCGCGAGGCGCGCGGCCACGCCATCATCAATAACCACCCCTTGCTCACTGACCAATACGGCGTAGCGGGTGCGTCCCACGGGCTGCTTCAAGAACCCGTAGGTATAGAAGCGATTCATGAACTCGGCAGCGTCGGGACCGCGGAGCTCGATACCCCCCAATGTGCTGACGTCGATAACCCCAACGCCCGTCCTCACCGCCATGACCTCCTCGGCCACGCAGCGCTGTTTGTGGTTTGGCTCACCATAGAATGCTGGACGTCCCCAGAGGCCTGCGGGCATCCATTGCGCGCCCGCGGCATCGTGACGGTCCGCGATCGCCGTATGCCGATGAGGGTGGAATCGTCGGCCAGCTATGTGGCCCAGCGCCTCGGGTTTGACCGGCGGTCGCGCCGTAGTGACGCCGGTTTCGCTCACCGAGCGCGCGGTAGCTTGTGCCACCAAACGCGCGGTGGGTAGGGCTGAATGTCGGCCTTGCGAGGGCCCCATCCCAACCGTCGAGTAGCGTTTCACCAGCTGCACATCGCGGTAACCCAGCCGGGTCGCGTTCACGATGTCTTTGATTTGCAGATCCTCGTCAAAATCAACGAACTCCCTGCCCTTGGGATGCGGGAAGATGGGCCACGGGTGATTCACCTGCGCGGCGCAGATAATGGGCTCATCTTCGTCGGCAGTCATATCGATGCAACGCAGGGCGGCGCGCGCCGCGTTGCGGCCGTCGACTAACACCGCATCCAGCGAGTCCATGCTGTTTACGCTGCCGGCAACCAAGAGCCCCGCGGGTAGCCCGGTCAAAGTGAAAGCCGCGCGGTCGTCGTCATAGTCGAGTTTTGCTCCGGCCTGACACGCCAGCTGGTACGCCGGCATAAAGCCCGCACTCATAGCTAACACACTGCAATCATATTGGGCGATCAACTCACCCACCTCGCCGTGAGTATCGATGTGATGGATATCGACACCGCACAGCGACTGACTCCGTGAATCACGTCGCGCGGTATAAACCGTGGCACCCATGTGGACCGTCATGCCCCGGGCATCCGCCTCAGCCAGCAGCGCCGCGTCATCTGGCGCGTCCCGGAGATCCACCACCGCCGCCACGGAGAGCCCCGCCTCTGACGCGGTGAGGGCGGACATCCAGGCCTGATCATTACCCGCGAGCACCACCAGCTTTCCTTGTGGCGCCACCCCGTAATGATTGAGCAACCGCTCCAAAGCACTGCAGAGCACCACACCCGGCAGGTCGTTGTTGCGAAAAACCACGTGCTGCTCGCTGCTGCCTGTTGCCAGCACACAGCTTTTGGCGCGCACCTTGAACAGGCGATCGCCTTGAATCACAGGCAAGTAATGGTCGGTGAACCAGCCATTACAGAGCGCATGAGTGAGCACCTTGATGCGGGGATGCGAGGTAACGTTGGCGATGAGCGTCTCTGCCTCGCTTCGCACCGCCGTGTTGTCGATAGCAAACCGATGATACGTCAAAGAGCCGCCTAACTCGGGCTGTTCATCGACGAGCAAGACCGAGGCACCGCCCTCCGCCGCCTTGAGCGCGGCGCTGAGGCCCGCAGGCCCTGCACCGACCACCGCCACATCGCAAAACAGATACTGCTTGTCTTGGTAGCGCGGGGTGGCAGACAAATTGGCCACACCAAGCCCCGCCGCTTTGCGAATCATTCGCTCCCACCAGTGCCAAACGCCGAAAGGCTTGTAAAAAGCGCGGTAGTAGAACCCCACCGGCAAGAATCGACCGAACCAGTCGATGATGGCATTGCGATCCGCCATCAAGCTGCCCGACACGTTCTGGGCTGAGGTCTCGGGGTAATCGGTGATGGGCAACTCGTCCGCGAGGCGATTGGGCGCCGCCGGCGTTTGCACCAAGGTGTTGGCGTCGTGCCCGGCCATCGTGAGCGGACCTCGCGGTCGGTGGTACTTAAAGGACCTTGAGATCACCCATTGGCCGCTGGCTATCAAAGCAGAGGCAACGGTGTCTCCCTGCAACGCGGGCAGTTCGCGCCCATCAAAATGTGCGCTGACAGGTGCACCCCGCTTGATAAGGCTACCGTAGGGCAGTGGCAGGCGCCCCGTCACGAATCACCCCCGGCTGGCTCGGCCGCTGGCGCGACATCGGCATCAAACAGCTGTGCCGGGTCGTAGGTGCGAATCACTTCATCGGTCTGGTTATGGCGTTCAACAATGAACCAGTAGCTACTGGGCGCATGCATCCACCACTCGCGCACCACACCGATGTGGTTGTCACCATAAAACACATAATGCGCCCACTCTTGATCTGTGGCCTCGGTCGGGCTGGGCATGGGCTTCACCTGACCACCGTAGGTGAACTCGGCGATGTTGCGCGGGCCGTTCAAAGGGCACGTGAGGAGTTTCATATCGCCCCCTAGTGACTCGCCGCCGTGGCGCCCATCTCATTCACCTGCCGGAAAGCATCGAAACGATCGAGACTAAAGGGCGCAATCAGGTCGGGCACTTTGCCGCCGGAAGCCACCAGCTCCGCCATGGTGACGCCGCAAATGGGGGTCGCCTTGAAGCCCCAGGTCCCCCACCCCGCGTCCAGGTAATAGGTCTCGACCGGGCTCAAGCCCATGATCGGACTGTAGTCACTCGTCATGTCGGTAATCCCCGCCCACTGGCGCATGAGGCGCATTTCACTCATGAACGGGAACATCTCTACCGCAGACGCAATCAGACCTTCCTTCAGCTCGAGGGTGGAGGGCGTGCCATAAAGCGGATAAGGGTCAGACCCACCGCCAATCACAATCTCGCCGCGACTGGTCTGGTGCACATAGCAATGTAGCGCAGAAGAACTCACGTGGGGGTCTAAAAAGGGCTTCACCGGTTGGGTCACCATGGCTTGTAGCGGGTACGCCACAATCGGCAGCGGAAAGCCCGCCATTCTAGAGACTTCGGCACTGAGGCCCGAAACCGCCTGCACCACACAGCCGCAAGACACCTGCCCGCGATTGGTTTGCACCCCGGTGACACGCCCGGCTTCCACGTCGACACCTATGACCTCGGTCAGCTGATGCAGCTCGACGCCGCGCTGGGTGGCGCCCTTGGCGTAACCCCAGGCGACCGCGTCGTGCCGCGCGGTGGCACCATCGAGGTGCCA
>CAXPKH010000130.1:0-4702 GCA_964217615.1 Luminiphilus sp.
GCCCTACCTTTGCCAATGGCATCACAAAGACGCAACTCCACCAGCAGTGGAACATGTCGGTGGACCAAGCGATTGAGTGCGAGGCGCAGGCACAGGCCATTTGCATGCAGACCGAGGATTTTCGACGTGCCTACAACGCGTTTGTTGATAAACAGCAACCCGTGTTCGAGGGTGACTGACGTGATGGTTATAGGTCGGGGGAGCATACGATGAGCGACGAGAGCTTCTTGGGGTGGCCCTTTTTTAACGACGAGCACCGAGCGCTCGCCGCGCGACTCGATGACTGGGCGACTCGACATCTGCCGGCGCTTACGGCCGATGAGCATCATGATTTAGATGGCACCTGCAAAGGGATTGTTAAAGCACTGGGTGAAGCCGGCTTTACAACCTATGCGGTCCCCGCCAGTGCGGGCGGGCATCATGAAAAGCTTGATGTCAGGTGTTTGTGCCTGATCCGGGAAACGCTGGCACGTCATAACGCGCTCGCTGACTTCGCGTTCGCGATGCAAGGACTGGGCAGCGGCCCTATTTCGCTATTTGGCAACGAAGCGCAGCAGGCCGCCTACCTGAACGCCGTGGCGACTGGCGACAAAATTGCGGCGTTCTCACTATCTGAGCCCGAGGCGGGTTCAGATGTCGCCGCGATGACCTGCAGTGCGCGACTCGACGGCGATGAGTGGGTCCTGAACGGGACCAAGACGTGGATATCCAATGCCGGCATCGCCGATTTCTACACGGTTTTTGCGCGCACTGATGACACAGGAGGTGCCAAAGGCATTAGCTGCTTCATTGTGGAGGCGGACTCCCCCGGTTTTGAGGTCACGGAACGGATCGATCTGGTCGCTCCGCACCCACTCGGCACGTTGACTTTCAACGATTGCCGAGTCGCCAGGTCACAGCTGGTAGGCCAAGAAGGCAAAGGCTTTGGTATCGCAATGGCCACGCTGGATGTGTTTCGCTCCACCGTCGCTGCCGCTGCCCTGGGGATGGCACGGCGGGCACTGGACGAGACGCTGGACTACACCGCCGAGCGCAACATCTTCGGCGGGAAGCTGGGAGATCTGCAGCTTGTTCAGGCCAAAATCGGCGAAATGGCGCTCGGCGTCGACAGTAGCGCGCTGCTGGTTTATCGCGCGGCGTGGACTAAAGATTGCGCTGCGGAGCGTGTGACGCGCGAGGCGGCGATGGCCAAATACCACGCCACCGAGACCGCGCAGCAAGTCATTGATGCTGCGGTGCAGCTACATGGCGGCAAAGGCGTCACCAAAGGCTACATTGTCGAGGCCCTGTATCGCGATATCCGCGCGCTGCGAATTTACGAGGGCGCCAGCGAAGTTCAAACCACGATCATCGCAAGACAGACGGTCGCCAACCACACCTAAAGACATAAGACCGCTCCGGAACGCGGGTCGAATTCGGGATGTGACTTCAGGTTAGAATGTGCGGCTTTGGCATAGCAGAGCATCATTTTGACGACTCCCCCTTTCCCAAACAGCACATTGTGCAGCGATACTATTGCCTTGGATAAAAATGCGATCGTGGCCTTCGCCGCTCGCTTTGATCCCCAGCCCTATCATTTGGATGCGGATGCGGCAGCGCAATCGATATTCGGTGGGCTTTGCGCGAGCGGCTGGCACATCGCCGCCCTGGCAACGCGACTGGTGAGCGAGACCCTGTTAAGCAATGGCATACCCTTTGTGCAAATGACCTCGGTCAGCCAGTTGAAGTGGCACCAGCCCACCTTCGTGAACGAGCAAATCAGCGTTCGTATTGCGCTCGGCGCAATCGAGGAAGAAAGCCGCATTGCCGGAACCCATAGTCAGGCCATCGAAGTCGATGTCTGTAACGAAGACGGCGCAGTAGTGGCCACGATGACAGCAACCGCCGCCATGGCACGAGACCCCAAGCGGGCAGTGGCATCATGACAACGCTGTATCTCCGCGACCGATGGTTTGAGGATCTCCCGGTGGGTGAGTTCCATGTCTTTGGCTCCCATACCTTTAGCGAACTGGAAATTGTCGAGTTCGCGCAAACCTTTGATCCCAGGCCCGAATCCACCGACCCGGAATACGCGCGTGGCAACCATAGCCAAGGCCTTGTAGCCAGCCCGTGGCTCATCACGGCAATGTGGATGCGAAAAATGGTCGACTACATGGAGGTGTACGCGCAGGGTGTTAACGACGGCCGCCGCAATGGCGCAGGCGTCGCCATCAACGACCTGCACTGGTTCGAACCCGTGCGGCCCGGACATACCCTGACCTATACCTACGAAATCATTGCCAAGCCCGACCGCGTGATCCGGGAAAAATGGGGCCTGATTCGGTCTCGGAATGAAGCGTTTAACCAATACAGCAATAAGGTGATGCAGTTCGAGATCGACATTCTCGCGGAGCGCCGCCCCGTAACTTCAAACGACGCCTAACAACAGCAGGCTGGCAATCACAACGGCCAGAAATACGGTCTCTCCTCCGAGCAAAGCAATCGGTCGCCAGCCAATCGAGGCCACTTCACGCAGCGAGGTCCGCACACCCAATGCCGTCACAGCCAACAGCAGTAGCACCGTGGCAAGCTGCGACGCCCACTGCGTCAACGTAGCGGGTAGCGAAACCGAATTGTTCAGCAGGAAAAGGGCAACAAACCCGAGCAAGAACAGCGGGAAAGACGGCTTTGCAGACTCGCTGGCATCTTGCGCCTGGGCGGAGCGGCGACATAAAAATGCGATGCCCATCACCACCGGCACCAGCATGGCGACGCGCAATAGCTTTACAAAGGTCGCAAGATCGCCAGTCTCCGGTGAGACGCTGTACCCCGCCCCCACCACCTGGGCTACATCGTGAATGGTCGCTCCAATGAAAAACCCCATGTCTTTTGATGAAAAGCCAAGGAAATCACCGAAGATGGGGTAGAACACCATGGCTACCGTACTAAAAGTAGTCACTCCGATGACGGTAAACAGGGTGAGCCGCTGTTTGGCTTCTGACTCCGGGAGCGCCGCGCTGATGGCCATCGCCGCCGAGGCGCCACAGATGCCCACTGCACCTCCGGTGAGCAATCCTAAATCGCGGCCACAACTGAGCAAGCGTGACCACAGCACACCAAAAATCACGGTCATCAATACCGCCGCGCAGACGGTCATAACCGCCGGCCAACCCAAAAGCGCAACGTCTCCAATACTTAACCTGAGCCCCAACAACCCCACGCCGAATCGAAGGCAAGGGCCCGAAGCCCATATCAAACCCGGCGCGAAGCGATCAGACTCACTGAGAAAATGGCAAGACAGGCCCAATAGCAGCCCCATCAACATCGCTGGGGCGCCGTATCGATATGAGATGGCGTAAGCCGCCAATGCCAGTGCGCCACTCAGCGCAGCGCCAGCCATAGTGCTCTGCGCCCTGAATTCGTTAATCAATGTCAGGCAGGCTCCGGATTCAAAACGGCAAGGCGCTCGATCTCAAAGTTTGAGTCAGGGGTCATGGCGGCACTTTGAAGCGCGGCAATAGTTGCCCCATCGATCTCGGGTGTCTGCTCAAGATAATTCAGGATCTGCATCAGTCGCGATGTAGTGCGATGCCGGGTCTCACCATAACCCTTCACCATGCCGCCCAGCGCCGCAATCGACATCGCGGTGTCATACGCTCCAGCAGACAGCACAGCATCAAACCATCGGTCGATCATATCTCGTTCGTGAGCATACCCCAGGGTAGCCCTTCTAAAGCGTCGCAGACCTGCCAAACAGCGCAGAATTAACTGCATGCTAATCCGGTCTGTTCTTAACGTTCTGGGCCCAAGGAATCGAGTACACCACCGCCGCAAACGCTCCGACTTCAACAACGCCGACCCCCAACTCACCGGGAGCAAGGCCGCTACCTCCTCGACCCGCGGGTGAAAAAATTCCGCTACTGCTACGGGCTGATCGTCGGTCGCTTTAACCTCTGACCGAATCATGCCCTCTCTGTCCGGTCGGACCTTGAGCTGCGCCACTCGTGGAATATCCTCGAACGCCATCCAGAGCGCCAGATGACGACCCGCTTCATGAGAAAGACCGAAGTTGTCGCGATCCGAATCGCGATCGATCACTGCGGACAAACGAGCCAACCACGCCTCCGCGTACGCCTCATCCTGATAATCAATTAATCGGTTCACGCTGTGGTAGGCCATTTCCTGCAGTGCTGCTGGCAAATCCGCTATGCGCGGCAACCAGCGCTCGCCGAGGGCGTTACTCGCTTCTGGCAGCGAGAAGGCCTTTATCTCAGGAGGCACATACTCGCCGACACCGCCAGACTGGGCCCGGCGAAAACTCTCATCAAAGGCTGCGAGATTCGCCTCCGCACTGGCGCCGGATGCGAGTAGATCTCGGAAATAGCTCTGCTCAAAAGGTAGCGCACCACTGCCCGCGATCGCGCCCAGCAGCGCCGCCGAGATAACCGTGCCGTGCCGCTGAACAATTTCTGACATGTCGAAATGAATGAAGTCTCGGGCATAGCGCTGGCCCATCTCGAGGATGAGATCCCTGTCTACCGACCCATCGCCCGTGGCACTCTTTTCTGTGATACCGAAAACCCGATGATCAGACGCAATCAGCACGCTTTTATCGGGGGAAATAAAACCACGACTGATCATTCTCCCCGCCTCGGCAATTTCCGAGGCCACCGCTATATCAATATCTCCCTGTGCTGGGAACAGTGACATCACGGGAGGAGGC
>CAXPKH010000131.1:0-11222 GCA_964217615.1 Luminiphilus sp.
TCTTCTTGGCGATGCCTTGGTGGTCGCGAATGGATCGCACCAAGCCTGAACCCGACCGAGTGACCATGGACGGGGGTATGGGTTTTTGGAAGGGCCTTGGAACTGTCGCCTTGGTCGGCGCCATGGCTTTCCTCCCCCTGAAAGTGGTGGGTGCCGAGTCGGCTTACAACTGTGGAACAATGCCCTGTGACGCTTTCGAGGCGGATGCGTCTGATCAACCCTCTTTGCAACGGGGCGCTGCACTGTACGCGAGCTACTGTATGGGGTGTCACTCCCTGCAATATTCTCGCCACAACCGTGTTGCGCGGGATCTGGGAATTCCGGAAGACCTTTACAAGGAAAATTTGGTGTTCGACCCAGAGATCAAGCTGGGGTCGTTAATGACCAACAGCATGGATAAGAGCGAGGCCAAGGTTTGGTTTGGTGCGACGCCACCTGATCTCACTTTGATTTCGAGAGCGCGCCAGCCAGAATGGCTTTACACCTATCTACGCGCCTTTTATCAAGACGACCAGCGGCCTTACGGCGTTAATAACCGGGTGTACCCTAACGTTGGCATGCCACATGTATTGATGGAACTCCAGGGACTTTCTGCCTGTTACGACGAGTCTGGAGCGATGGCGGCAAAGGCGGCTGAGTGCAAAAGCCTCGAATTAGCGACCGCCGGGGCAATGTCAGCGGCGCAGTTCGATAGTGCGATGTATGATCTGGTTAACTTTCTCGCATACACTGCCGAGCCTTATAAAGCAGATCGTTTGCGAATCGGTACCTACGTACTCCTATTTCTCGTGGTCTTCTTCATTTTTGCGTGGCTTCTCAACCGTGAGTACTGGAAGGATGTCCACTAATCGGGGTTAATACGCAGGGGGCGTCCGATGCCTCTTTTTGAGTGGTAGACTAACCCTCCCAACAGCCAGTAGAAAATCTATGTCTGACGATGCTTCTGGGATCGTTTCAAAGCGATCCTCCATGACCTTGTTCTCCGATAACGCCAGTCACTACAGCCACCGGGTGCGGTTAGTATTGGCTGAAAAAGGAGTGACGGTAGAGCTGGTCGAATCTGAAACTGGCGCAACGCCTCCGGAGCTGGGAGATCTCAATCCCTACAACAGCATGCCCACGCTGGTGGACAGAGAGCTGGTGCTATACGAGTCCAAGGTCATGATGGAGTATTTGGACGAGCGCTTTCCTCATCCACCCCTGTTGCCTGTTTACCCTGTTGCCCGCGCCGAGAGTCGGCTATTCGTATATCGGATCGAGCGTGATTGGGCCACGTTGGTCGACGCTATTCAATCATCGCGCAGTGATAATGTGGTGAGCAAATCCTGTAAAGAGCTGCGGGAGAGTCTGGTCGCCGTTGCGCCGATATTTGCCGAGAAGCCCTTCTTCATGAGTGAGGAGTTCTCGCTGGTAGACTGCTGTGTGGCACCCATTTTATGGCGCCTGCCTTCCCTGGGAGTAGACATAAGACCCAGCAAGCAGTCCAAACCGTTGTTTGACTATATGGATCGCTTGTTTAGTCGAGAGGCTTTTCAGGAAAGTCTCTCAGTGCAGGAGCGGGAGATGCGCCCTTAGGGACGCAGTTTTTTTTGAATTCCAGCCGGCCTTATATCATTCGTGCAATTTACGAATGGATTGTCGACAACGGTTGCACACCTCATCTGCTGGTAGACGTCAGCGTCGACGGTGTCGAGGTACCGCAAGCCTATGTTTCCGATGGTCAGATCGTTCTGAATATCTCACCCAGTGCGGTAGTGGGTTTGGAGATGACCAACGAGTCGGTATTTTTTAACGGCCGGTTCGGCGGCGTCGCTACGGATATTATGGTGCCGATCGGTGGCATTCTCGGTATATATGCGCGTGAAAACGGCCAGGGCATGATCTTTGATGCCTCGGCGCCCGAAGATCCTCCGGAGCCACCCGCGGGTCGCGGAAGGCCTAGCTTGAAGGTGGTGAAGTAGCCGGCCCGGCAATGATCTCAAAGAGTTTGACGACTCTCTCCGCATCACCTACCTCGGCTGCCTCGAGTGCCACCCGATCCGCCTCGTCTGCACTCAATAGACCCATGAGATAAACAACACCGTTTTCCGTGACAACTTTGACGCGTGTGCCCGGTGTGTCTGAACTGGCCAGTAGCTTGGTTTTTACCTGAGTCGTGATCCAGGTGTCATTAGTGCGGGTCCCTGCACTGGTCGCGGGCCCAATTTCCAGCTCGTTATAAATTCTGCGCACGCCGTCAATGTCGCGGACCACATCGGTGGCCAATGCCTTGAGATCTTCCGACGGAACTTGGCCAGCGAGCAGAACAAAACCGTTGAACGACACAATGCTGAGATGTGCCTCGTCGAACCCATCTGAGGCTGCATTGATATTGACCTTGGCTTTGGTCTCAATGCTCTCGTCTTCCACTTGCTGAGCCAAGGTGCGCTCCCCCGAATTCTCTTCAATCGGTCCGGCACCGGCGCTGGCCATAATGCTGCCGCATCCCTGTAGGGATCCAACGAGTAGGGTTGCAACGAAGAGCAGATAACATCGGTACATGATTTAGTCCTCCACTGGACCAAAGGTGTTGGTTTCGATCAATCTCGCCAGGGCAATGGCAATTGTGTGATTCAGGGCCAGTCGGCACTCCACAGAATCATTCTCTGAGTGCAGGCTCAGTCCGGGGCCCCGTTGCCCCAGCCACACTGGAATGATTTGCCGTTGCTCGGTGACGGCCTGAATCCTTTGAATATCAGATTGCGAGAGATTAGCGGCGAAAATGATGCCAACGTCCCCGGCTTGTCCCAGTGCTTGAAGCTGCTGACTCAACCAGTTGATACCGGTTTGTGCCGATTCAATTCGATATTCCGCCAGTTCAAGCACTGGTAGGCTGGGGCGCTCCCTCAGCACGCCACTCTGCAGGAGACTGGTCAGTGCGATGGCGCTGGCCGCATCAGCCCCAAGCCCGATACTAAAAAGCTTTTTTTCTGTGAGGATGGCCTGCGATGCGATATCAGCTGCCGCACCGGCTACCTCCGCAATGTCGTCCACGGCGAGACTGGCGCTTTCGATATGGCGCTGGAAAAAACTGGCGATGAGTGGGTAGGCGTCCAAAAATATTCGTCGTGTGGATTAAAAATCGTCTGCTTCAAAGGCTGCTCGAAGCCATATCGCATCGGACAGCGGCACGCCTGCATCATAAGCAATTACGTCGAAGCGACAAGGGTAAGCCGACCAATCCGGGTTTCGTTGGCGAAATATGTTTGCGCAGTTTATAAGGCGTTTTTGTTTTCGACCCGCAACACTACCTGCGGCCGATGCGAACCGCGAGGGCTTTCGGTAGCGGACCTCAACAAAGATCAGATGCGACGCGTCGTGCATGACCAGATCGATTTCTCCCAGCCGGGTGAGAAAGTTGCGCGTTATCAAAGCGAGCCCTTGTTTTCGGAGAAATGCTTCTGCTCGTCGCTCCCAGTAATTGCCCACGCGATGCATGTGGTTTCCACAGGTGATGGCGGAACCCTCAGGGTAGCGCGTCATAGCGGGGCTGGGCGCCATCAAAAATTGCCAGTTCCGAGGCTCTTTCGATCAGCCCGTTCTCTTTTCGGCGCAGCAGTCCGGTTTCGCCGCGAATGATCCAACCGTCTGTGATGGTTGATTGATGCCAGTGCTGTGCCAACGACAGTGCGTCGCGACCGAGTGCGCGGAGTCGGCTCAATCGATCGCTCACCTGAGGGGGCAACATGGCGGGCACTTCAACGAAAAGTACCCCGTTAAGATCGCCATTGCGGGAATCGCTGACGCCATCATTGATTGCTGACGTGGCATATACCGGTGAGTCGCCGGACATATGAAATACTAGCAGTGGTCGCCACGCGCGCGCTGTCGTGGGATCAGGGGCCAGCATAAAAATGCACTCAAAATCATTGCGCCCGCGACCTCTGGCATCCACTGGGAGATCAAAAGCGGTCTCGATCGCGCGAATGCGATCGTCACTGGAGCCTGATCCCAGTAATGCCCCCATCGCTTTGTTTGCCTCAGAGGCCTGTTGGACAACGAGTTTGCCGCGAATCTTGCCCCCAAGGTGCGCCCAGCGGGGTTCGAAGGCTCTGAGTAGCCGGTCGCCTCGATCTCCCGAGGCGGCGATAACGATGGCATTTCTACAGCCTCGACCGAATGCGATATCTGCTATTTGCAAAGCCTCGTCTTCCGGCGCCAAGCTAAAGCTCATCCTATTTTTCTGCCCCCGCTGCTTGTCGGCTTCTATCTGATTGAGAAGAATTGTCGGGACGGGCAAAGCGTCCAGTTCGCCCAGACTCGTCACTTCAGCCTTGGTCAACGGACCCAATATCAAATCGGGAGCCTCCCGCACTGCGCGTTGGTAGGCGTCTTTTGCGCTGCTGTACTGCGCGGAATTGATGGTAGAGAGGGCCGGCCGGTTGGCGGGATCCGGATAGAGTGCGTACAGCTGCTCTACGGTCCCTGCCAGTACCGCCTCGCCGGCGACTGTCAGGCTACCCTCCAGCGGCAGAATAATCGCCACCTTGCCCATATCGTGATCCTGCGCCCACTCGAACAAATGGCGGGGGATGGGTGGATGTGTCATTAATTCCGCATTCCGGGCGAGCCACGCCGCAAATCGGGCTCGGTCATCCCGATACGCCAGTTGCATTTCCAGCCAGCGGCGCCAGACGGGGTCAGTTGTTGGTCTATCCAGTTGCCCACTGATCGATGGATCGGGGAGTCGCAACAGATATTGGAAAAGCCGCTCTCCGAGCGCGGCGTCTTTGCGTAATGTAGTGCCAGCCGTTGCCTGTTGATAAACAGCGCTGGCCGCTCCCAGCCAATCGCCAGCCGCGGCAGCCCGGTATTCTTTATCTTCCCGGACAAAATCCAATGACGCGGTATTGTCAGTTGCCAGCGTATCAATGAGCCGGGCCGCTCTTTGGGTGTCCCCTGAATACCATGCCAAGCGGCTGTCAATCGCCATGAGGGTTGAGGCGTCGATACCCGCTGTCACAGCCTCATTACGGTAGTAGCGAGCGGCAAGCAGTGATTGATCTCGGGCAATCTTGGATAGGGTCTCGATGGTGGCGATATCGAGCTGCTCACCCTCCAGCGGCGCGGGTTGCTCCCCTGTTATAACGGCGGAGGGCTCGGCTTTTTTTACACTGACGGGGGGCGTTGCGCAGCTTGTGATGACCAGTAGCAGGCCGATTAGACAGACAGACAGCTCCCAAGGGTTCTGACCACGGGGGGATCGCCGACGCGAAGGAAGAGGATGACCTGTGGGATACATCGCGGCAGTATAGCCGCAACCGGGCACCCATGGCCCCAAGCGGAGTATCAGAAGTGAATGCTTGCCTGTTTGTGGTTGCCACGCCCATTGGCAATCTTGGTGACATGACGTCGCGGGCGTTGGAAACACTGCGTCAGGTTGATCTTATTGCCGCTGAAGACACCCGGCACTCGGCGCGCTTGATGCGGCATTTTCATATTGATACGCCGCTCGTCAGCTATCACGACCACAGTAAAGCGTCAGACGTACTGACACTTCTCGGTCATTTGCGCGCGGGGCGCTCGTTGGCATTGATTTCAGATGCGGGCACGCCGCTGGTATCGGACCCCGGTTACCGTTTAGTGGCGGCTTGTCATACCGAGAATATCCCGGTAGTGCCGGTTCCCGGTGCTAGTGCACTGACGGCAGCGTTAAGTGCCTCGGGTTTGCCAACAGACCGATTTCATTTTGAAGGTTTTTTGCCCTCGAAATCCGGGCAGCGTAGCGCGCGTCTTGCATCCCTGCAGTATTTGGAATCGACCTTGGTTTTTTTTGAGTCGCCCCGGCGCTTGCCAGAGTCTCTGATGGCGCTACTGGAGGTATTTGGAGACCGCGATGCCGCGTTGTGTCGTGAGCTGACAAAGGCGCATGAGACCATCCGGCGGGACCGACTCAGTGGATTGGGAGATTTTGTGAAGGGCGACGCCCAGCAGTTGCGGGGCGAGGCGGTGCTGGTGGTCAGAGGCTATGAATTGAGCAGTACAATGCCGACTCCAGAGGCGTTGGTGCTGTTAGAGCGTTTGGCGCAAGAGCTACCCCCGCGTCGAGCCGCCGCGGTCGCCGCAGATATTACTGGTGGATCGGCAAGAGCCCTGTATGACTGGTTGCTGGAAAAAAAGCAGGATAGTTGAGCTTGCGGCTATGTCCAGTTGTCGCTAGCCTGCGCGGGAGTTGGTTAGACGATCGCTGTCGCAGCGCGACAGAGGAAAGTCCGGGCTCCAACGGGTCAGGGCGCCAGGTAACTCCTGGGGGGCGCGAGTCCACGGAAAGTGCAGCAGAAAGGAAACCGCCTGCCTTGCAGGTAAGGGTGAAAAGGTGCGGTAAGAGCGCACCGCACGGTTGGTAACAACCGTGGCGATGGTAAACCCCGCCCGGAGCAAGACCAAATAGGAATCCCATGCCGTGACCCTCGGCGGATTCGGGTAGGTCGCTACAGGCGAACGGTGACGTTCGTCGCAGATGAATGATCGTCCACGACAGAACCCGGCTTATCGACCGACTCACTCTGCCCCCCGAGAGGGGGGCTCCCCCTCAAGTTTTCCTCAGCGGCTCACACATCCGCAGCCCTCCCTTATTTGATACCGATTAGATCTAAAAAACTAAAAATTAATCAATTTTAAGAATATTTATTAAGGTTAAACCTGTGAATGTGGGATAAAAATCTGTTTTGTTGCAGGTTTCCCCGGTCATCATTCGGCGTTATTTTTCCGGCGCCAGCATCGCTAAAGCACTGAAAACCCACGTTTTTTCGTCGATCAGTCGTTGACCCGCCGCCAATCTCACGCGTATAGTGGCGAATTGTGGAGAAAAGTGGGTGAAATGCCCATTTTGTGGGAAATATAGGGGGCCCGTGGGCGCAACGTCATGTTTCGAGGGGTGCAATACATCAATCTTGATGCCAAGGGCAGGATGGCGGTGCCGGCGCGTCAGCGCGAGCAGTTATCGGTGATCTGCGAGGGTCAGGTTGTGATGACGGTCGATACGCAGTCCAACTGCCTTGCGCTCTACCCGTTAACGGAGTGGGAGCGCATCGAGCGTGATGTCCAGGCCCTCCCAGCACTTAATCCCGCGATTAAGCGTTTTCAGCGTTTGGTGTTGGGCTACGCCAGTGACCTGCAGTTGGATGGCAATGGGCGTGTGCTGGTTCCCTCGGCTCTGCGGGAGTATGCGCAGTTGGACCGGCGAGCGGTGCTGGTGGGGCAGGGCAATAAATTGGAGTTGTGGTCGGAAGAGCTTTGGCAAAGAGAGTGTGAGGCTGCTTTGAACGCAGACTCCGCGGGAGAGCTCCCGGCTGAGCTAATGCAGCTCAATCTTTGATGGACCGGGCACATCAGCCGGTATTACTGGAGGAGGCGATCGCAGCATTGATGGTATCAGCTGACGGCGTATACCTAGATGGCACTTTTGGTCGGGGCGGGCACAGTTCCCGCATTCTCGATGCGCTGTCACCCGCTGGGAGTTTGATTGGCTTAGATCAGGACCCGGCAGCGATGGAGGCCGCCAGCCAGCTCGCTCATCGTGATCCTCGATTTCAGTTTCATGCGGTCAATTTCGAGGCCTTGGGCGACTGGGTCGCGCCGGCCAGCCTCAGCGGTGCGTTGCTGGACCTCGGCGTATCCTCGCCGCAGTTGGATGAGGCTGCTCGAGGCTTCAGTTTTTCCCATGATGGCCCCTTGGATATGCGCATGAATCCCAATCAGGGGCAGTCGGCTGCCAGCTGGCTCTCGACGGCCAGCGAGTCAGAGATTGCGGGCGTGCTGAAGACGCTGGGGGAAGAGCGGTTCGCCCGGAGAATTGCCGGTGCCATCGTCGCCGCCAGGGCGAGAGGGCCGATAGAGCGTACGGGCCAGCTGGCGGAGGTCATCGCGACCGCGAATCCGAGATGGGAGCAACATAAGCACCCCGCTACTCGCAGTTTTCAAGCGATTCGTTTGCATATCAATCGTGAGTTAGAGGTGTTGCAGTCCGCCCTGGAGCAGATTGTTCGGGCGTTGGTGCCTGGCGGTCGTCTGGTGGTGATCAGTTTTCACTCTTTGGAGGATCGCATCGTCAAGCGATTCATCAGGGATAAAGCCAGGGGTGAGCGTTTGCCACCTGGAGTGCCGGTGCAATATGAAGCACCTTCGGGACTTATGCGGTCAATCGGCAAGGCGATCTTACCCAGTGCTGATGAGATTGCCCGCAATCCTCGATCGCGGTCCGCCATCATGCGCGTTGCGGAGCGCTTGTGATGCGTCCGTCACCGCTATCGCCGCCGGTCTCGGTCATCCTGCTCGCTTTTGCACTCGTGGCATCTGGGTTGGCTCTGGTCTGGAGTACTCACGAAGTCAGAGCCGGGTATGCGCGGCTACAGGTGCTTGAGTTGCAGCGATGGCAGTTGCAGGAGGAGTACACGCGCTTGCTGCTGGAGATCAACACATGGGCTGCTCCTCACCGCATTAACCAGATCGCCTCAGAGAACCTTTCCATGTTGCCGCCGGAGCTCAGTCTCTCAAGGGTGATTGAGCAATGACGGACACGTCGCAGGCATCGCTCTCTAAGTGGCGCTATGGTTTTGTTTGTTTGATGCTGGCAGTTTTGGCTGCGCTACTTGCCGTGCGACTGGTCATGCTGCAGCTCACAGATGGCGGAAGCGGTGCGGCCTTTCTGCGGGAGCAGGGTGCGCTGCGCACTATTCGGACCGCCGAGATACCCGCTTATCGCGGTCTAATAGAGGACAGAAATGGCACGCCATTGGCGGTAAGTTCACCGGTCGTATCGCTGTGGGCTAACCCTCAGCTTCTGAAGGACAGTCCGCGCCTGGGGGAGCTTGCCGAGCAGCTTTCCATCGACCCGATAACGCTTCGAGAAAAGTTGGCGTTTTACGGTGACAAGCAGTTTATGTATCTCGCGCGTCATCAGAGTCCAGATTTTGCTCGCCGGATCCTGCAAGCGCAATTCCCAGGTGTTAAGGGCGAGCGCGAGTATCGCCGCTACTATCCCGCCGGCGAAGTCACCGCTCAGGTGTTGGGGCTAACCAATGTCGACGGGCAGGGTATCGCTGGCGTGGAGATGGCCTTTGAGGATTGGTTAAGAGGCGTTGCTGGCAAGAAGCGTTTTATTAAGGATCTCCATGGCGAGATGGTCCGGGATTTTGGCGTCATCGACGAGCCGCGACCTGGAAAAACATTAGCGCTTAGTCTCGACTTGCGCCTGCAGTACGTGCAGCACCGCGAGCTACAAAGGGCAATGAGGGAAACCGGCGCAGTGGCAGGGTCTGCGGTCACGCTGGACGCGTGGACGGGCGAAGTGCTGGCGATCAGCAACTACCCGGTGTTTAACCCCAATGCCCGCTCAACGCTGGACTACGGTGGTGCGCGCAATCGCGCCGTCACCGACGTTTATGAGCCCGGGTCGACGATCAAGACGTTAACGCTCGTGGCCGCCCTGGAGAGTGGTCGGTTCAGCCTCGACAGCTTGATCGATACCTCTCCCGGGCGGATACGTGTGGGATCCAAGGTGCTTCACGATCCCCGCAACTATGGCGAGATGACGGTTTCCAACGTCATCGAAAAATCGAGCCAAGTGGGCGTCACCAAGCTTGCGCAAGCGGTAGGGCATGAAGCCATTCTCGATGTACTGCATCGCTTTGGCTTGGGTGAAGATACCGGTACGGGTTTTCCAGGTGAGCGGGCCGGCGTGTTGCCGGAGCTTGCTCATTGGAGCGATATCGAAAAGGTTACGCTGGCATTTGGCTACGGCTTGAATGCGACGCCGATTCAGCTGGCGCGTGCGTATGCGGTATTTGCAAACGCAGGGGTCTTGCGTCCGCTGACATTGCTCAAACTCGATCCCGATCAGACCCCCAAAGGCGAGCGTGTTGTCTCGGCCGACGTGGCAGAGGATGTGCTTACAGTGCTGGCGCGTGTCACCGAACCGGGCGGGACCGCAACCCTCGCACAGGTACCGGGATTTTTGGTAGGGGGAAAAACGGGAACAGTCCACAAGGTCGGTGAAGCGGGTTATCTCGACGACCAATATGTGGCGTTATTTGTGGGGATCGCGCCCATCAGTGAGCCGCGCTATGTCACCGCAATTTTGGTTGATCAACCGCGGGGGGATCACTACGGCGGAGGATTAGCGGCCGCACCGGTCTATTCCCGGATTACCGAGGAGGTGTTGCGGATCAGGAACGTGCGTCCTGAACGCTCCGACGCGGGTGCGCTGCTCGCCCATGCAGGTGTGACACCATGACGGTCGGCCTACAGCATTTGCTTGCAAATTCTGCGGTGCCAGATATCGCGCTGTCGGACATGACGCTGGACAGTCGTGATGTCGGTGTCGGTGATCTATTTGTCGCGCTGCCGGGGCGGAGCCGCGACGGTCGCGAGTTCATTGCGTCGGCCTTGGAGCAAGGTGCGGCTGCGGTACTGACAGAAGAAACCCCTGCGTCGTTGCGGGAGGATCCCCGGGTCATCGCCATGCCGCAATTGTCCGCAAGAGTGGGTGAATTGGCCGATCGTTTTTACGGGTCTCCGTCGAAAAACCTCAAGCTGATGGCCGTCACCGGTACTAACGGAAAGACATCGATCGTCGAGTTGGTCAGTCAGATGTTGCGGTTGATGGGGTATCGAGCAGGCTCAATCGGCACCCTAGGCATGCGAATAGTCGCAAATCCCCATGAAGCCCGGAATACCACGCCAGATTGCATCAGCCTGCACCGTCAGCTCGCGAAGTGGCGTGATGAGGCCATAGAGTGGGTTGCAATGGAGGCTTCAAGTCATGCGCTGGACCAAGGGCGTTTGGATGGCTTGGACATTGACGCAGCGGTCTTTACCAATCTGTCGCGAGACCATCTCGACTACCACGCCTCTATGGAAGCTTATTGCGCGGCAAAGCTTCGGCTTTTTCGTGAATTTGATCCGCAAGTCAGCATCTTTAACGCGGATGAGCCGCTATTAAAGCCTCATCGGGATGCCTGGGGTGATGCGGGTCTCGGCATTTCCTGTGAAGGGGCGCCCGCAGATGTTCAAGTGTCGGTTACCGGCGTTGAGCCGCTGATGCTTCAGCTAAAAACCCCGTGGGGGGCAAGGCAAATAAAGGCCGTGTTAGCAGGGCGCTTCAACGCCTTCAATTTATCGGTGGCGGTGACATTACTAGCGGCACTGGGTCTCCCATTTGACAACGTAGTTGCCGCTGCCGA
>CAXPKH010000132.1:0-5530 GCA_964217615.1 Luminiphilus sp.
TCCAACAGTTCGATGAGTTTTTTGACTTTGCGAATATCCATGTTGATTCCTCTAGTGTGTCGTGGAATGCGTATCGAGTGATTGCAGGACTGCAGCGAGGGCACAGTCGTAACCAAAACTACCCAATCCCGAAATAACTGCCTCGGCAATATCCGACAGGTAGCTGTGATGCCGGAAAGGCTCCCGGGCATACACGTTGGAGATGTGCACCTCAATAAACGGTATCGCCACCGCTGCCAAAGCATCGCGAAGCGCGACACTGGTGTGGGTGTAAGCCGCGGGATTGATGATGATGAACTGCGTGCCATCTTCCCTTGCCTGATGGATCGCCTCTACCAACTCCTGCTCGCCGTTACTTTGCAGACACGACAAATTGGCACCCGCTCGTTCTGCCTCAGACTGTAAACGGTGATTAATCTCGTCGAGGGTTTCCGACCCATAAATCTCAGGCTCGCGGGAGCCGAGCAAGTTAAGGTTGGGGCCATGCAGTACCAGTATTGCCGCCATAGGCCAAAGCACCAAAGTTCAATTGGGGGGCGCGAGTGTGTCGCAGTTTGGTTGCGGAGTCCACTTTTTGTCCTATTTATCGCATTTTTACCGACGATACCGACATTATCGCCGAAGGTTGAACGCTCCATCCCTGCCGCTTTCGGGTGATAGCGCACCGGCGATTGACCGAAATGATGCTCCGCAGAATCTCTCTCCCCTTTTTGGTGCAATGATTTCGGAATGCGGGGTAAGCTTTAACAGGTGGCGGCTGGGCCATATCCTGTTGTCGCTCCTCTTTTGGAGTGGCGCGCCAAATCGGCGCGATGGCGCGTCACTGGTTAAAAAATCGCCAGTATGACTTTAAGATCCCAGTCGCCTCCTTTACACTCTCCGGCTCGCGATTGAGCCCTTTCCCGATGCATATTGGCGCCCTAGAGCCCTCCAATCCCGTGTTCCTCGCTCCCATGGCGGGGGTCACTGATCTTCCTGTACGCGAGCTCGCTGTAGAGTTCGGGGCGGGCTTGGCCGTTGGCGAAATGCAATCCGCTGATCTGAGCCTGGCGCATTCCAGGAAAACCCTGCAGCGGCAGCAACACACCGCACGGGCGGGCCTGCGCGCCGTGCAGATCGTCGGTTATGACCCGACACAGCTGGCTACCGCCGCGCGCTATCAGGCCGATCTGGGAGCCGAGATCATCGACATCAACATGGGCTGCCCCGCCAAAAAGGTGTGTCGCAAAGCCGCAGGGTCCGCACTGCTCGCCGATGAAACTTTGGTGACCTGCATTCTTGAGGCCGTGGTCGCTGCAGTGGCGTTGCCGGTCACGTTGAAGATCCGCACGGGTACCGACCCCGAGCATCGAAACGGGCTCAACATTGCCCGCATTGCAGAGGCATCTGGTATCCAACTGCTAACCGTGCACGGTCGAACGCGCGCCGACCGATTCAAGGGCGCCGCAGAATACGACACCATTGCGCAAATCACCGATGCCGTTGCCATTCCGGTCGTGGCCAATGGCGATATCGACTCGGTGGGCAAAGCCCGCGCCGTCCTCGCTCATACCGGCGCCGCTGGCATTATGGTTGGACGTGCCGCGCAGGGGCAGTGGTGGTTACCCGGTGCTATAGCCACTGCTTTGGCGGAAGGCTCTCACGAAGCGAGCGCGCCCACCGTGGTCGAGCAAATTGAAATGCAGTCGCGACTGCTGCGCGGTTTGACGGACTTCCACGGCGAGTATCAGGGTGTGCGCATTGCTCGCAAGCATCAGGCCTGGTTTTTGGATTCACTGGCGCATCAGGGCAAACTGGACGGGGGCGTTGCACGCGACTTTCGACGCGCATTCAATGCCCTTGAATCTGCGCAGGCCCAGGCACGCAGCCTCGAAAGCCTGCATGAGTGCCTGCTCGCAGACGAGGTAGCGCTGGCGGCATGACATCGGCCAAATCCAAAACCCCGGTAAAGAAGGCCCGCGGTCAATCCTCGGGGCCTCCACCGCTCCGAGACAGCGCAGCAGAAGCCATCGCTCACTTTCTCTCCACGCTAGATGGAGAAGCCTGCAGCGGTCTTTACGACATGGTGCTTCACCAAGTCGAAGAACCCTTGTTGCGGGCGGTATTGGATTACACCCAACAGAATCAGAGCCACGCTTCAGCCATGCTCGGTTTGAACCGCGGCACCTTGCGCAAAAAATTACGGCAGCACGGCCTGTTGGCCGAGCCAGCGCCCCCGAAGCGGAAGCGAGGCGCGCGCCCTGCCACAAACCAGCGCCCAAGCAAACGGAGAACCTAGCGCATGAGTGAAGCCGGACTGTCGCCCATCAGACGTGCCCTGATCAGCGTGTCGGATAAATCCGGCATCGTGGACTTTGCCAGGGCACTTGCAGAGCACGGCGTAGAGCTTCTCTCGACGGGGGGTACCTGCCGCTTGCTTCGCGAGGAAGGGCTTAACGTGATCGAGGTTTCGGATCACACCGGGTTTCCCGAGATGATGGACGGACGGGTAAAAACGCTGCACCCAAAAATCCACGGTGGCATCCTGGGCCGACGTGGCACCGATGACGCGGTCATGTCGGAACACGGCATTCCTCCTATCGATCTGGTCGTCGTGAATCTCTACCCCTTTGAAGCCACCGTGGCCAAGCCCGACTGCTCCATGGAAGACGCGGTTGAGAACATCGACATCGGCGGCCCTACCATGGTGCGTGCTGCCGCCAAGAACCATCAGGACGTGACCATCGTCGTGTCGGCTGACGACTATGCGCGGGTACTCGATGAACTCAGCGCGCACAATGGCCACACCACTTTTGCGACGCGATTTGATCTCGCAATCCGCGCTTACGAACACACGGCGGCCTACGACGGCATGATCGCCAACCACTTTGGCTCCCTGACCGAAGGCGGGTCCCCGCGCTACCCTCGCACCTTCAACCTGCAGCTGCAAAAGGTGCAGGAGATGCGCTACGGCGAGAACCCCCATCAAAGCGCCGCGTTTTATCGCGAGGCCCGGCAACAGGAAGTGGGGATCAGTGCCGCGCAGCAGCTACAGGGTAAGGCGCTCTCTTACAACAATGTGGCCGACACCGACGCTGCGCTGGAGTGTGTCAAAACCTTTGAAGACCCGGCCTGCGTGATTGTGAAGCACGCTAATCCCTGCGGCGTGGCCGTCGGCACCGATCTCATGACGGCCTATGACCTGGCGTTTCATACTGACACCGAGTCTGCCTTTGGGGGCATCATCGCGTTCAACCGCGAACTCGACGGCGAGACCGCGGCTGCTATCGTCGAGCGACAATTTGTCGAGGTCATCATTGCACCAGAGATCTCCGCAGAGGCCGTCGCCGCCGTCTCGAGCAAAGAAAACGTGCGCTTATTACGCACCGGGCAATGGTCGGCGCCCAGCGTCGCCAGGGATTTCAAGCGGGTGAACGGTGGCCTGCTGGTGCAGGATCGAGACGACGGGACGGTGCGACGAGAGGACCTTCGCGTCGTAAGCCAGCGCTCACCCAGCGAGGCAGAATGGGCAGACCTATTATTTGCCTGGAAGGTTGCCAAGTTCGTCAAAAGTAATGCCATCGTCTACGCCGCTAACCAACGGACGATCGGTGTCGGGGCCGGGCAGATGTCTCGGGTCAACTCAGCGCGCATTGCCGCCATCAAAGCTGAACATGCCGGGCTGGAGGTCAAGGGTGCCGTGATGGCGTCAGACGCGTTTTTCCCCTTCAGGGACGGGATCGACAACGCCGCGGAACGGGGTATCGCCGCCGTTATCCAACCGGGCGGATCCATGCGCGACGAGGAAGTAATTGCCGCCGCAGACGAAGCGGGCATGGCCATGGTGTTCACCGGCATGCGCCACTTCAGGCACTGAGGATCCGACGATGAAGATACTGGTTGTCGGAGGGGGTGGCCGCGAACATGCCTTGGCGTGGAAGCTCTCTCAGCCCGAGTATGTAGAGCGGGTATACGTGGCCCCCGGCAATGCGGGCACCGCCGCCGAACCCAAGCTGGAAAACATCCCGCTCGACCCGCTCGACACTGAGGGCCTGGCAGACTTTGCCATGGAGCAGGACTGTGCGCTGACCGTGATCGGGCCGGAGGCACCCTTGGTAGCGGGCATTGTGGACCACTTCGCCGCGCGTGGTCTCCCCTGCTTTGGGCCGAGCGCGGGTGCCGCACAACTGGAGGGCAGCAAAGCCTTTACCAAAGATTTTCTCGCGCGGCATAACATCCCTACCGCGTCCTATGCGGTATTCACAGCCATCGAGGCGGCGCTCGCTTACGTGCACGAGCAAGGCGCGCCGATTGTGATCAAAGCCGACGGGCTGGCGGCCGGCAAAGGCGTGATCGTGGCGATGACATTGGACGAAGCGGAGACCGCAGTGCGCGATATGCTCGCCGATAACAAGTTTGGCGACGCCGGCGCCAGGGTGGTCATCGAGGGTTTTCTTCAAGGGGAAGAAGCCAGCTTTATTGTGATGGTCGATGGCACCCACGTGCTCCCCATGGCGACTTCCCAAGACCACAAACGCATCGGTGAAGGTGACACCGGACCCAATACCGGGGGTATGGGCGCCTATTCGCCGGCACCCGTGGTCACTGATGCCGTATACGAGAAAGTGATGGCTCAGGTGATTCTGCCCACGGTGCAAGGGATGGCCGCCGAGGGCCATGCTTACACCGGGTTCCTTTATGCCGGCCTTATGATCGACGGGGACGGTAACCCATCGGTGATCGAATACAACTGCCGCTTTGGTGACCCTGAGACACAGCCCATCATGCACCGGCTACAAAGTGACCTGGTGGCGCTGTGCCAAGCGGCGCTGGCTGGCCAACTCGATGAGGCGTCTGCCCAATGGGACCCGCGACCCGCCGTAGGCGTGGTGCTCGCCGCAGGCGGCTACCCGGGGGCCTACGAAAAAGGGCGGCCGATAGCCGGCCTGGACCGTAAGTGGGCTGACACGACAAAAGTGTTTCACGCCGGGACCCGATCGGTCGACGGCGACGTGGTGACCGACGGGGGTCGCGTGCTGTGCGTGAGTGCACTGGGGGAATCTATTCCCGGAGCCATTGCCAATGCCTATGCGGGAGTCGATCTGATCTCCTGGGAGGGGATGACCTACCGACGGGATATTGGTTGGCGAGCCATAGACCGCTAAGCTTGCACCATGAGTGAAGTAGCCCAAAAAGCCTCCCGCCGCACCCTGACCAGCGTTGACCGTTTGCTGAGCACCCTCGATCGTCGCTTACGCGATTTGACCGCGGGATCATCGACCGACACGCAGGGCGCTTCCCGTGCGTCGCCAGCGGCCGGGCACAAGGAACCGGCTATGAGCGCCCAGGAGCGAGCGCATGCGGGCGGCTTAATGCGCGTCAATCATACCGGTGAGGTGTGTGCGCAAGCGCTGTATCAGGGACAGGCGCTGATGGCGCGATCGGAACACACGAGAGAGAAACTCATCGCCGCGGCGCAGGAAGAGGCGGACCATCTGGCATGGTGCGAGGCACGCCTTACTGAATTAGAGGCGGCACCCAGTCGGCTGAA
>CAXPKH010000133.1:0-5192 GCA_964217615.1 Luminiphilus sp.
TTGTAGCGCCCACCGATCAGTTGCCGTTCCGCGATATCCATGACGATCGCGGCCTGACGTGCGACAAAGACTGCGAAGGGCTCGATCGCTTCGCTCGGTACCAGCCCGGTTTTGGCTTGGAATCGTGTCCCTAGCTCGTGGAGCGACCCCGGCTCACCCAGCGTGAGGTGCAGCCTATCCGGGTGGCGCCGAGCGATGGTACCCGCGAGCCATCCCGGGGGACTGCCATCGCCACGTGTCAAAATATCCGTCAGCCGTGGCCCTGAATGGGCGATCTGGTCGGGACGGGTCCAGCACAATCTAAGCGGCGCGACGATCGCATCGGGCTGACCCGCGATGACCTCGGCGAGCGACTGAATAGAGAGGGGCTTCCGATCGTCCCGCAGATCCAGAGATACAACAGTAGAGATGCGGCCTGAGACGGCGTGTTGCGCGATGTTTTGATTCAGCCGTTTTCTTTCAAAATGACTGTGCGCGTCGAGAAGAAAAATAATGGGTTCATCGCCGACGGGCCAGAGATTAGCGCCCGATAGCATGGGTGATCCGGTGGGTTCCCCCAACAGGCGGTAACTGCGAGAAGGCGGCCCTGCTCACTCAGTGCCTCGTCGCCGGAGTCTCGTGCCCGTCATGGTCCAGGAGGGTTTCCAGCGTCGGAGCGGGAGTAGAGCGCTTCTTTCGGCTCGTGGAGCTTGATTGTTCGGCCGGCCCGCGGGACTTGCCGAAAGCGCGATGTTGAATGGCTCGCTGTCCTCGCACTTCGGGTTTGAGATCATCGGGAGTCGTCTGATGTAACGCCGCTGTCTCCTTCACCGAAAGCTCAGGTTGACCGAGCGTCCTGGCGAAGGCGTTGCGCACCTCGGCAACATGCTCATCAATGGTCGCAACCGCCCAACTTGAGGTATCGATGGCAGGCAACACATCAACATGCACTCTTCCGCTACGAAAAATAGGGTCGCCCTTGGGCGATATATCACCCGAGTTATGTATCACGACCGGAACAATCGGGAAGCCGGATTGGATAGCGATGTGGAAGCCGCCTTTTTTGAAGGCGCCCAGCTTGCGCGTCGGCGCTCGGGTGCCTTCTGGGGCCAGGACCAGACTCTTTCGTTCCGCTTGCATGCTCTGAACCACGGGCGCCATAGCATCTATCGCCGCCTGGCGGTCACTCCGGTCGATGAACACAACGCCCGATGCTCCCATGAGCGGACCGATGATCGGGAGGTTTTTGAGCTCGCGCTTGCCAATCCCGACGATATCGCGTCGAACGAGGCTGGCCATTACCAACATGTCGGCATTGCTTTGGTGGTTGAACATAAAAATAGCGGGGCGTCTGTTCCAAAGATTTTCACGTCCCTGCACCTCGAGCTCCATGCCAATGAGCGCACTCGCCGTATCGGCAAACAACGCAATGGAAAAATTGACCGCGTCGCGTCGGGAGCCGCTCAGGGCGTAGAGTGGCAGCGCCATCATGAAACTCCCTACCAGAGACCCCGTGGCGGCGAGCGACCGGACGATCTCACTGCCGGATGCGTTGCCGCGACTGGAAAAGTCAGCGCTGGGCCATTGCTGCTGACGGGCGATATCTCGGAGTTGTTTGCTGCCGTTCAATACAACGGGGTGACCGACGGCCTCCAGCAGTTCGAGGTCATCAGTACTGTCGCTGTAAAAAAAACAGTCTTTAAGAGAAGCCCCTTGCTCCCCGGCAAATGTTTCTGCAGCGAGGACTTTACCCTCACCGAAGCACGTGGGAGTGACCACGCCGCCGGTAAAATGGCCGTCGACCACTTCCAGGTTAGTGGCATACACATTATCGATACCCAGATCTTTTGCCGCAGGGAGAACCTGGTAGGGCGTCGCGGAGCTGATAATCGCAATGCTGTGGCCCTTGGCACGATGCGCATCGATTAATTGTCGAGCCTCGGGGTAAATCAGTTTCGCGATGGCCCGTCGGAAGAGTCGCTCGCTGTTGGCAATGTATTCGTGTTCCGAGCGACCGGACAAATATTGCGCATGGACCGCCATCAGGGCTGAGAAGCCCAGTGAGCCAATACCAAACCGAGTGGCGGCCTGCGTCAGCTGAACCAGGTCTGCGGGTGACAACTCTCCGCGCGAGATCTGGTCTTTGAGAAAGGCCGTAGCCGAGTAGCCCGAGATCAAAGTCCCGTCAAAGTCGAATAACGCACAGGTCTGCGGGCCCGGTGCGGAATCAGCGATCTGCTTGAGCAAATGGGAAAGTGACACGTCAATTGGCCTAAGGAGAGAGGAGGTGCTCAGTAAAATCAGGCACCTTACACGTTTGCGGTGCTGCAAACCAAGCGTAAAAACCCCAAAACCGCCGCGCAAAACGCGCGTTTACGTGGGATCAAGGTACGCTGATAATGCCCTTCGCTTTCCCCTACGCTGGGTCTAATCAGGATATCTCTGGCAATGGATTACGGTTTAATTACGCTACTTCCAACGGTGCTGGTGCTGGCTTTAGCCATCTGGAGTCGCCGCACCCTCGAGTCCGTGCTCGCAGGCGCCCTTTTCGCATTTTTCATTCTGGAGGGTGCAGGATTTCTTGACGCTCTGGCGGGCGCAACGCTTGAGGTTCTCATGACTGAGGATGTGGCCTGGGTCATGCTGGTCTGTGGCCTTTATGGCGGCTTTATCGGGTTGTTGGTAAAAGGAGGGGGCTCCCATGCGTTTGGGCGCGCGCTGATTAAACGCATCGAGACCAAGCGGGGTAGCTTGTTAGCTACTTGGGGTCTGGGTTTGGTGATTTTTCTCGATGATTACCTGAATTCCCTGACGGTGGGCGCGACCATGAAGGCGGTGACGGATCGTTTCCGAACGTCCCGCGCCATGCTCGCCTATGTTGTCGATTCGACCGCAGCGCCCCTCTGTCTGCTCATTCCACTGTCGAGCTGGGGAGCTTACTTCGCGAGTTTGTTGGAACAAAATGGCGTTGCTGCCGAAGGCGAGGGACTGCAGGTTTTTGTGCAGACCATCCCCTACATGTTCTATCCGATTGTGGCCATTCTTATCGTGCCGCTGGTGGCGGTGGGCATCATTCCTCTGGTGGGTGCCATGCGGCGTGCTGAGCAACTGGCCGAGACAACGGGTGATCTGGGAATCCATGAAGATAGCGCGTTGGCCGTTGAGGAGGGCAGTCAAGGCAGCATGATGGTTTTTTTCTTCCCCATCATTGCGATGATTTTTTTCACGGTGTTCCCCAGTATTGACCTGTTACGAGGGGTCATCGCGGCGATATTGATCACTTTCGTTTACTACACCTTGTGGCGCGTGATGCCGCTATTTGACTTATTTGACACCTGCGTAGATGGCATCAAGTCGATGGTGCCGGTGTTGTCCATGCTATTGACGCTTTTTGTATTCGTAGAGGCAAACGACCGTCTCGGGCTGACACCCTATGTTATCGAAGCGGTATCGCCGTTCATGACGGCCGGTTTGTTGCCGGTTGTTGTTTTTATCACCGTATCTTTGTTGTCTTTTACCACCGGATCCAACTGGGGCGTCATCGCTATCACCATGCCCATTGCTTTTCCTCTGGCGCAGACTTTTGATGTGAGTATCCCGCTGGTGATGGGCGCGCTTTTCTCAGCCAGTGGCTTCGGATCCCACGCCTGCTTCTATTCAGACTCCACAGTGCTATCTGCTCAGGGTGCGGGTTGCAGAACCCATGAGCATGCGCTGACGCAGCTACCCTATGCGTTGTTGGGTGCCGCAATCACCGCTACCCTATTCGCGGTTGTCGCATGACGCGGGGGATTATCCGAAGTTCTCAATCGTCCAGGCTGAGTTACGGCGCATTGCGGAGCATGAGACCCACGGTGCAAATTGAGAGAAGTCGATGAAAGGAATAAAAGCCATGTTGGCACGCCAGCGTGTCGAGCCTTTGAGGGCCTGGCGTGCGATCCGGGAGCTGCTGAAAAATCCAGACGATACGACGCAAGTCTTTCATATTATTGAGGCGCTCAAGGGCGACAGCTTGGGCGCTGCGGTAAGGCGGCTGCGCGCTACAGAGCGTGGTCGAGCACTGCTCAACGAAAAACCTGACATTGTTCGTTGCCTCAACAATCGTGAATGGTTGAAAAGCCTGCCCGAGGGCTCGATAGGACGGGTCTATTACGATTTTGTGCACGGAGAGAATTTGTCCGCAGACGGGTTAATTGCGTCCAGCGAGACGCCGTCACGTGCGGAGATATACCGGGGGCTGTCGAAAGATGAGAGCTGGTTGGCTGACCGACTCCGAGATATTCATGACCTGCAGCACGTCATGACCGGCTACGGTCGCGACCCCGTGGGCGAGCTCAGTCTTTTGTCTTTTATGACGACGCAAACACCTAACCGTGGTATCCGCTTTATCGTCAGGATCGGTCGATGGAAGTATCAGCGAGAAGCCCCGGCAATTCCTATTCGCTCGCTCATCCGAGAAGGGGCGGAAATTGCTCGAGGCGCGGTATGGATGGCCGAGGTCCATTGGGAGCAGAAGCTGGCGCAGCCCCTCGATGCCGTGCGCGCTGAGCTGGGGTTTAAACCGCCTGTTGAGTACCAACGCTTGCGAGAATCAGCACCCCAATTATTGGCTGCGGCGTAATCACCGAGGAGAGCTTCTGCTAACCTAACATCGTCGCGCCCGAGGTAAGAGTCATGAATTTTGAATTTTCTGAAGAGCAGCAAATGCTGCGAGAGCAGGCGAGGGGCTTTCTCGCCGAACACTGCACAACCGCGGTCGTCAGGGCGGTATTGGATGGCGATTTAGGTTGGGATCAGCCGCTGTGGCAAAAGGTGGCTGAAATGGGGTGGACGGCAACGACAATCCCCGAGGCCTATGGCGGCCTGGGGCTGAGTTATTACGAGTTGGCCGTGATTGCAGAAGAGCTGGGGCGCGCGGTCGCCCCTTTGCCCTTCAGCAGTTCTGTCTATCTGGCTAGCGAGGCAATTAACCGCCTGGGCACTGAAGGGCAGAAATCTACCTGGTTACCCAAATTAGCGAGCGGCGAGTGTGTGGCCGCATTTGCTGCAGCCGAACGACCGGGCAGGCTGGCGCTGCAACAACTGGAGACACAGCGCACGGGTGACCGCGTTACAGGATCTAAAACCACAGTGCCCGATGCCGCGGTGGCGGATGTGGCCGTGGTTCTGGTGCGTTCGGGTTCAGCGCTTGAGTTGTGTCTGGTGCCGATTAA
>CAXPKH010000134.1:0-3524 GCA_964217615.1 Luminiphilus sp.
ATACGCGCTATCTGGCACTGGTCATCCTGGCAATTCTGGTTGTCGGCTATACCAGCATGAGTGGTATGGCGCGCAAGGAAGACCCCGCCATCACACCATGGTTCGCCAAAATCCAGATTTTCTTCCCCGGCGCAAGTCCGGCGAGAGTCGAAGCATTGATTACCAAACCCATGGTTGATGCCCTGCGGGAAGAGCCGGATGTCATGGAGGTTGACGGTACGTCCGCTTCCGGCGTGTCGCTGATTTTCGTAGAGGTTGACTACAAAGCACCCCCTGCCCGACTCACGCAGATTATGGCCGAGCTGCGGGACGTCGTTGACCGTGTGGCAATGACATTCCCCCCTGGCACCTCGCCGCCGGACTTTGATGACGAAATCTGGACCGAGTTCGTCAAGATCATCGCTATCAGCGGTGCTGAGGGCCGCGTGCTGCCGCCGGCTCAACTACGGCGCCAGTCGCTACTGTTCGCGGACGCCGCACGCAGCGTGCCGATGACGCGGCGGGTCAAGCTCTACGGCCTGCCCCATGAAGAAGTTCGGGTTGAACTCGACGAGACCCGGTTATCGATGTTGGGCATTTCGATCAGTGAAGTCTCCGCGGCACTCGCCGAGGCCGATGCGAGAGCCCCTGCCGGGCAGCTGACAGGCGCGGGCGCTGCCTTAACGGTAGAGCTGACCGGAGAATTTACCGATCTGGAGTCTGTGCGAAACGTGATTGTGCGCGGCCTGCCCGGCGGGCGCGCCATTCGCATCTCTGATCTCGCTGAAGTACGCAAAACCGAGGTCACTCCATTCGAGAGCGTGTCACTCTCCAATGGCCAGCGCTCGGTGCTGATCGCTGCCGAAATGCAGCCGGGCTATCAGGTAGACCGCTATGGCGCACAATTCGATGAGTTCCTCGCGGCTTACCGCGCCGGCGCTCCCGATGGCGTCAGCATTGAGACCAGTTTCGATAAAGCGGGCTACACCACCGACCGGCTGCTGAGTGTAGGTAAAAATCTGTTAGTGGGTATTGCGCTGGTACTTATGGTGTTGCTGGTCACCCTAGGCTGGCGTGCTGCACTCGTGGTGGCCGTGATCCTGCCGCTATGCACACTGATGTCGATGATCGCCCTGTTCTACCTGAAGATCCCAATCCAGCATATGTCGGTGACCGGTCTCGTCGTGGCTCTGGGTTTGCTGGTCGACGGCTCTATTGTCATGACCGACGAGATTCGCAAACGTCTGCTGGCGGGATTGCCTCCGATCGAAGCCATGCGCCACGCCGTATCTCGCATGCGGATCCCGCTACTGTCCTCCACCCTGACCACGGTGCTAGCTTTCATTCCCATGGTCTTACTTCCCGGCGCTGGGGGTGACTTTTTGGGCTCGATTGCCGTAGCAGTCGTGGCGATGCTCGTATCCTCTTTCGTGCTGGCGGTGGCCGTGACACCGGTTCTGGCTTCCCGCTGGTTGCCCTCAGGTCTCGCTTTAGAGCGTCGCTGGTGGCGAGCGGGCGCCGACAATCCACAACTGACCGCGGCCTTCCGCCGTTCATTAAATTGGTCCATTCGCAACCCGCTGGGCGCCTTTGCCCTGGCCGTGGCGCTACCGATGGCCGGATTTCTGAGCCTCAGCACACTGACCCTGCAGTTTTTCCCTGGTACCGACCGCGATCAAATGTACCTAGACGTCAAACTGCCGGAGGGGTCGTCGATTGACGATTCGCTGGCACTGGTCACCCAAGTCGATGCAAAGCTGCGTGCCGAGCCGCTGATTCGACGGGTGGACTGGTCGATTGGAGAAAGCCCACCCGAGTTCTATTACAACCTGCGCGCCAATGTAAAAGGCGTGCCGAGTTGGTCCCGGGCATTGATTTTGACGACCGATGAAAACCAGACCGACGCACTGATCCGGCGCCTACAAAAAGAAGTCGATCGGGAATATCCGCAGGCACAAATCCTGGTCCGCGGCATCGATCAGGGGCCACCGGTAGACGCACCGCTTGAAGTCAGGCTATACGGGCCCAGCACAGAGATGCTCAAATCGTTGGGAGAGCAATTCCGGCAGCGCATGGCCGCTCTGCCCGATGTCACCCACACCAAAGTGTCCATGGCGCCCGCGCCGCCGAAGGTGGTCTTTGATCTCGACGAATCAGCACTAAAGCGTGTCGGCCTCAGTAAGGCCGAAGTCGCACGGGGTATTGAAAGCGCCCTAAAGGGGCGTGTCGGTGGAGAATTACTCGAGGGCACCGAGCGATTGCCGGTCAGAGCGATTCTGAAGCGCGAGCAATGGGACAGTACAGATGATCTGGCCAACATCCGGATCCCCGTTCAGCGCCGCGGCAACGATATGCTGGTGCCTGCTGTGCCGCTCAGCGCGCTGGGCAGCGTGGCCCTGATCCCCGACGAGAGCCCTATTGCGCGCAAGAATGGCGACCGACTGAATAATGTTCAGGGATATCTCAAGCGCGGCGTGCTCCCGGAGGAGGCCCTGAAAATGTTGGCGGCAGATCTGCAAGCCAGCCCGATTGCCCTCCCCAGCGGTTACTTTCTGGAATTCGGCGGTGACAGTCAGGAACGCGGTGAGTTGGTAGAGGACCTGATGGCGCCTATTGGTACGATTCTCGCCGCTATGTTGGCGACAATCCTGCTGACCTTTAACTCGTGGCGACTGACCGGTATCGCGTTTGGTGTCACCGGCTGCTCGTTCGGGCTTAGCCTGCTCGCACTGGCGGTCTTCCAGTACCCGCTAGGCATTCAAGCCCTCATTGGCGTCATCGGCTCTGTAGGCGTCTCTATTAATGCGGCAATCATCATTCTCAGCGGGCTCAAATTAGATGAGCAGGCTAGCCTTGGTGACCCCGATGCCATAGTCGATGTGGTGATGGATGCCAGCCGGCACATTGTTTCCACCACTGTGACCACTTTTGGCGGCTTCTTGCCCCTCATTTTGGAGGGCAGCCAGTTCTGGCCACCGTTTGCCATGGCGATCGCCGGTGGCGTACTGCTCTCAACGATCGTATCGTTTTACCTTGTGCCACCGCTCTATACGTTGCTGATGCATCCCGGGCGTCACTTCCTGAAACCCAAGCCTCAGGCGGCGCCTGAATCCTCCATGACGCTACAGGAGGCAGCATGACTCAGGCACGCTGCAACTACCACCACGGCGATTTGAGCAATGCCTTGATTACCGCGGCTGCAGAATTAATCGAGCGGGATGGCACGCTGGACTTCACGATGGCGGAGGCCGCTGCCAAAGCCGGCGTCAGCGCCGCGGCGCCTTACCGACACTTCGCCAGTAAGGAAGAGCTGCTGAGGGCTGTGCGTGATCTGGCATTTCTGGGCCTCGACCACGCGGCAATGGAGACGCTGGAGGCGCATGAAGCGGGATCTCTCGAGGGCATACTGGCTTTGGGCCACACCTACCTGGCCTTCGCTCGCGAGAAACGCGCTTTTTTCTCACTCATGTGGGAAGACCGAGGTGACAGCGCCGAGCGGCGCCTAGAGGCGCAATCCAAATATGGGGGCTTTGGAGTGCTGGTGA
>CAXPKH010000135.1:0-2500 GCA_964217615.1 Luminiphilus sp.
TTTTTTTAAAAAAGTTTTGAGCGCTCAGATACCGCGCCCTATGGCTTCCCTCAGGCGCGTCGCGGGGGACGGATGTTAACAACGAACAGCGCGCCGGGCAATGCCGGTGGTGGTGGCAAGAGCCCACCGCGCTGGGCGACCAGATCCCCGGGCACGCTGACTGTGTATACCCGGGAAGCCTTCACTAGCGCCGAAGTCGCCAGCCAAGCAGCGCGGCGAATAACACTCCGTAAAACAGGGCCTCGCCAACGTCGGAGCGGGCCAACCAGTAGATGTGGAGCCAAGCCAACACCGTGGCGGGGTAAACCAATCGATGGAGCAATCGCCACCGTCGGCCTAACCAACGCCTGGCGGCATCGGTCGAGGTGAGCGCCAAAGGGAGTAACAGCACCCAGGCGGCAAACCCGACCATCACATAAGGACGCTCCTCGAGCTCCTCCCACAAAAGCGATGTATCCCAGCCAACGTAGACCTGTGCAAACAGCAGCAAATGGGTGCTGATATAAACGAATACAGCAATGCCCAGCATGCGCCGAAAACGGAAAAGTCCCGCCCACCCGTATCGCGCCAGGGGCGCCGCGCACAACACTAACACCAGCCCGCGCAATGCCCAGCTGCCGGTACCTTGCATCAGGTATTTGGCGGGATCAGGATCCAACTGCCCAGTAGCCAATTGCCACGCCAGTACGCCGAGCGGCAAACCGCAAGCGGTGACAGCCAAGCCAGTGATCAATCTAGGGGACAGCTGCTCGCTCACACTGACAGCACCTCATTCTTACAAGCGCCCGGAGAGACAGTCTCCCGCATGCAGGTCACCGCAAACAGCACAAGGGGCGGCGCTCAGTAAAAACGCCGCAAATCCATACCGTCGTATAAACCCGACACGCTCTCACCATAACCGTTAAAAGGCAGCGTAGCGACGCGGTTCGGGTTGAAGATAGAGGAAGGCAGCCGGCGTTCAAAACGTTGAGACCAGCGAGGATGGTCCACGTCGGGATTGACGTTCGCGTAAAACCCGTACTCCTGGGGCTGCAACGTTTGCCAACTGGTGGCAGGCTGCTGAGCCGTCACGTTGATTTCAACAATCGACTTTATGCTTTTGAAGCCGTACTTCCACGGCACCACCAGCCTGAGTGGCGCACCGTTCTGGTTGGGTAGCGTCTTGCCGTAAAGACCGACCGCCAGCAGTGTCAGCGGATGCATCGCCTCGTCCAGCCTCAAACCCTCACGATACGGCCAGTCGATGACGCTGCTAAACGAGCGAGTGCCGCGCATTTCGCTGGGACGATACAGAGTTTTTAACTCGACGAACCGCCCTTCAGACTTGGGCTCAAAACGCTCCAATAACGCTGAGAGCGGAAATCCGACCCAGGGCACTACCATTGACCAAGCCTCGACGCAGCGAAACCGATAGATTCGCTCCTCCAGATCGAAACTGCTCAGCAGATCCTCCAAATGCAGTGCGCCGGGCTTATTGACCAAGCCGCCCACAGAAACCGACCATGGATCCGTCGTCATCGCATGCGCGTGACGCGCTGGATCCGATTTATCGGTGCCGAATTCGTAAAAATTATTGTAAGTTGTCACCGCATCCCATGGCGTTTTCTCCGCCGCCAAATCTGCATTGCTATCCGGCGTGTAAGGCAGCGCAGTCTGACCCACCGGGCGCTCTTCAGCACTCGTCGGCAGGGAAAGCAAAGACGCAGTCGACGCGGCAATCAAATTACGGCGACTCAGGAATACCGCCTCGGGCGTGATATCCGAGGCCGCGATCGTGGGGTCAGTGTAGATCCGTCTTGGCATGGGCTGTATCGGTGTCTCGGTTGATGGACTCAGTACCCCGCAGATATTGCACCGGCCCTGACAGGGCATAAATCATCGCGAGCCCCCAAATAGCGACCGGCGGATCCAAAGCAATCAACCCCAGCAGGGCGACCACCAGCAACATGCGCACAAACGGAACACGTCGCTCAAAGGTAATGGACTTGAAGCTGGAGTAGGGGAAACGAGAAATCATCAGGAACCCCAGAGCGGCCAGAAGCAGGGCGTGCACCCAGTCGAGTGTGGGACCGGTCCAGCCATGGGTTTGCCCCATCCAAACCAAGCTGGTCGCGGTCGCGGCGGCGGCAGGACTGGCCAGACCGGTGAAATTGACCGTGTCGTCACTTTCCATGTGGGCGTTGAATCGGGCCAAGCGCAGTGCAGTACAGGCCGCATAGATAAACGCTGCGACCCAACCAACCTTGCCCAAACCAGTCAGCGCCCAATTGAAGGTCAGCAGCGCAGGCGCGATGCCAAAACTCACCATGTCCGACAGGCTGTCGTATTGCGCGCCAAAAGCGCTGCTGGTTCTGGTCAGTCGTGCCACGCGGCCGTCCAAGCCATCGAACACCATAGCCACCAAAATAGCGACCGAACCCGCGTAAAAATCGCCCTGCATACCCGCAATAATGGCGTAGAACCCACAGAACAGGGCGCCTGATGTCAGTAAATTGGGCAG
>CAXPKH010000136.1:0-2825 GCA_964217615.1 Luminiphilus sp.
GGTGAGCTAGGGAAATAGCATCTTCCAGACCCAATTTTGTCCCTGAGCCGATCGAGAAATGTGCGGTGTGCGCCGCGTCGCCGATCAGCACAATGCGATCGTCTTTGATCCAGTTGTCGCAATACACTGCGGGGAAGTTAATCCAAGCGGAACCCCTGACATGGGCCGAATTGGTCATAAGCGTGTGGCCGTCGAGGTATCTCTCGAAGATTTGTCGACAGCGCTCCGCACTTTCCTCATGTGACATATCGTCGAAGCCGAGAGCGTCATAAACCTCGGGTGTTGTCTCGACAATAAAGGTCGAGGTGTTTTCGTCAAACTGATAGGCATGTGCCCAAATCCAGCCGTGGTCGGTTTGTTCAAAAATGAAGGTAAAGGCATCTCTGAAGGTTTGATTTGTTCCCAGCCACACAAACTTGTTGGGCCGCGTCTCTATGGTGCAGCCAAACTCCTCTCGATAGGTATTGCGGATTTTTGAGTTCAGGCCATCGCTGGCGACAATGACGTCGGCATCGGCGAACCGGGTATCGATATCATCCAGCTCAATCTCCTGCTCGAAGTGGAGCCCGACACCTAACTCCCTGGCTCTCTCGTGCAGCAGTTGCAGGAAGCGTTTGCGACCCAGCCCAATAAAGCCGTGGCCGCCCGATCGTTCGACAGACCCCGATACATGGCAGTCGATCAGGTCCCAATGAATGAACTCGTCGATAATGCGTTGCGCGCTGACCGGGTCGTTGGCGGTGATGTTGTCGACTGTTTGGTCTGAAAAGACGATCCCCCACCCAAAGGTGTCATCGGGCTTATTGCGCTCATAAACCTCAACCTCGTGGTCGGGATTGCGGAGTTTGAGGCTGATTCCCAGATACAAACCGGCGGGCCCACCGCCCAGACAGATGACTTTCACCGCATGTTCTCCTTGTGCCGAGACGCCAGAGACGTTTTATATCTAAAACATTTCGCTAGTATAGAAGAAACATTTTATGTTTAAAATATTAAAATCGAGCTTTGTTAAGTGAGTATTAGAAAATGGATGCTTCGGCGAGACAATCGCGTCTGGACCACGAGTCACGGATTGAACAGGACGACCATAACGCGATTCGGTTGTGGTTGCGCTTATTGACCTGCACCAATCTGATTGAAAAGCATCTCAGGAACCGTCTGCGACGCGAGTTCGACACCACGCTACCTAGATTTGACCTGATGGCGCAATTGGCGCGCGAGCCCACGGGGCTGACGATGGGCGATTTGTCACAGCGGATGATGGTATCTGGTGGCAACGTATCTGGGATTGCTACCCAGCTCGAGAGCGAGGGACTGATCAGCCGCGAACCCGTTCCGGGTAACCGTCGCGCTTTTTGTGTGACCTTGACTGCGTCGGGTAAAAAGCGATTTTCTGAGATGGCGATAGCGCATGAAGCCTGGATCGTGGAGTGCTTAGGCGCGCTGAGTGGCGCTGAGTACGATCGCATGATGGCAATGCTGAAACAGATCAAGGTGAGCGTCGGCGATATCGAGGATTGACAGCGTGTGGAAGCCGCCAGAGAGAATTAAATACGAGACCGTTGTAACGTGCTGGCCCACGGCTCAGGAGGCCACTGATAGCCGCCTCTATTCCCCAATATCTACCCCTAATCTATCGCTCAAACAGCGTACCTGGGTGCCAGCGATGGTGCCGTGGCGAGCGAGTGAAGACGGTGATGTTACGCAGGACGTGATCGATTGGTACGTGCGTTTTGCAGAGGGTAAACCCGGCGCCATTGTGGTTGAGGCCACAGGCATAAGAGATATTCCCAGTGGGCCGTTATTGCGGATTTCGGACGACCGATACGTTGCAGGCCTGCGGCGATTAACCGACGCGGTGCGCGATGCCAGCGACGGCCAGACTCGACTGCTGATACAGCTCATTGATTTTCTCACGATTCGTCGTCGTCCCAAGCGAGAGGATTTCTTCGCCCGTTTCCTCGAAGTGACAGCCACCCATCGGCGGCGGCTGGGTATGGAACGAGAAGACGAGCAGGCGGTGAGAGAGCGATTACTCACGCTCACCGACGTGGCGCTGGAGGAAGTTCTGTCGGCACGAGAGCTGGAGTCGCTGCGCGCGGGTTATCGCGAGCGTGTTACCGATATGCACCTGCCGGCGATTGCCGCCTTGCCTGACACGTTGCCGTTACTGTTCAGTGAGGCTGCGACACGAGCGCAAGCGGCGGGATTCGATGGCGTTGAGCTGCATTACGCCCACGCCTACACCATGGCATCTTTTCTCTCTGCCACCAATACACGCGCCGATGGCTACGGTGGGAGTCGGGAGCATCGGGCGCGACTGCCGCTCGAGGTTTATCAAGCCGTCAGGGCCGCGGTAGGGGATGATTACGCGGTCGGCTGCCGCTTCCTCAGCGAGGAAATCATTGCAGCGGGCAGCGGTATTGATGACGCCTGCTTTTTTGCGGAGGCATTTTCTCGCGCCGGCATGGATTTTCTCAGTCTTTCCCGAGGGGGGAAGTTTGATGACGCCAAGCAGCCTAAGGTGGGGTGGGCTGCATATCCCTACACGGGACAAAGCGGCTATGAATGCATGCCCGCCTATCTATCCGATGAGCAAGGCCCATGGGGGCGAAATAGTGAGCCGGTGGCGTTGATAAGAGAGGCTTTGCACGCTGCGGGGTTTAACACCCCCGTGATATCGACGGGCGGGATCTATAGTTTCCAGCAGGCTGAGTCTTTGCTGGTCGAAGGCAAGGCGGACGCAGTGGGTTTTGCTCGTCAGGCGCTGGCTGACCCAGACTGGTTCGAGAAGGTGCGCCGTGGTCGGGGAGAGGAGGTTCTGC
>CAXPKH010000137.1:0-7699 GCA_964217615.1 Luminiphilus sp.
CGCAACTCTCAGAGCCCCTGGCGCAAACTGATGCGCTTTTGTATCGCCGCGGTAATTTCAACGGAAGCTTCGATCAGTTGATTTGCGACGCGCTGATGGAGGAGCTGGACGCGCCCATCTCACTCTCGCCGGGTTTCCGCTGGGGCACGACCCTGCTGCCCGGTTCCGTTATCACCATGGAAGATCTCATGGCGCAAGTCGCGATTACGTATCCTTCGGTCACGCTCACTGAAATGAGCGGCGAGTTTTTGAAACGGGTCTTGGAAGACGTTGCCGATAACCTGTTCCACCCCGACCCCTACTACCAACAGGGGGGGGATATGGTGCGCGTTGGAGGACTCTCATATGACATGGCGCCATTGGCCGCTGCCGGGGCTCGTATTTCAAATATGAGGCTCAATGGCACGCCGATCGAGGCGAGCAAGTCCTACAAGGTCGCAGGTTGGGCCTCGATGCAACCCCAGGGCGGCGAGCCGATATGGGATGTGGTAGCCCGCTGGTTACGAAGCGAAGGAAAAGTTCAAGCGGTGAACCCCAATCAGCCCACGTTGTCTGGGCTCAGCGACAACCAGGGCATTGCCTGATCGAACATTACATGTTGTGAGTCCCGTTACGATCTTGCAATCGGCTCCAGCGACCACGCCGAAGTGGCTGTCCCGCTGTATGGGCTCCGTGAAGGATTGGGCAGCCAGCCAGGGTTTTGATTATCGCACTCGGGGTGACGACCTGTTTGCAACAATCCCTGAGGCAATCCGCGACAAGCTTGTCGGTCGCACACCGGTGATGGCTGACCTCGCGCGCCTCGACTGGATGACATCGGTGCTTTCCGAGCGAGGGGGGCTGGTCGTCTGGGTCGACGCGGATACCGTCGTGCTAAATACCGACTGGCGACCGCCTTTCGATACCCACAGCTTTTTCGGCGAGGAATGCTGGGTTCAGCAAGATCACAAGTCGCGTTGGCGCGCTTATTTATCCCCACACAATGCCTTTATGGGTTTTACGGAGGTGTCCCCGGTCCTGCCTTTTCTGCGTTATGTCTCGCTGTCGATGATCGAACGTGTGGACGCGGCGTTCATTGCGCCACAAATGATAGGCCCGAAACTATTGAAAACGCTGCACAATCTGGCTGACTTTGTGTTGGTGCCCGAGGCCGGCGCGGTGAGCCCCGCGCTGTTGGCCGAGTGGGTACACGGGCCTGCTGAAGCCCAGGCCTGCTATGAGCGGCAAAACCGCCCAGATCTCGCGATGATCAATCTCTGTGGCAGTCTGAGTGCTGAGCCCGGCCAGTCTCAGCTCATTGATGCCTTTCTTGATCGCTTTCAGGTGTAACTAAGGCTGTTCTGCGGCTTGTCGCGGGGTCTGGGCCGGTTCACGCGTTAAAGCCAGCCAGTCCTCCAGAATGACATAAAGCGACGGTATCAGAAGCAGGGTGACCGCCGTGGCAAAGATGACACCGAATCCCAGGGACACCGCCATCGGAACAAAAGGTGCGGTATCGAAGTCTCGGGTGACCATCAGCGGCATCAAGCCCAGAAACGTCGTCACGGAGGTTAGGAAAATGGGCCGAAAGCGGGACACGCCTGAGTCGATCACTGCATCATGCAGTGCCATACCATGGAGTCTTCGATTCCGGTTGATGAAGTCCACCAGAACAAGGCTGGAATTAATCACAACGCCGGCCAGTGCAACCATCCCCAGTAGAGAGAAAAACACCAGATCGTAGCCCATGATTAGATGTCCCAGGATGGCGCCGATGAACCCAAAAGGAATGCTGGCCATTACCACGATGGGCTGTAAATAGGATTTGAGGGGTATCGCCAGTAGCGCGTAGATAACCATGAGCGCGATGAGACTGCTATTGATCAATCCGCCAAGCGCGACGGCCCGCTCCTCGGCTTCTCCCGCTTTAGTGATTGAAACACCCGGATAGGCGCTTAATATCTCGGGGATCTGCCTGTCGAACAGCGTAGCCATGACTGCTTCGGGAGCGGCAATGGTTCTGTCCGCAGAAGCCAATACGTTGATTCTGCGTTGACCATCAGTGCGCTCGATGGAGGCGTTACCCATCGTTTCTGTGACCCTTGCAACGGTCAGCGCGGGCACCTCGGTACCATCGGGAAGCCGAATTCGCATCGTTTCCAACGTGCTGAGGGCTTTGCGGTCGGCCTCAGGGAAGCGAACCATCACCCGAACATCGTCGCGTCCTCGTTGGACACGTTGTGCCTCACGACCATAGAACGCATCGCGGACCTGATTACCCAGATCCGCTTGCGTAAGGCCTAGCGTTTCGGCGGCGGGGAGAATTTCCAGCGTCAGCTCCCGTTTTCCCGAGCGGTAGCTGTTGCTGATGTCATATAGATTGCCGAAGCTATGCAACGCCTCGTCCAGCGCTGAAGCGGCTTTTCCCAGTTCTTCAATGTCCCGGCCCCGCAGCTCGAGATCGACATCTGCGCCCACCGAGACCGCGTTCGCGGTGAAACTCAGTTCCAGCGCGTCAGGAATGGGTGGAGTCAGTTCTCGCCACAAATTGGCGATTTCCTGAGGGGTTTTTCCGCCGCGCTCGCGATAGGGAACCAAATTGAGCGACACCTCGGCTATGTGGCTGCCTGTCTCTCCAATCGTGACCATCGCGCCCTGAGTAATAGTGACCCCGATAGACGACAACTCGTTGGTGAAGGCTGAGCTTCCTTCGGGCATGCCAGCATCGATTTGTGCCCGGGTCTTGGCGGCGGACGCCTGCAGCGTTGCCAACACCTGTTTCGTGCTGGCAATGGGATATCCCTCCGGCATGGCGACGTGAGCAACAACATTGTTGCCCGATACGGAGGGGAAAAACTGGAAGATGAGCCGCCCACTCGCGAGCGTGGCACCGGTGACAATCATCATCCCCAGCGCGACCGATAGCACCGCGTAGCGGTTTTCAATACTCCACTGAACGACCCGCCGGTAGCGAGAGTCAGAAAAGCGTTCCAGAGAACCGGATAAGCGATCCTGGAACCGCTCCCAGCGGATGCCCCAGCCGGTCTCGCCTCGGCCTCTTCGTCGGTGGGAAAGATGTGATGGGAGTATCAGTTGGGATTCTATGAGGCTGAAGATGAGGCACAACACGACCGTCCAGCCGATGGATATAAAAAACTGCCCGAGGTTGCTATCCACACTGAGCATGGGAAAAAAGGCTGCAATGGTGGTCAGTACCCCAAAGAAAACGGGCACGGCCACCTCACTGGTGCCGGCGATGGCCGCCTCCCGACCGGGCAGGCCCTGCTGTTCTTTGGTGTAAATCCGCTCTCCCACCACAATTGCGTCGTCGACAACGACACCTAGCGAAAGCAGCAAACCCATCAGAGACAGTGTGCTCAGACTCAGATCCATACTGGGGAACAGAGCGATCGCGCCAAAAATGGCAACGGGGATTCCAGCGCTCACCCATAGTGCGAGACGAACCCGCAAGAACAGGGACAAGCTGATGATGACCAAAACGAGACCACTGAGCGCACTGTCGATAATCGCGCTCAGTCGGCCAATCAGCTCATTGGCTTCGTTGTTCCACACGGTGAGATGCAGGCCATCGGGTAAGGATTGTTCTTTGCTGGCAACGTAATCCAGAACGGTGCTGGAAATTTCCAACGCGTTGTCACTCCCCACACGCCAGATTTGTATCAGGATGGCTGGTTCGCCATTCAGTTCGGCGTATTGGTCGACTTCCTCGAAGCCGTCTACCACCGTGGCGATATCGCTCAGTAATAAACGCGAGCCGTCCGGATGACTCATTACCACCACGTCTTGTAACTCGTCGCCGGAATAACGTTGCCCCGTGCTGCGCAGGCGAATTTCTCCTCCCTCGGCTCGGATGGTGCCGCCGGGTATGTCGATGCTGGTGCGGCGAATCGCGTCTGCGACCGAGGCGATGGTCAGCCCGTGACGACGCAGTGTCGCTTCAGACACTTCCACCGAAATTTCGTCTGGCCGCAGATACGTCGTTTCCACCAGGCTGACAGCGGGTAATTCCAATAAATCCCTACGGATATCCTCGACCAGAAACTTAAGGGATTTCTCGTCGGTCTGCCCATGCACGGCGAGTTGAATCACCAGCGACTGCATGGTGATCTGTGACACCACCGGGCGCTCTGTGTTTGCGGGAAAAGTTGATATGGCGTTGACCTGGGCTTTCACGTCGTCAAGCGCCTTCGAGAGGTCGGCGTCGCGATCGACTTCGACCATGACGCCGCACCTTCCTTCTGCCGCGGTGGTGCGTATTTTCTGGATCCCTTCAATGCCAGAGATCGATTCCTCGACTCTCGTACATACACCAGATTCCACTTCAGCTGGCGCCGCGCCGCGATAAGGAACGGTGACAGTCACGATAGGGGTCTCGATATTGGGGAACTCTTCCTTGCGTACGTCCTTGAGGCTGAGCAGACCCGAGGCCACCAGAATGAACATCAGGAGGTTGGCTGCGACGGGATTATCGACAAACCAGGTAATCAGCTTGGGCATCGCTTTATGACCTAATCGACGATCGTTACGGGCATGCCTTCCACGACAAACTGCAGTGGGGAAACACTGACCCGCTCGCCTTCGTCAAGGCCGCCAGAGACAAGTACTTGGTTGTTCGTCATTCTGAGAACGTCGACCTCGCGGAAATGGAGTGCATTGTCGGCGTCGATGACCATCACCTGATTATTGGCCCTGAGTGAAGATCGAGGTAAAGCCACCACATTATCCACTTGGCGACCGGCGATTTCTGCTGTCACAAAGAGCCCGACCGGCAGTTGGGTGCCTGATTCGTTGACAGGTTCGGTGACCTCAGCAACCAAATAAATGAACCGGCTACGCTCGTCGATACTCCCCTCTGTTCGCACCAACCGCCCCGCCCATTGTTGTTCGCGACCCGCAAAATTGGCTGCGAGGACAACCGGAATTGCCAGATCTGCACCAACAACCCCGTTAAGCGCCAAGGACTCGTCGAGGAATGCCAGATGCGCGTCGGGAACCGGCAGCTTGATTTCCATGGCTTCGGTGGAGTAGATCGTTGTGACGGGCGCGCCTTTTTGCAGGAACTGCCCGATATCTACTGCTTCGTTGCGCACGCGACCCGCGTAGGGCGCTCTTATCTGGGTGCGCTCTATGTCCAGTCGCGCACGTTCCAGCGCCGCTTCGGCACTCAATGATGCCGCGAGCGAATTTTCCAGAGAGCGCTCAGCGAGTTGCAGCTGAGAGATGCTGGCGAGGTTTTGCGAATGCAATGCACCAATCCGCTTAGCTTCCGCCATCGCGTAGGCTTTATCGGCTGCCGTTTGTCGGACCTGAGCCTCCGCATTTTTCAGCGCAACGGCGTAGTCGCTACTGTCGAGCCGAATCAGTACTTCTCCCTCAGAGAACTGGCCGCCGGCGATCAGGTTATCTGAAGTCCATTTGACCTCGCCGGCCACTTGCGCAATCAGTTTCGTCTCTATTCGGGGTCTGACAGTGCCCTCGCTCATCACGGAAAGCTGTCGCGATTCGGGTTTTGCCACGACCATCCTGACAGATACCGGGGCCGGTACTTTTGCGGTGCTGACAATTTCAGGTGGGGTCAGTAATAAGATGGTGGCAATCACCACAGCCAGTGCGATCACAATAAGCGGCAGTCTGCTTTTTTGCAGCCACCACTTTTCCGTGGCAGATGATTGAGCGGTGTTCGCCATAAAACCTCTTTGTAGCCGCGACTACGACCTCTCTCGAGAGCGGCGATTCTATCGTATCCGCCCCCGCTAAGCGGGATGGGGCGACAAACTTTTCTAGGCCAGTTTTAGTCCGTTTGTTACCGGGCGGTCCGGACCGATAAGCACCACTGATCCGTCGTCTTGGGTGAGTCCGGTGACCAGACATTGGGATTGCAGGGGCCCAATCTGTTTCGGCGGGAAATTCACAACGGCTATCACTTGGCGCCCCGTCAATTCAGAAGGAAGGTAGCGCTGCGTGATTTGAGCACTCGATTTTAAAATGCCGATGTCCGGACCAAAATCTACATGAAGGATGTAAGCAGGATTGCGGGCTTTTTCAAAAACCTCTGCGGTTACGATGGTGCCGACTCTCAGGTCCACTTTTTCGAAATCCTGCCATGAAATGGTTTCCAAAACGGTTTCCCCTTCTCTTTATGCGCGGGCGGAGTGTAACGAGAACCCAGATGACAGGATATTCACTTGTCTGGGAGATTTGCCCACGAGAAGCCTGGGAATTAACCTTTAGGGAAAGGTGAGTGTAGGCAACGACGCGTTACCCCGAGGCACCTGTTGGATGGGCTCGGTATTCGGAGGATTAGCAGATGAAATTGAGAACGATGGGGCGGATAGCGGGGTTAGTCGTTATTGCGATAACGAGCGGATCAATAACGAGTCTCCCCGCGATTGCGGACACCGCTACCCTGCGTGTGTCTATCGAAGGAGGGTCTTTCAACAGCAAATTCAAATTTTGGGATGCCAGTGAAGGCTGTCCCAGCTACAACGATATTCCGGGCGCCAAAGATTTTCTGGGCGGCGTGAGGGCGTCCGACAAGGGCGCGGATAAAAAGCTTAGCGTGGGTCAGCCTATGCATGTCTTCATGTTCAGACCCAAGGATTACCCCGGCATATCGGCCTCAGGGTTGTTTACGGAAATTCGCCGACGCGCGTTAGAGGTCGTTCTGATGGGCGATGCGGAGCTGCGCTACACGGGCTTTGAGGAACACGTGCCGGTATGGGAGTCTTCGGGCGAGATAACGGTGCAGCCAGCCACCGCCTGCGAGGCCGACGCTGATGGGCAAGCTGTCGAGTCGGAATCAGAGACAGAGTCGGAAGCACAGGCAGAGGCTGACAGCGAGGTGTGATGCCAACGCGGGTAGCCCGCAGCTGCTTTGAACCATTGACGATAGAGGGCTAGGTGAAAGTGGCTTAATACTGTGCGGATTTGGCAGGGTTTGGTTAAACGTCCGGTGGAAGATGCGCGATGGGGAATTGTGAACATGCCATTCAATAAGTCGGTTTCATTGCTTGCCCTAGCGATGGTGGTGTCGTTCACCCCGGGCGACCTCAAGGCCAGTGAAAAAGCCACTTTGCAGATATCGATTGAGAAAGGCGCCTCTAATGGTTTGCGGGGCAAATTCGAGTTTTTCGATGTCAGCGAGGGTTGCCCTGACGAGTACGTCGATATCCCCGGTGCCAAAGGATTTTTGGGTGTGGCTCGAAAGTCTGAAAAGGGCGTTAACAAGCAATTGCCGGTAGGCCATCCCGTTCATATAACCCTTATGGGGCGCGGGGATATGAAGGACATCATCGCCGGCGGTACCCCCGAGCTGCGAAGGCGGTCTTTACAAGTGGTGTTGGGCGGAGATGCAACACTTCGATATCTGGGCTTCGAGGATCATGTGCCTGTATGGGAGGCTTCTGGGCCGATTGAAGTCCAGCCCGCCACTGCTTGCGAGTCCGACGATGATGAGCCCGCTATGGATGCGGAAAATGAATCAGAGGTGGAGGGTTACAGAGACTCTGCTTAGGTCTCTCCAAACTTATGAGACGAAAAAAGCCGCACGACGTGCGGCTTTTCGGTATATGGCTCCGCCTGCTGGGCTCGAACCAGCGACCCGCTGATTAACAGTCAGCTGCTCTACCAACTGAGCTAAGGCGGAAGGGTCTCTCAAGAGGGTGCGAAGTGTACACAGCCGGTTTTCGGCCAGTCAACC
>CAXPKH010000138.1:0-11841 GCA_964217615.1 Luminiphilus sp.
CACATGAGCTCGGGCATAACATGGGCGCGCTACACGACATTGCTAACTCTTACGGATACCAACCGTACCTATATTACGCCTTTGGCGATGGCAGAAGCGGCCAGTGGGGCACCGTGCAAAGCTACATCAGTCCGAGGAGCAATAAATTTTCGAGTCCCGACCTAACGTGTGCGGGGGTGCCCTGTGGTCAGGCAAACTATACCGATGTTGTGCGGGCGCTAAAAAATGTGAAGCAACGAGTGGCTAACATCTATGAAGGCAACGCGTCGGACCCCGCGCTGCCCGCATTCACTATTTCGCCCGGTGCTGGTCATGGTGGCAGGGTCAGTCCAGTCACCCCGCAGCAGGCGCAACAAGGCTCTACAGTATCCTTCAGTCTGACGCCCGACACGGGCTACAAAGTGGAGTCTGTGGTAGGGAGTTGTAACGGTAATCTTTCGGGAAATGCTTATGTCGTGACCGTTGGTGGCTCTGACTGCAGTTTTGAAGCAGCCTTTGTGCCCTCGGGTAAGTACTACTTGGTCAACGTAACGGCGACGTCAGGAGGTCAGGTCGAGCCGCTGGGTGTCACCAAAGTGACGCCATTTGACCGACTAAACATCGATATACAACCTGCCCCGGGCTTTGCCATCGTTGAGATAGACGCGTCATGTCCGGGTTCCTATATCGAAGGCGTATTTTATACGGGTGACATTGTGAGTAATTGCAGTGTTGCAGTGTCTTTTGCAAGATCTGGAAACGTCGCCAGCCGCAATCGCTCGCCAATCACGGTGCCCGGATTGTCGGCCGGAGCGGAGTACGAGTGCAAGGTGACAGCCACCAATTCCTATGGGGTCAGCAATTCATCTAATGGCGTTTTGGTTACACCGTTTCTCGCCACAGCACCGGGTAGACCTGTGATCAACAATATCATTTCCGAAGACGGTGAGTTGGTGGTCTACTTTACGCCCGGAAGTTCTGGGGGGTTGGCGGTGACTTACACTGTGACCTGCGGCGAAAATAGTGTCTCTTCAAGCCAATCACCAATCACAGTTACAGGCTTGCAAAACGATGTGCCGGTAGAGTGTGCGGTGACAGCAACCAACAGCCGTGGATCAGTCACTTCGTCAGTAGTTGTCGCAACGCCTGAGGAAGTCCTGTCGGGTCTGCCAATCTGGTTGCTATATCAAGCGACGCAGCCATAGAGGACAGGGCCAGCCACCCGAGGCTGCTAAGAGTTGTTAAACAGGTCTTGGTGACCGTAATCCGGGGCAGAAGAAAAAGGCGCCAATTACTTCGTTATATGCTGTAGCGACGCGGGTTAGTGTCAGAATAGATTTTGAGATGCATTGCCGTATGTACCGAGTGATCACTTGCAATACCAACGGAATCCGCGCGGCAGCGCGAAAAGGATTTTTTGCTTGGCTGAGTCAGCAAGATGCCGATGTTGTCTGTATTCAGGAAATTAAGGCAAAAGAGGCGCAGTTAACCGACGCCGTGTTTTACCCCGAGGGCTACCACTGCTTTTACAACGAGGCCGAGCGCCCCGGGTACGCGGGGACCGCAATCTTCACGAAGGAAAAGCCTCAGCGGGTGATCTCACGGCTGGATTGGGAGATTGTGGATTCCGAGGGCCGATATATTCAGGTGGACTTCCCGGGTCTGAGCGTTGTCTCTTTGTACGTGCCGTCGGGATCCGCGTCGGATGCGGCACAGGCGCGTAAAGACGGGTTCATGGAGCCCTTTTATCAGCACCTTGCGGCGCTAAGGCGGAAACGACGAGAGTTTATTATTTGTGCCGACTGGAATACTTGTCACCAAAATATCGATTTAAAGAACTGGCGGTCGAACCAAAAGAATTCGGGGTTCATGCCCCACGAGCGAGCCTGGTTGGACCGGATTTATGACGATTTAAAGTGGGTCGATATCTTTCGAGAGATTACCGATCAGCCGGAACTTTACACTTGGTGGTCCAATCGGGGGCAGGCTTGGGCAAATAATGTGGGGTGGCGTCTGGACTATATGTTGGTCACGCCCGGCTTGTCGGGAAGCGGATTGCGTCAGTCGATTTATCGAGACGAGCGTTTCTCCGATCACGCGCCTGTGACCATCGATTTTAAACTGTAGTTGTTGAGCCTCTGTCCAGCCAATCCAGAGTTGGGACCCAAGCATTGTTGACAGAGGATCAAAATCATCTTCTTTGCCGCAAAGTATTGTTGCCAGCCCGCGCAGGGCTTAGAGTGACGCGCTGCACTCAGGAGACTTCGTTATGCTAATTCCTCAGGCATATGCCCAAACCGCTGCCCAGCAACCACAAGGTGGGGGCCTGTTCCTGCCGCTCATGATGATCGGTATTTTGGTATTCATGTACTTCACCACGATAAGGCCTCAGCGAAAGCGACAAAAAGAGCATGCCGAGATGGTCGGGTCGCTTAAAAAGGGCGATGAGGTGGCCTTGTCTTCAGGAATGCTGGGTAAGATAAGTGGGCTCGATAATAATTACCTCATACTTTCAGTGGGTAATAATGTAGAGCTCAAATTTCAGAAAATTCACGTTACCTCAGTGCTGCCCAAGGGCACGTTGAAGTCAGTCGGTGTCGAGTCTGCTTGAGTACCCGCCGCGGCTGAATCTCGCGCGGACCCCCACGCCATTTCATCGCCTGAATCGTGCTTCTGAACGATGGGGTCATGGCAAGCGACTCTGGATTAAACGGGATGATCTGACAGGCTCTGTGCTTTCCGGCAACAAAGTCAGAAAACTTGAGTTCATTGCAGCGTATGCTGTCGAAAATGGCTTTCGCACTTTGGTTACCTGTGGCGGCGTACAGAGCAATCACTGCCGGGCGACCGCACTGGTTGCAGCTCAGCTCGGTTTACGTTGCCACCTTGTGCTGAGAGCCGATGGCACCGACCATCGAAGCACGGGTAATTTCCTGCTGGACCAAATTGCGGGAGCGACCTACGAGATTTTGCCCGCCGCTGGATGGGGCAGGGCGTTGCAATCCGCTTATCAGCGACTTGAGCAGCATTTTCTGGAGTCTGGCGAACCCGCGCTGATGATTCCCACGGGAGGTAGCGATAGCTTGGGGATATGGGGTTACATCGCAGCCGCTGAGGAGCTCGGGCATGACATTATGGCCCATCAGATTGATCGGGCAGCGGTGACGGTTGCCACCGGTTCCGCCGGCACCCAAACTGGCCTCACTGCGGGTGTGGCAATCGGAGACTTGCCCTTATCGGTCACCGGATATGCTGTGTGTGACGATGCGCAGTGGTTCGACTCAAGGGTGGCTGCTGATTGGTTGGCCTCGCAGCGACGCTGGCCGCAGTTGCCTTCCATTACCTTGAGCCCGATTACCCGAGATCATAGCGCGGGGCCGGCCTACGGCGTGGCACCCCCAGAGGTTTATCAATTGATTGTTGATTTGGCGCGTCTTGAGGGGGTGGTGCTTGACCCGGTTTATACCGGCAAGGCTTTTTTGGGAATGCTGAAGGATATTCGCGAGGGCTTCTTTGATCAGGCGGAAGACATTGTGTTTATTCATACCGGTGGGGTCTTCGGGCTGTTTGCCCATGAACAGTTACTCAATGAGGCGGCCAACTGATACATTGGGAATGTTGGTATCCAGCCCTCCAATCAAACTGAAACCCGCGAGGCAGGCAGTTTTCATCTAATCAGGGTGTCATTGTGCATTCGCCGCTAGGGGAGGATTCATGCAAGCCTTCGTTACAGAAATCAATAGCTGGGCATGGGGTGTACCCATGCAGGTATTGCTACTTGGCACCGGCATATTTCTTACCGCTGGCCTAGGGTTCCTGACTTGGATCAGGCTGGGGTTGGCCTTTCGCATGCTGGCCTCTGGAAGGAGTGGGCGGGGAGACGGTGACATACCGCCGTTCCGAGCGTTAATGACATCGCTGAGTGCGACAATTGGTACCGGCAATATTGCCGGTGTCGCAACCGCCATGACGCTCGGTGGGCCGGGCGCGCTCTTTTGGATGTGGCTGACGGCGCTATTTGGAATGGCGATGAAGTACGCCGAGGCGGTTTTGGCGGTTCGTTTCAGAGAGCAGGATGATCGCGGTGGCTTCAGCGGCGGCCCGATGTATTACATTAAAAATGGTCTCGGTCCACGGTTTGCGATTCTCGGTGGCGCATTCGCACTGTTTGGGAGCATGGCCGGCTTCGGATTAGCCAATACCGTTCAGTCGAATTCGGTGGCTCAGGTACTAGCGGATCAATTCCAAATTCCTTGGGCGTTGACCGGAGCCCTGCTGATGCTGCTCGTGGGAGCCGTGATTTTGGGAGGTATCAAACGAATCGCTGCGACCGCCAGCGCGGTCGTACCTGCCATGGCGGTCGCCTATGTCGTGATGAGCAGCGTCGTCATTATCCTGCACTGGCAGATGATCCCTTCGGCGCTGTCGACGATTGTGAGTACGGCTTTTACCGGCGCCTCAGCAGCGGGTGGATTTGCCGGGGCGACCGTGTGGGCAGCGATTCGTTTCGGTGTGGCGAGGGGCATCTTTTCGAACGAGGCGGGGCTGGGAAGTGCCCCGATCGCTCATGCGGCAGCGCAAACCAATGAGCCCGTGGAGCAGGGCTTGATCGCGATGCTGGGGACTTTTATCGATACCTTGGTGGTGTGCACCATGACAGGGCTGGTCATTATGCTGACCGGGGTTCTGGACTCGGGTATCTCTGGAGCCAGTCTCACCGCTATGGCATTCGGCACCGCGATACCAGGTGGTGAGTTGGTGGTAACGGTGGGCGTTGTGTTATTTGCTACCACTACCATGATCGGTTGGTCATTCTACGGCGAGCGTTGCGTTGTTTATTTGTTCGGTACACGAGGCATTTTGCCTTTCCGTATTTTATGGGTGTTGGCTATTCCTATTGGCGCGGGTACTGATTTAGGTCTGATTTGGCTGATTGCCGATACGCTGAATGCCTTTATGGCGATACCCAATCTGGTTGCATTGCTACTGCTGTCCCCTGTCGTTTTCCAACTGTCTCGGGAGTATTTTGGCCGTAGCGACGCTGATGAGAGGGTGCCCTGAGGTTGCATGTCTGAGATGCCAAACCAGCGCTTGGTTATCGCGATCTCCTCGCGAGCACTTTTCGATCTAGATGATGCGCATCGTATCTACGAGGAGCAGGGGCTGCAGGCCTACTCCGATTATCAAATCGCGAACGAGGAGGAAGTGCTTGCTCCTGGCCAGGCTTTCCCGATGGTGCAAAAGCTATTGGCGCTCAATGCGAACCTGCCCGACCAACTCGGTATCGACGTCATTTTGCTGTCCCGGAACAGTGCCGACACGGGGTTGAGGGTCTTCAACTCGATTGAACATTACGGTTTGGGTATTTCCCGCGCTGCATTTTGTGGTGGCGAACCGCCTTGGCGCTACATCAAGGCGTTTGGGTGCCAGCTCTTTCTGTCAGCAGAAGGCAGCGATGTGCGAGTGGCGCTGGATAACGGCGTTGCAGCGGCCACTTTGGTTTCGAGTGCGTCGAGTCATTCTGACGATCCACAATTACGCTTCGCGTTCGATGGTGACGCGGTTCTGTTCTCTGATGAGTCGGAGCGGATTTTCAAGTCGCAGGGTCTTGACGCATTCTCGGCTAACGAGGACGCGGCGCGAAAGCAACCGATGATGGGCGGGCCTTTCAAAAACTTCCTCGCATCATTACAACGACTGCAACAGGCATTGCCAGCAGAGAATCCACCGATTCGAACAGCATTGGTCACAGCACGTTCGGCGCCTGCACATGAGCGCGTCATTCGTACATTGAGGGCATGGGGTGTTCGGATCGACGAATCAATCTTCCTGGGGGGGCTTAGCAAAACCGAGTTCCTACGTGCCTACCGAGCAGATGTGTTCTTCGATGACCAACAGGTGCATTGTCAGGCGGCGGGGGATCACGTTCCCACTGGACATGTCCCCCACGGCGTGGCCAACGCCGATTAAAAGCGCATAAAAAATCAGAATTTTATTACTTAGAGGTGGTTTGGCGGGAAAAACCGGAGTAATGTTTCTGGGTACTTTGCCAAACTGAAAGGCGGCGCTCAATTGAAGCTACAGCAACTCAGGTACATCTGGGAAGTCGCTCATCACGACCTCAATGTGTCTGCCACTGCTCAGAGCCTGTTCACCTCTCAGCCGGGTATCAGCAAGCAGATCAGGCTGCTAGAGGACGAGTTGGGCGTAGAGATTTTTGCGCGCAGTGGCAAGCATCTCACTCACATTACGCCTGCGGGAGAAGTAATTCTCGATTTAGCGGGGGAGATGCTCAGGAAAGCGGATTCCATTAAACGGGTGGCGCAGGAGTTTTCAGATGAAACTGCTGGCACCCTGTCTATCGCTACTACGCATACGCAGGCGCGATATGTTCTGCCTCAGGTGATTCAGCGATTCATGGCGCGATATCCCGACGTATCTCTGGTTATGAAGCAGGGTACGCCGCCACAAGTCGCGCAAATGGCAGCGGACGGAGAGGTTGACTTCGTCATCGCGACAGAGGCACTTAATCAATTCGCCAGCCTGGTGACGCTGCCTTGCTATCGCTGGAATCGTTGTGTCGTCGTACCCAGAGACCACCCTTTGGCGGCGTTAGAGCATTGCTCGCTTGAGGCGATTGCTGATCATCCTATTGTGACTTACACAACCGGCTTTACCGGGCGATCGAAGCTTGACGAAGCGTTTCAGGACCGAGGGCTGGTTCCCAGAGTGGTTTTCACCGCTGTTGATGCCGATGTCATCAAGACCTATGTGCGTCTGGGTTTGGGTATTGGTCTGATTGCGGGAATGGCCTACGACGAACAGTTGGACAGCGATTTGGTGAAAATCGATGCCTCTCATCTCTTTGCCAGTTCTGTGACGAGTCTCGGCTTTCGCAAGGGCACTTTTTTGCGGGGCTTCATGCATGATTTTATTCATGAGCTGGCGCCCCACCTCGGTCGCGATTTGGTGCAAGAGGCTTTGTCGCGGGCAAAGTTATCCGAGCGGATTGCGCTCTATGAAGGCATAGAGCTGCCGGAGCACTGACCCCCTTGCTCTAGGGCGGTCATGATGGGGCCGACCTTATCCAAGGTTTCCTGATATTCCGCCTGCCAGTCAGAGCTTGCGGTAATGCCGCCACCACCCCAGCAATAGAGCGCATTACCCTGAGTTTCCAGTGTTCTGATGGCGATGCTGCTTTGCATCCGGTTGTTGCCCATCATGACAAATATTGACCCGCAATAAGCGCCCCTCGGGTAGCGCTCCAGCTCGTTAATGATCTCTACGGCACGTTTCTTGGGTGCCCCGGTAATAGAGCCACCGGGGGAGGTGGCGATTAAGATCTGGCCGGCACTGAGGCCAGTTGCCAGCGTCCCTTGAACGGTGCTGATCAGGTGATGAACATTGCCGAAGCTATAGAGCGCGCAGAGCTCGGTGACCTTAACGCTGCCCGCTTGGCAAAATTGACCGAGATCGTTCCGGAGCAAATCGGTGATCATGACGTTTTCAGCGCGATCTTTCTCTGAGTGCATAAGCGCCTGAGCCAGTTCGCGGTCTTTGAGGGGATCGGCATGGCGGGGCGCAGTGCCCTTGATCGGTTGAGTGAAAATTTGCCCGTCGCGAATCTGAAGAAAGCGCTCCGGAGACAGTGAGAGGATGGCGCGTGAGCTACTTACCCTCATGAATCCAGAGAAGCCGCCCGCTAATTTCTCACGCGCAATGCGATAGCCTGCCCAGCAATCCCCTTCAAATGCTGCATCAAACCGCTGGGCGAAATTCACCTGATAGCAGTCACCCGCGAGTATGTATTCCTGAATGCGCTCTACGCACCTGCGATACTCATCTTTGCTAATACTGGGCGAGAAAGACTGGCTGAGTCGGAAAGCGGATCCGTGTACATCTGTTCCGTCAGCGAGCAATGAATCAATCTTGCTTCGAGTTTCTGCGGGGCAGTGAGGGTGGTAAAGCACCTCGGTGGTGCCCGTTGTCAGGTGGGATACCAACACCCAGTGGTAGAGCCCGGCAAAAGACTGTGATGATCGGGATCCGAGACGCGCCAGATTGCCAGCGGGAGTGTCGTAGTCAAGATTGCCGACTACCAGTCCGCCGTTGAGAAAATCGGCCGAACCAAAAGGTTCGCAGACTCGGTAAGCGTGTTCCAGTGCCTCCTCAATATCGGTCATCCATTTGTCTAGATTTTTCGAATAATCCTGGGCGGAGAACGTATGAGTAGGGAGTGCAGTAATGATTTCGAGCTCACTGCCACTGGCGCTGTAGCCGCTGTCCAAGTAGACAAAACCCGGTAAATGAGCGAGTCGGTCCGCCCAATCAGCCAGGGACCGGGTGTAGGGGAGCGATGTCACGCCACCGAGCGGGACCATAAATAACCCTATAACGGTTAGGGGTAAAATTGACAGCGATGCATAAGGATAAGTAATGTCTCGCCCTGTGCACAGACGAGAGTGCGCGGGTTTTCAAGCGTGGTGACGTACAGGCCTCGCAGATCTATCTGACCTGAGAGTTAATCCATGAAAAATAGCGCCAAAGAGGCCGTCCAGGGACCACAGGACGTTTCTCTGAACAACCCGTTTGCCGCTACCAGCGGCGAGCAGAGCGAAGCAGGTCGCTATGAGGTCACCTTGCAGAGAGGGCTCGAGCTCCGCGAGCGACCGTACGTTGCCGCTGGGACTGCGAGCCGTCAGCGTCAGCATCTTAAGGGCAGAATGACGGTATGGGAGCGAATTCGGTATTTGGCCGATGACGAACCTCATGTCCTCTATCAAAACTGGGGCCCGAATCTGGACGGCGCCTCCCTGGTTACTGCGGTTATCAACATTGACGGCCGCGATGTCGCTGTCTACGGACATGACTTTACCGTTAGAGCGGGCTCCATGGATGCGACTAACGGAGAGAAACTAGCGCGTCTTTTCGAATTGGCCGCAAAGCGGCGTATCCCCCTGGTGGGGCTTAATGACTCGGCCGGCGCTTACATTCCGGCAGGCGTAGGGGGGTTAGACGGTTATGCCGACGCGTTTACCGCGTTGCGGAAAATCAGCGGTGTGGTCCCCAGCATCATGTGCATGTTTGGTTTCAATGCAGGCGGCGGGAGTTACCTGCCCAGGCAGGGAAGCTTTCTCATCCAGCCGAGGGATACTTTTTTTGGCCTGACAGGGCCCGGGGTGGTTAAGAGTGTTCTTGGCGAGGACATCACCCCCGACGAGTTGGGTGGTCCCATGGTTCATAGCCAGACGGGCGTCACAGATTTCGTCGTGGAGGACGAGGTCGCTGCTCTGAGGAAAGTCCGCGAGTTACTTCGCTATCTGCCCGATTCCAACGCGTCGCTTGCGCCTTATCGTGAGACTTCCGACCCGGTAGATCGACAGACGGTTGACGTCGATATTCTGCTGAAAAAAGCTTTTAACTCACCCACCGGATTCAATACACCATTTGACATCAGTATCTTGATCCAGCAGTTGTGTGACCACGGCGATTTTCTCGAGACTCAGGCCGATAGGGCGCGCAATACCATCACAGCTTTTGGTCGAATGGGTGGTCATGTATTAGGATTTGTCGCCAATAACTCGGCGGTTTCATCAGGGCAAATTGACATAGATGCCGCGTACAAAAATGCACGCTTCATCCGTTTTTGTAATCTCTACAACATTCCGGTGATTTTCCTAGAGGATACCACCGGATTCCTGCCCGGCAGAGAGCAGGAGCATCGGGGCATTGTTCAGGCGGGCCGTGCGATGCTGGATGCCATCGTCGATTTGCGGACACCACGTTTTTTGGTCCTGGTTCGCAATGCTTTTGGCGGTGCGTACGCTTCCTACAACAATTACTCCACAGGCGCCGACTTTGTCGTAGCGTTACCGACCACGCGGGTTGCGGTGATGGGTCCCGCCGGGGTGGAGTATGTCTACAAGGATGAGTTGAAGAAGATTCGGGCAGGCAAAACGGAACGTATCGAGAAGGCGGCGTCTGAATTAACGGCCACAGGCTTAGGTGACAAAGAGGCGCAGACCGAGGCGGCTTTGGCGGTTGATGCCGCAATTAAGGCCGAGGAAGCGGAACTGGCGCAGCGCTATGAGCGGGAGATCATGAATCCAGAAGAAGCGCTGAGCCTTGGGTCCATTTCTGAGATTGTTATGCCCTCGGAGCTTCGCAGAGTGCTCGCGCGGCAGCTGGCTTTTTGCCTGAGACATTACCAGCCTGGACCAATGCAATCGGTACAGCGCGAATTCCACTGAAAACGTATGGGAGTGCCCCGCGAGTGGGAACAAGTCAATATCTTAACAACCCTCTGATTCACGCAGACAGACGATCAAAGCTACGTTTATCAGAGTGGTCAGAGCAATTCAGGTGCGGACATTTAAAGCCGCTCATTATCTGTCGTGGGCCAATTCGAAAAGAGGCGATGGATGTTTTTACCGAGATGGGTATTAGTGGCTTTGGCATACTGCTATCCGAAAAAGACTCGATCGTGTATCGCGGTGCCCTTGCCCCCGAGCTACGAGCCCTGACCGATCCTGACCGTGTGCACCGGGTGCCCGACTATAGTGGCGCCACGAAAGAAGAGCGTGAGCAACGGATCCAGGACATTATCGGTATAGCCAAAGAATGGGGCTATAACGCCATTTTCGCGGGTTACGGATTCATGTCTGAGGATGAGCAGATGGTAGCGGCCATGGAGTCTGCAGGCCTGAATTTCATCGGGCCTTGTTCGAGAACAGTGCGGCAAGCGGGCCTGAAGGACGAGGCAAAGCGCACCGCATTACGCGCAGGGGTCTCGGTTACCCCCGGCATCGATAATGGCACAACGTTGACGCTGCTTAAGAAATACCCCACCGAGGAAGCCCTACTGGCATTGGTGGATGAACATGAGTTGGAGCTCACTGCGTCAGAAAATCCGGCGGACGATATTGAGTCTTTGGCGGAGCAGGTTCTGGTAGCCAGTTATCGCAAAGGTCTGGATCTCTACACCATTGATGAATTGAGCGAGACGCTCACCGAGGCGGTAGAGCAGATGGGTAGAGACTACCCCCAAAATCGCGTCAGACTTAAGGCGATCGGTGGTGGGGGTGGCAAAGGCCAGCGAATAGTCCCCCTCGGCGAATCCGCAAGGACGCCCGAGCTGGTGCGAGAAATTCTGAATGAGGTGAAAGCTACCGGCGTGGGCGATAACAAGAACGTGCTGGTCGAGCTGAATATAGAAACCACGCGCCACCAGGAGATACAAGTCATTGGTAACGGCGATTGGTGTATCACGCTGGGAGGCAGGGATTGCTCACTGCAAATGCATGAGCAGAAATTGCTTGAGGTGTCCGTGACGAGAGAGTCACTCGCAGGAGCCGAAGCAAGAGCCCGCAAAATTGGCGAGTCCGCCGAGGCCGATGTACTCGCGCAGGACATAAAAACCCTCGACGCGATGGAGGAAGAGGCGACGCGATTTGGCGAGGCCGTGGGGCTTGACTCAGTATCGACCTTTGAGTGCATCGTTGACCGGGACAAGCACTTCTTCATGGAGATGAATACACGCATCCAGGTCGAGCACCGTGTCTCTGAGCTGTGTTACGCATTGCGCTTCAGTAATCCTAATAATCCCAACGAGAGCTTTGTGGTCGAGTCGCTGGTTGAAGCAATGGTATTACTGGCGGCCCATGGGCCGAATTTACCCAAGCCAGAGCGCATTCCGCGCTTGCCTGATAGCCTCGAAGCGCGCTTGAACGCCACCAATGATGCCCTGCAGCCGAGCGCAGGGGGCATCGTTGAATTTTGGTCAGATCCGATTCAGGGCGAAATCCGGGACGATCAGGGCATCAGTCTGCATAACCCTGATACCGATGTCTTCATGAATTACAC
>CAXPKH010000139.1:0-8219 GCA_964217615.1 Luminiphilus sp.
TACGTTGGGTGAGTCGGCGGCTGAAGAGACAAGAATCGTGTAGTCAGTGACGTAGCCCAGCTCTTTTTGCACTTCCATACTGCGTACACAGGTGCGCTCCAGTCGCACCAGATACTCGTCGAGATAGTTGCCCTGCACCGCGATAACAGTGTGCTCGATAACCTCCTCGCTGAGCGAGTAGTCCTCCCAAATTTCTGCGTGAGTAAAGAAGCTAGCGCTGACCAGTAACGCACCCAATAAAGATTGCTTGAACATGTTGACCCCCTTGAGCTGTGGTTTATTGCCGGTCCTTCATCCGACCAGATTGCCTGTTGTAGCACTGTTCAGAGGGATTGGATAGCGATCGTTGGCCCCGGTGCTCTGAGGGATTACTGGCGACTCATATCAGCCCGCGGATGATCCAGAAAGTCCCCATGCCTGATAAGAGGGCGAATATATGATTGCCGGACCATTTCGCAACGACTCCCGCAGCGAGCAGCCCCAACAATTCCGCCCAGCCTGCCGTCAGTTCCCCTTTTGGCGTGGTCAACATGGAAATGACCAATGCTGCCATGACGGTGGGAGCGACATATTCCAGTGCCCGCAAGAGGAGCGGCGGGAAGGTGTAGCGCGACAGCGCAAAAATGAAAAATGCGCGCATCGTGTATGAACCAATACCCGTAAGAATAATCGCCAGCGCAATCACGACTTTTGCCTCTTGATTAGCATCATCACCGTAACGGTCAAGATCACAGCAATTACGATACCGGCGCGGTTGGGTAAACCCGCTGACAGATAGGTGATCGTCATCGCCAGTCCGGCGGCGGCGAGCTTATCGCGCCGGTCACTGGCTGCCATCATCAAGCTGACAAATAGCACGGGCGCTGCGAACTCGACGCCCCATTCAGGTGGGATAGCGGGGCCGAGCACGACACCGAGTGCAGTGCAGACCATCCACAAACTCCAGAAGGTGAAACCCGCTGCTAAGAAATAGCGCCGAAAGGCGGTTGGCTCATCGATCGGTTTGATCTGGCTCAGCACAAACACCTGGTCAATCAGCACATAGGAGCCCACCCACCGAAACCAACTGGGCTGGTCTTGAAAGCGGGGAGCGAGGGTTACGGAATAGAGCATATGGCGTGCGCCCACGATCAGCGCAGCGCTCACCGCCGCAGCGACAGAAGCGCCCTCACCAATCAGCGTAAACAGTGTGACCTGAATGGCGCCACCAAAGATAATGGGGGAAGACGACCAGCCAAGCCATTCTGGAATGCCAGCTTCAGTGACGACGATGCCAAAGACGAAGGCAAACGGCAGCGCTGGGATAAACAGCGGGAGTGCGTCGAGCGCGCCGCGCAGGACAGGGGAGGTTAAAGCGTTTGTCATTTGGGCACTGGTGGCTTCCGGTATTGAGTTGCTTAGCGCGCCTCTGTCGCGGGAGTCTACCGTGGTTATGCGCGCTGAGCCTAAAGGCTTTTATCATGGTGTAGATGCCAAACCACCCTTATACCATCGGCATGTATACCGATGGATGGCAAAGACTCTGTCACCTTTTGCTGTTTCGCTTAGGCAGTGCGGAGGCCTAGCATCGACAGAACCCCGAAACATGTCGATTCTGTTATGCCAGCAACAAGCGCCTCAGTGCTGGAGGCGATTGGCAACACCCCCATTGTAGAACTCAACCGCTATGGCGCTGAGGTCAACCCACTGTTGCTGGCGAAACTCGAGTTCACAAACCCCGGGGGCAGTATGAAGGACCGTGCTGCCCTAGGCATGATCGAGTGGGCCGAGCGTGAGCACCAGCTCAGCCCCGGCGCAGAAATCATTATTTCAACCTCAGGTAACCTCGGCATTGGTATGGCGATGACCTGTGCGGTAAAAGGCTATCAACTGATTTGTCTGGTGGATCCCAAGCTCAACCCGTCTACTGAGCGCAGCTTGGAACTGCTGGGTGCGGAGTTGTTTAAGGTCGATGAACTAGATCATACCGGCGGCTATCACCTGACTCGCCTAAAAAGGCTGGAAACACTGCAGGCTGAGCGGCCAAACGCCATTTACCTTGATCAATACGACTCTCCCGCCGCTATTGAGGCACATCGCACCTCTACCGGGCGGGAAATCCTTGAACAGATGGATGGTTGTCTCGATGCCATGATTATGGTGGCGGGCACCGGCGGCAGTTCCATGGGTGTAGCGCGCTGGTTGCGAGAGCATTCTCCAGACACCCAGATTTGGTTGGTGGATGAAGTGGGCTCTCTGGCCTTGCCTTGCAGTCAGGCGCCCGAGCCGCGGTTCCTTAATGGCATGGGTACCAGTCTCGAGCCCGCCAATTATGCTGGCAAGTCGTTCTATGACTTTATCGATGAAGTGGTCTATATCGAAGCGGGCGAGGCGATCACCGCAGCCACGGAAATCGCGCGTACCGAGGGAATTTTGATGGGTGGTTCCGGCGGCGCCGCTTGTCATGTAATGCGCGACAAGGTCGCACCCCAGTTCGATAGTAATGCGCGCCTGCTCGCACTCATTCCAGATCACGGAAGTCGTTATACTCAGACCCAGTTTGATGTGGAGTGGCTTCAATCGATGGGTATTACCGTACCGACTTTGACGTCACCGACGCAGTCGTGACCGATACCGGCACACTTTTTCTCAGTCAGCAGGATGTGATCGACGCGGGTGCCACTGATGTCGACTGGGTGGGCGGCGTGTTGGAGCAGGTCTTTAAACTCCATGAGCAGCAGGCGTTTACCGCCCCCCCAAGTAGCTTCCTCAAGCGGCCCGAATGCCCCCATGTGGCAGACCGCATCATTGGTCTGTCAGCGCACGTAGGCGCGCCCTTTGACCGGGAGGGGATGAAATGGATCGCCAGCTCCCACATTAACCCTGAGCATGGCCTGCCGCGAGCCAACGCGGTGATCATCCTCAACGACCCAATCCATCGCTTGCCCATTGCCATTATGGAGGGCGCATTGATCAGTGCCATGCGTACCGCCGTGGTTCAGGCGTTGGCCGCGCGCTACCTTGCGCGCGCAGACAGCGAGTCGGTCGGACTGGTCGGCGCCGGGCGGATTGGCGCACTAACGCTGTGGGCCATATCTCAGTGGTTCCCAGATATCCAGCACTATCGCGCTTACGACCAAAGCGCTGAGCGTTTGGGCGCCTTTGTCGAGCACATGGCTACGCTGGGCATGAAGGTTGAGGCCGTGTCGTGTTTTCAGGAGGCACTGGCAGAGGCGGACATGGGCATCGTTGCGACCACTGAATCGGAGCCCTACGTCACGGCGGCCGAGTTCAAGGCTGGATCACTCTTTATGAATGTCTCGCTCATGGATCCCACCTTTGAGTTGGTCAGCGCCGCGGACAAAATTGTTGTGGACGATTGGCATCAGAGCGTGCACTCCGACCGGGTATTGGCGCGCATGCACCGCGAGGGGCTTGTCACGCGAGAGAGCATTCACGGTGAGTTCGGTGCCGTCGTGTCAGGGCACATACCGGGTCGTGAAGATCCCGACGAGCGCATTTTCTGGAATCCTTTTGGCTTGGCTATCGAGGACATCGCGGTGGCCTCCGCGGTTTACGATCGGGCCCTGTCACAAGGGTTGGGCAAAACGCTGCAGCTGGTCGATCAGGAGTGGGATGTCCTCTTTTGACATCTGAGGTCGGAGACCCAAACCGCATCGCGTTTCTCGATGTGCTGCGCGGCGTGGCTCTGTTCGGGATCCTGTTGGTCAACGTGTTCAATTTTGGTGCTGATTATCCTGCTTGGTCGGGGGTGGCGGATCAGGTGACGTGGCAGGTCAAGCACGTCTTTTTTGAAACCAAATTCTGGATGCTCTACAGCCTGCTGTTCGGCATGGGTTTCTTCCTGCAAACCCAATCTCCCAACTACACCATGGCGCGCTCGCTGCGTCGGCTCGGCGTATTGATGCTCCTCGGTTGTCTGCACGGCCTGCTGTTTGAGGGCGACATTCTGATGCTCTATGCCGAGCTCGGTGTCTTACTGTTATTGCTTTATCGGCTTCCGACAAAATGGCTCCTGTCTCTTGCATTGCTGCTGGCGCTCAGCTTTCCGCTCGGTCATCTCGTCGGCGGTGATCGGGGAGATGATTGGCCGGCAGAGAGCGTGGTGGAAGCGGGCGTATGGCTTGAGGAGGACCGGAGGGATTCACCACTCGTCACGGGGAGTTTCACGGAAGTATTGGCGTACCACGCCGCGTTTTTGCCCGAGCGTTTCTGGGTCGACTGGCAATATCCTGACTCGGGCCTACTGGTGCTTGCCTGTTTTTTATTGGGGTTTTGCCTGATGCGCGATGGGTGGGGGGCACTGCAGCGACTGACGCGCGGGCAATCCGTGTCGCTCGCGCTGGGCATGTGGCTGGTGGGGCTCTCTCTTATGGGCGTAGAGAGATATTTGTCAGCCACCTTGGGTTATATGCCTTTTGAGCGCTCAGAGGCCGCACCAATGCAGGTGCTGGGCGGAGATCTGGTGTATCTGGTCGCCACCATTGTTTTGACAGGGGCCTGGTTTTTCAGCGTATGGTGCTGGGTTCAGAGCGATAGCTGGGTTGGGGCAAGGCGTCGAATTGCCAGCGCAGGCACTATGAGCTTGAGCGGCTATATCACCCAAACGCTGATCTTCACGACGATCTTTTATGGGTATGGATTTGGCTTTGCCTTTACTTGGGGGCCGGCGCAAGTGGTTGCGCTCGCTACAGGTGTCTACCTCGCGCAGATACTGTTGTGCGACTGGTGGTGCCAAAGATTCCGGCGCGGACCTTTGGAGTGGGTTTGGCGGTGCCTGACCTATTGGCGTTGGGAACGGCTCCGACGCTGACCCTGCCCCAAAGCGACGGTCAGTGGCTACTCAGCTAATTTGCTGGGTCGGGCTGCCCGCATGAACGCCAGACGCCAGATTCATGGCTTTGAGCACCAGCGACTGTGGATCGACCGTGACGTTTGAATCGAGATGCGCGCCGCCCATCAGCATAGAGCCGTGGTTGATAGCGGAGCCATTTCCGATCGTCGTGCGGGACACGGTCAGCACGCGATCCTCGAAACTGTGCAATTGCATCTGCCCGTTAACGACGCAGTCATCGCCGATATCCACCGCATGCCAGTCAGACATCTGCAGCGGCAAGCCGATTAGCGTGCGTTGGCCAATCTGGCAACCGAAGCGCCGTAGAATGGGGTTCGCGAGAGCCGTGCCCGATACCGTGCTCATAAAGCCGGTCATCAGGCGGAAGAAGCAGTCCTGCGCTAAAAAGTAGGTGAAGTGACGCACCGACCAAAAGGGTGCGCTGTTATGACGCCCCCAGCGATTGCCCACAAGGATCAGCTTAACGAGTAGCGCGAGCAGAGGAAGTGACAGCGGCACGACGATGCTGGTGATTAACGCCGCGCCCACATTGCTAAAGCCCATGATATTGAGGCTGACCAACAATCCGGTAGCCAGAAAAACCGTGATACCCGGAATCACGCCCACCGAGGCCAGATCATTCAGCATGAATCGCGCCAGAAAAATGCCCAGTGACGGCACCGGGTGCACGGGAGCGCCCTGCGGGTCGGTGGCACCTATTTCCAGCGGTGGGTTACCGGCGAGCACACGCTTGTTGTCCGGGCGGTCGTTGTACTGCGGTCGGTACAAATGGGGTCCAAGCGGTGTCGATACCCCCAGAAGCAGATTCCCGGGGACCGGCCCTGACTCAACCATGGCATTGTTGCTGGCAAAGAATCCAGCGGGCATCTGTACCGGCCGCGCCAGCAGGAAAGCGCCGTGCTCGTCCAGCACGTTGCAGAAACAGCCCTGAGCGATGAACACGTTGGCATCTGCGTGGAGGTGCTCCGGGAGCAGGTTCATTAATTCGTCGCACTCTGAGGCCCCAACCTGCGAAAACTTCACGCCCGCCAGCGCTCGCAAGTACTGGCCGGTGAGACTCCACCCCCACATTTGTTGGACCTGATTCATCTTGGTCTGTCGGTATCGCGCCAGGGTGCCCCTGAGGCTGGCAGCGCGCGTCCAACCCGGCGGCGTGGGGGTAAACCGGAGGAACGTGCAGAGAATGAGTGAGCTGGTGAGTACCCCTAGCCAAATGCCGATCACCCCTGAGCCACTCATCACCAGCAGATCCCGCCCCGTCAGAACGTTCGTATCCAAATTCACTTTGCTGAGGGCGTCGAATCCGAGAAACCAGGTTGTCAGCAGCGCAATAAACGCCCCCGGCACAATTACCAGCATGAGTTCCAGCGCAAATTGGGTGGCGACATTACGCAGGTCGATTACCGCGTCTGCGAATGCAGAGGTGGGCGCAAGGCTAGGTGTCTTGGGCGGTTGGTAGTTGCCCGCTTTGGTCCCCGGGACGCCGCTGATTTGGCTGTTGGGTTCGGTCTCGGTATTCAGGCTAGACAAAGGCGTGAGCCATGAGTGATGCCCGAGGGAAGCGCCGCCAGAGAGCATGGCGCGGCTCCCAACCCGCGCGTTGTGACCCACGTGGATCGTATCCAGAAAAAAATCGTTACCTTCCCAGCGAGCACTGCTCATTTGCACGCCCGCCTGGATAACGGCCTCTGGCCCGATTGAGATCAGTGAGAGCGGGCCATACCACTCAGTACTTTGGGCGATGAAGGCTTTGGGATGAATGTCGGCACCCAAGCGCTTGAGTGCCCAGTTGAACAGCACCGGGCTGCGCAATCCTTTGACCAGGGGTTTAAGAACAAAGTCAGCTTGCTGTTCCAACCACCACAGCTGCAGGTGATAGCTGGAAAATTTTGTGTAGCGCCCGGGGGTCATGGGGGGCGCTCGTACTGTGGCAGCTTGAATAAAGCGTAACAGCAGTACCCAGCCGAGATTGACGAAGGGTACAACCATGTAGACGGAGTAGGCGACGATCGTTGCGCGCAAAAAACCTGGAATATCCCCGGCCAGAAGCAATTCTTCGGGGTCGATGATAGCGAGCCCCAAGGCAGCCATTAGGAATAGCGGCACCCTGAGTAACACAGCTGCGATCGCCTGCAACGCAGTAAATTTTCGGAATCCATAGGAGTGACCCGCATATGAGAGCTTCTCTGATGCCCGTTGCATTTGATCAGTGGGCTCAGCTGAGTCCTGTTCATCTTTGGTGCGAGTCGGTAGCTGGGCGATAGCGGCGGCGGAGCGGGTCTCGCTTAACAGACTCCTGACTGAGACGGGGTAGCCTGCCGCCTGAAGCTGCTGGGTTAAACGCGCGATCGCAATAGAGTGAGCGCCCCAGTCGATGAAATCATCGTGCCAGTCGAGTGTGGGCCCGAGCTCAGCCTGGCACAGGGCTAACACCTGAGCCGGTAAAGATGCGTTTCCGTTATCCGCAGCCGCCGCTGCCACGGCGGTAGCTGGCACGTCGAACTCAGCGATATCAGTCACCGAAGGCAAGGCGCGGCGATCGATCTTTCCGGAGGCGGGAACCAATGCGAATTGATTGACGACAAAAAACCGACTGGGTACGGCATAGGGTGGGAATCGCGCTGCAATCAGCCGTTGCGCTTCGCTCACCAGTGCATGGTTCAGCGGCTGTATATTGGTGTCGACAGTGTCCTCAGACCAAAGGGCCGGCGCCCTCAGCAGAGCGACGAGCTCATTGTGCTGACAGTCCAGCACGGCTGTTTCGATTTCAGAAAATTGATCCTGGAGCAGCGATTCGATGGGTTGTGCTTCAACCCGGTAGCCCCTGACCTTTAGCTGAGCGTCGATGCGCCCATGAAAATGCACCCGAAGAGTGACGGGATCGACGTGGCAGCGGTCTCCCGATCGATAAATTTTCCCGAGTGCGGGGTGCTCAATAAATCTTTCGCGGGTGACCTCGGGCAGGTTGCGGTAGCCCCGGGCAAGTTGAACGCCGCCGATGCACAGCTCGCCCTCTTCGCCGTGGGGAAGCGGTGTCAGCGTATCGGAGCCAACAATGGTGTAGCTGACCCCGGGGAACGGGCTGCCAATCGTGACAGCTTCATTGGGTCGCAGTAGTTGGCGGCTGGTATCGGTGCTCACCTCCGTTGGGCCGTATGTGTTGATAATTTGTCGCCGGGCGCGAGACCAAGGCTCGATCAAGGATGCGGGGAAAGCTTCGCCGGCAGGCACGATATAACGGCATATCGGGTAGGGCAGATCGCGCTCGGGATTAGCGGTCAGCGTCGACAGCAAAACCGGCGGACAAAAGAGCGCAGTGACCTGCGCATCGCGCAAAACGGGCAGCAAGTCAGGGCCGGATCTC
>CAXPKH010000140.1:0-14530 GCA_964217615.1 Luminiphilus sp.
AAATGGCTGGGAACGGTTCTGAAATGGCTGCTGACTTTCTGAATGGGGCCAATCTGCCCATTGGAGAAACCATCAACCCGCCTGGCTGGATGATGGCCTTGTCGTTAGTACAGGTAGTGATCAACCTAGTCCTGACCGTCTACGTTTTTCTGTTTGCCCGATGGGACAACAGCTGACGTTCAGATTTCTGTGCAATGTCTTCAGAGGGGGCTTTCGCCCCCTTTTTTTCGTCAGGGCGACAGGGAAACGGCGCCCAGTATGTAGCATCGAAAACTCACGCTACTTGAGCGGTGATACCTTGAAGGTCATCGTTTTCGCCACGAAGTCAGCCTCACCCGAGACAATATTCACGACGCCATTGGAGACCATGTCGAGAGAATACATCTGAAAAATCGTTCCTTTTCTGCGATAGACGCCTTGCAACGTTGCCGTCGCAAATTCTTCACCATTTTGCGTCCACGCATAGCCGGTAAACTCTCCCGCATCACCCATGCCCAACTTGTCGGTGAATTCATAAGACAGCCAGACGCGGCCATAAGGCCCAGCCTCGCCGGAGGCCGAGATCTTGTAGTTGGTGCCGTCGGTTGTATGTGCGGAATCGATGTCAAAGTTGGCGACAAACTCGCCCTCTCCGTAATCGAGATCCTGCGCCGATGCGAGCGGCAACCAAAGCGCTGCAAAAGCAGCAAAAAACCATGTTCTCATTGTTATCATCCCCTTAGAAAAATTAAATGGAAACGCGCGATGGCGACCCACCATCCATCTTACCTGAAACCATCGAACCCCTCGCGCTGTCACTATTTGCACTCGTCTGCAGGACAAAACCTGCTAGCCTCTCTAATGCTTCTGTCTTGTGCCCAAGGATTTAACCGATCATGCAGCGACTATCAGCCATCTCTCTTACAAAAATTGCGCTCCTGCTTGCCACTACCGGCATAATCGCAGCGTGCACTGATAAACCTGGCAGTGAGGGATGGTGCCAAACCATGGAAGAAACAAACAAAAGCGAGTGGACTGGCGCTGATGCCAAAACCTACGCAACCCATTGCCTGATCGCGAGTACCACGATCGGCAGTGAAGCCTGGTGTGACAACCTGAAAGAGAAGCCCAAGGGCGAGTGGACCACGCAAGAGGTCGCCGACTTTGCTAAATACTGCGTTGTCGAGGCTGCAGCCCCTTAGCGCTTGGGTACTGAGAAGCAGACCCCAGCCTGAGTCTGATCATCGCCGCGGCTTTTCGCGCCAGAGCGCGGGAGTTAGCAGCGGGAGACTAAGAACTAGCCCTAGGCAATTTCAAGGGGGTGGACCCAAAGCATGGTCACGCCCGCGGTCAAGGTATTCAACTCAGCCACTGCCTGATCCTCCGTCATACCTCGCGCCTGAAGCTTAGCGATGACCATCGCACTGCTATAGCAGGGGACCGGCGTATCGTCTTCCTGATAAATACAGCCGAGCAGACAATCCTCAAATCCGTCAATCAGTTGTATCTCAAACTCAGCATCGAACTCATCAAAATCGGGCATATTCAGTTACCTTTGGTTCTTGCTGACTTCTCGCAGCGGCACAGTGCGGAGACTTCGCCATCAATCAGACAAGCGCTGATTGATGAGGAGAATACTGCCGTCATCATCTTAAAGTGTAGAGGCCAATAGTTGAATCATTCCATCCACTTGGGTGTGAAAGGACCGGCCAACAAATTCTGCACCCTCGTCAACGCGCCGCCACTGTGGTCGAAAACCTCGGGGAGCGTTGCTTTCACCTGCCGACATAACCCTCTCGACGCCCCATACTTTGCGCTCCCCAGATTCAAACGTGACATGAGCGCTGCGATCAGTTATCCATGACACAGTGTCACCCGTCGGAGATTAGCAACTATGGAGAAGTTGGTCGCAGCGCTGTCCGTGTTCGGCATAACGGGAATGATCGCGTTGTCTCTATCCCCTCAAAAAGCAGCCACCCTACGCGCGATCATTGCTTGGCTACTGGGCTTTTTCGCTCTGGTGGCGGTTGTCCTCTTTGCCCAGGCAGTCGTATTTGAATGGCTCCAATGGAACGGCACGACGAAGAACGACTGGTTTTTTATGCTCTGGTGGGCGGTCGTGCTGCTCTGGTTTGTGATCGGCGCAAGAAAGCTTTTTCGAGCTGGCCGCTAGCATCGGCGAAAAAATTAGGCGTCCCACACAAGACGAGAAACAAGACCACCCACCGGGAACTCACTCAGTCCTGCCACCGCTCGCCCGTGTAGCCGCCAGCCTGCAGGCCGCGTAAACTAACGGCAAAGCAGCTTGAAACGTAATGACTGAGCCACTCCCCGATTCCTCTCACACGCCGATGATGCAGCAGTACTTGGCCATCAAGCGTGCCCACCCCGCCGAACTGCTGTTTTATCGCATGGGGGATTTTTACGAGCTGTTCTATGATGATGCGAGGGAGGCATCAAGGCTTCTTGATATCACGCTCACCAGCCGCGGCAAGTCAGCAGGCGAGGCCATCCCCATGGCGGGCGTCCCCTACCATGCGGCAGAGGGATATCTCGCTCGGCTGGTCAAAGCGGGCAGGTCGGTGGCCATTGCCGAGCAAACGGGTGATCCCGCGACCAGCAAAGGGCCTGTGGAGCGCGAAGTTGTTCGCATCGTCACACCCGGAACACTGACTGATGAGTCACTGCTGGATGCGCGGCAGGACGCGCTGATCCTAGCCGTTGCAGTCTCAAAAGCCGGCTACGGACTCGCGTGGCTGGACGTCAGCAGTGGCCGATTCCTCGTTACGGAAATCGGCGACGACACCACACTCGATGCCGAACTGGCGCGTCTGGCGCCCGCGGAGATTCTGATCCCAGACTCCAGCAATCTGGCAGACGATCGCTGGCCAGGCGCTGTGCGTCGCCAGGCAGACTGGCACTTTGACGAAACCAATGCGAGAGAGGATCTGCAAAGACAGTTCCAAACCCATAACCTCGAAGGGTTTGGCTGCGCGGACATGGGCCTCGCGATCACAGCTGCAGGCGCACTCCTGACCTACGTCAAAGACACCCAACGCGCAGAACTCCCACATATCCGCGCTATTCATCCCGAATCTCAGGCTGACGCGGTGATTCTCGACGCCGCAACGCGTCGTAACCTCGAGATCGACATCACCCTGAGCGGTGGCGAGGCACATACCCTCTATGCGGTGTATGACAGCACCGTGACGGCCATGGGAGCCCGGCATCTCAGGCGCTGGCTACATCGTCCCATCAATGACCGTGAGATCATCGAAAAGCGACTGGATGGCGTGCAGCGGCTCGTTGATGACTATGGCTTCGAACCGATCCGCGAAGCCCTCAAGGAAATCGCCGACCTTGAGCGGATCCTGTCGCGGGTGGCGTTAGGATCGGCCAGACCCCGAGATCTGAGCCGCTTGGGGAGTAGCTTGCAGCAACTCCCGCTGATACGCAGCCGATTACCCAATGGCTCTGCGCTACTGGATCAACTCGCCGAATCGCTTCCTGATTATGAGGAACTGACCGAGCTGGTTGATCGAGCCATTGTTGACAATCCGCCGGTGCTGATCCGCGACGGCGGTGTAATCGCCGAAGGCTATGACACAGAGCTTGATGAGTTGCGCAATATCAGCGAGAACGCGGGCGAATACCTACTCGATCTCGAACAACGAGAACGCACTGCGACGGGGCTTTCAACACTGAAGGTGGGCTATAACCGGGTACATGGTTACTACATTGAGATCAGCAGAGCGCAATCCGATCAGGCGCCCGATACCTATCAGCGTCGCCAAACCCTCAAAAATGTTGAACGCTTTATCACGCCCGAGCTAAAAACTTTCGAGGACAAGGCACTCTCCAGTAAAAGCCGCGCGCTATCTCGTGAGAAGCATCTCTACGAAGCGCTGGTCAGAGAGATCGCGCAATCTCTCAGCCTTCTTCAAGCCACCGCTACTGCCTTGTGCGACCTGGACGTGCTGGCGTGTTTTGCGGAACGTGCGCGTGTTATGTCCCTCTGCCGGCCCGAGTTCAGCGAGACAACGCTCTTGAGAATAGAGGGCGGCAGGCATCCTGTCGTCGAGGCTGCACGCGAGACACCCTTTATCCCCAACGATACGCATCTTGATCAAAAGCGACGCATGCTACTGATCACCGGACCCAATATGGGCGGCAAATCGACGTATATGCGGCAAAACGCGCTCATCGCCCTGCTAGCCCATGTGGGCGCCTTTGTCCCTGCACAGGCCGTCACATTGTCGTGCCTTGATCGCATCTTTACCCGCATAGGTTCCTCGGATGACCTCGCCAGCGGACGCTCAACCTTCATGGTCGAAATGACCGAAACCGCCAACATCCTGCATAACGCCACCGAACGCAGCTTGGTGATCATGGACGAGATTGGCAGGGGCACCAGCACCTTTGACGGATTGAGTATTGCGTGGGCCACGGCCTTGGCGTTGGCTAACGAAATTCGCGCAATGACCTTCTTTGCTACCCACTATTTCGAACTCACGGCACTCCCCGAGCGACATCGGGCGATGGCGAATGTTCATCTCGACGCGACGGAGCATGAGGAGCACGTGGTCTTTCTCCACCAAATACAAGAGGGACCTGCCAATCGCAGTTTTGGGATACAAGTTGCCAAACTCGCCGGCATACCGGGTGCCGTGCTCGGCATTGCTCAGGAAAAGCTTCGCGAACTGGAAAGTGGCCAGAGCGTCGGACCGGCACCCTCTCAGGCCGAATTATTCACTGCTACCCCTCCACTAACGCAAACACGGATCTTGGATGCGTTGACCGCACTCGACCCGGACGCCATGAATCCGCGCGAAGCGTTGGACTGGATCTACGCGATGAAACAAAAGCTTGAGGACGAAAGCTGACTGGTTTTCAAAATTCTCACTTACCAGTATCCTTCGCGCTGGGATGAGAGAGGTATCAGTATGACTTTTGTTGTTGGCGAGGATTGCATTAAATGCAAGCACACGGATTGTGTCGAAGTCTGTCCGGTGGACTGCTTTTACGAGGGCCCAAATTTTCTCGTTATCCATCCTGACGAGTGCATCGATTGCGCGCTCTGCGAACCCGAATGCCCTGTCGACGCGATATTCTCTGAGGACGAACTCCCCGCTGATCAAGAAGAATTCCTGCAACTCAACGCAGAGCTTGCCGAAATCTGGCCCAACATCACCGAGCGAAAAGAGCCGCCGGCGGACGCCGAGGACTGGGCTGGCAAGCCCGGCAAGCTGGAACTCCTCGAGCGTTAAGCGTCTGACGTGACTGCGCGGCGTCGCCCGCTAGCGCGACGTCAGCAATGTTGAGGGGTTGATCGGTCGTCCATTGCGACGAATTTCAAAATGCAGCTTGACCGAATCGGTCCCGGAACTCCCCATGCGCGCGATGAGCTTGCCTGCAGACACCTGATCGCCCTCTCGGGCGAGCAATTCATCGTTGTGACCATAAGCGCTGAGGTAGGTGTCATTGTGCTTGACGATGATCAGCGCACCGTAGCCCGTCACGCCGGTACCCGCATACACGACAACGCCCGCGGCACTGGCTCGCACAGGATCACCCCGGGCACCCGCGAGATCGATACCCTTGTGCACGTCTTCGGCGTATGAGCGCGAAATCCGCCCCTTGGCCGGCCACCCCCACCGATCGACCGGCACGTTGGCCACAGGCACGGGTTTCGGCGCCACGCTTGGCTGGGGCGTGGGCTCCTTTGCTACCTTCGCCACTGGAGGAGGTGTTTTTGGGGCAGTGGGTTTGGGCGCTGCAGCGGCTGGTGGCTTTGGGCTCGCCGACACAGTCGATGGCGGCTTAGAGGCTGTGCTGGAAGAAGCCGTAGCATCCCCGATGCCGGATGATCGGGCGGCGGATTCAGGGATGTTCTCGGGCGCAGATTGTGCCACCACCTCAGGCGCCTCTGTCGCGAGCGACTGCCCGACGAAAATCGTATAAGGCGCCTCGATCTGATTGAGCGCCGCGAGCGCCCGGTAGTCCATGCCCAATCTAAAAGCAATGGCGTAAAGCGTATCGCCCGGCTGCACGATATAGTCTGGGCCCGCCGCTAGCTCGCCTTTATCAGCCATGGCAATTTGCGTCGCACGTCTTACCTCGGGAGCGGTGACCTGTGCGGCGCTGGATCGATCCTCAATCGTCACCGGGGGATGCTCGGCGCAACTCGAAAGCATGACACAGCATAGTAGCTGTACCCGCTTGCGCGGCCACGACCACCTAGCGGCCTGCATGCCCCGATAACCGCTGCAAAATCAACACGGCGGCGATGCCTAGAATAAAAGTGCCGCCGCAGAGTAACCACTGCGGATCTGCGATCGCCGGATGGGTGGGCAGCGCCGCCCGGGTCCATCGGGCCGATCCGTCAGCAGCGCCAAAAACCACCGCCACTCGCCACGGCCATACCGCCACCAGAGATCCCAGCAGAATACCACTGAGAAACGCGATCATCCGCAGGCGTGCGTAGGTCAGCAACCAATGTAACAGCCGGGTAAAAGATAGCAGCCCAACCGCACAACCCAGGGCAAACACCGTCAACTCGGGAAGCTGCCCTTCCCTGACAGCACCGAGTACCGGGGCGTACATGCCAAGCAATAGAAGAATAAAACTCCCCGAGATACCCGGCAGAATCATGGCGCAAATCGCAATGGCTCCAGCAAAAAAGAACCCAGGGAACCCGGTCATAAAGCTCGCGGGTGGCATGGTCGCGATACCTACCGCAAGCACCGCCCCCACAGTGAACATCGCGAAGTGATCGAGCTTCGCCATATTGACCTCTTGCTGAACCAACAGGATTCCGCTGATGAGAATCAGGCCGGCGAAAAATGACCAGAGCGGCTGTGGGTAGTGCCCGAGTAACCAGTGAATAGCGGATGCCAAAGAAAAGATGGCGGTGAGAATGCCGGCGAGCAGCAGCGTTATAAACGGACCGTCGAGACGGTACCAGAGCGCTCGCCACCGACCCCGCGCCAATAGAATAAGCGCCTCCCTGTCTGCCGCTACCAGCGCACCGATAAGCCGCTCATAGATACCCGTAATGAGCGCAACCGTACCGCCAGACACACCGGGCACCACGTCGGCGGCACCCATCGCCAGACCCCGCAAGAATATGCCGGCCGCATCTTTCACTATCGGGAGACGCCGCTCACCATGGGCACGAAATTCACCTCTTCGACAACCTCTTCGACAAAACCTTCTTCGGTAGCCGTCACCATCATGAGCTGCTGCCTGCGCCCGCCAACGGGTAGTATCAGCCGCCCACCCGGGGCCAACTGCTCGAGCAAGATCTCAGGCATTTGTTCCGGTGCCGCGGCTCCCAGAATCAAATCAAACGGCGCCTCGGCCGCCCAGCCCTCAAGTCCATCTCCGTGCCGCCAACGAACGTTACGAATTTTGAGCGCTCGCAACTGTTTTCGAGCCCGATCCAACAATGGCTTAATCCGCTCAACCGCACAAATCTCATCCACTAATGATGCCAAAATCGCTGTCTGGTAACCCGAGCCACTCCCCAACTCGAGGACCTTTTTAGGGCGGCCCGCAGCAAGCGCCAGCTCACTCATTTTCGCCACCATGTAGGGTTGCGACAGCGTTTGCCCGTAACCAATCGGAAGCGCGGTATCTTCATAGGAGCGGTGCGCCAACGCCTCATCAACGAACATGTGCCGGGGCATACTGCGAATCGCTTCCAACACTTCGAAGCGCGTAATGCCCTGCTCCATCAGCCGTTGAATTAAGCGCTCACGGGTGCGCTGGGAAGTCATGCCAATACCTAATTGGCTCACTGGGCAGGCGCTCCGCTCTCGAGGAGCACGACGGCATGGCAGGCGATCCCCTCCTCGCGCCCGATGTAGCCAAGACGCTCGGTTGTTGTCGCTTTAAAATTGATCTGCCCTTCTTCAACCCGACAATCGGCGGCAACCCGCGTGAGCATGGCGGCGAGGTGATCACTCAGACGCGGCGCTTGCGCGATAATCGTGACGTCGATGTTATTGACCTGCCATCCGCGCTGCGTGATCTTGTCAATGACAGATCGTAGCAAACTCCGACTGTCTGCGTTACGAAACGCGGGATCGGTATCGGGGAAGTGCTGTCCGATGTCGCCCAAGGCTGCGGCGCCCAGCAAGGCATCGCAAAGCGCGTGTAATGCCACGTCGCCATCGGAGTGGGCCTCCAATCCTCGATCAAAATCGATCTTTACCCCGCCCAAGGTAATGTGATCACCCGGCCCAAAGGCATGAACATCAAAGCCGTGTCCAATGCGCATCACGCCCTCTCCCTGTTTTGCAGCAGTAGCTCTGCGAAAGCCAGATCCGCCTCAACCGTTACTTTGATATTACTCGACGGCCCCGCCAGCACCTGCACACGGCCGCCGGCTTGCTCCACGGCCATCGATTCGTCGGTAATCCGCATGCCCGCTTTCAGGCAGGCACTGAGGGCCTGATACAGCTGCGAAAACGGGAAGAGTTGAGGCGTTTGCGCGCGCCAAAACTCCGAGCGCTCCACCGTCGCGGTGATGCCGCCCTCATCATCGACCCGTTTCAGCGTGTCCGCCACGGGCTCAGCCAAAATCACACCCTCACCGCTTGCGCGAGCGCGCTCGATGAGTGCTGAAAGCGAAGGGTAATCGAGACAGGGCCTCGCCGCGTCATGAACCAGCGCCCAATCATCTTCGCTGACGCGGTCTGAGATGGCCTCGAGGCCGGCAAGCACTGACGCCGACCGCTCTGCTCCCCCGGGCGTCGTCTCCACTCGCACGTCCGCAAGGCTTTGAATCGCATCGGCGCGCCGATCCGAAGGATCCAGTGCCACCACAATGCCGCGAATATCCGGAGACCGTAACAAGGCTCGCAAGGTGTGCTCCAGCACCGGAGCATTGGCGATCTCCCGATATTGCTTGGGGATTTCCCCTCCCAGGCGACGCCCGGCGCCGGCGGCGGGAACAATCGCCCAGATGCTGTTCACGGACTTTCCTGCCCTTCAACAAACTGGTAGTAGACCTCTCCGTCCTTGATCAGCCCCAGACTCTCTCTGGCATTTTTTTCGACCGCTTCGTCGCCATTCTGGAGTGCAAGCACTTCGCGCGTCAGCCCAGCATTGCGCTCGATTAACTTCTCATTTTCCTGCTCGGCCTGCGCCAGCTGCGACTGCAAGCGATCTGCTTCAGCCAGACCACCCTCGGCAAACCACAGCCGGTATTGCAGCAACAGGAGCAATCCCGACAAACAAAAAATCAGCCAGCGCATCAGCGCCCCATCAGGATTTCCCGACCCGGATACGGGGCAGTTAATCCCAACTCAGACTCAATACGAAGCAACCGGTTGTATTTGGCCACGCGATCGGATCGACAGAGAGACCCGGTTTTAATCTGCCCGGCACCCGTCCCCACTGCCAAATCCGCAATGGTGGCGTCCTCTGTTTCCCCGGAGCGATGGGAAATCACGGCGGTGTACCCCGCGGCCTTCGCCATGGCAATCGCATCAAGCGTCTCAGTCAGAGAGCCTATTTGATTGAACTTAATCAGAATCGAGTTGGCGATGCCCTCATCGATGCCGCGCTTAAGAATCGCAGTATTGGTGACAAACAAGTCGTCACCCACCAACTGCACACGCTGGCCCAACTTTTCGGTCAGCACGCGCCAACCAGCCCAATCTGATTCGTCCAGCCCATCCTCGATGGATACGATCGGATGAAGATCAACTAACCCCGCAAGGTAATCCGCAAAGCCACTGCTGTCGAAATCCCGACCGTCCCCCGTCAGATGATATCGACCGTCCCGATAAAACTCGGAGGCCGCACAATCCAGTGCGAGGGTGATGTCCTCGCCCAACCGGTAGCCAGCACTCGCTACCGCCTCGGCAATCACCTCTAACGCAGCGGCGTTGGACGGCAGATTTGGGGCAAATCCGCCCTCGTCTCCAACCGCCGTCGCCAAACCCCGCTCAGACAAGGTCTTTTTCAAGTGATGAAAAACCTCCGCCCCCATTCGCAATGCTTCGGCGAAGGTCGGGGCCGAAACTGGCTGGATCATGAACTCCTGAATATCGACATTGTTATCTGCATGCTCACCGCCATTGAGAATATTCATCATAGGAACGGGTAACGACAGATTGGCGCCACCTGCGAGATCGGCAATGTGCTGATACAGCGGCTTTTTTGCTGACTTAGCGGCCGCTTTTGCGACGGCCAGAGACACCGCGAGAATCGCATTGGCGCCAAAACGGGCTTTGTTTTCGGTGCCATCAGCCTCGATCATCCTTTGATCGATGCCGGACTGATCCAGTGCGTCGTGACCGATCAGCAGTTCCCTGATCGGCCCGTTCGCATGCCCCACCGCGTTCAGGACACCCTTACCAAGATATCTGGCGGCATCCCCATCACGAAGCTCAAGCGCCTCTCTGCTTCCGGTACTCGCTCCAGAGGGGGCGCATGCGGTACCGATACTTTCGTCTTGCAACGTGACCTCGGCCATAACGGTGGGATTACCGCGGGAATCCAACACCTCGAACGCACGCACATCGACGATCTCACTCACAACAGGCTCCTGTACAGAAGGGTTTACCGAATCGCCAACGGGGGCTGGGCTTTTACGATGTCGTCGATCGCTTTCACCTGAGTCAAAAACGGCTCGAGCAATGACAATGGAAGGGCACTCGGTCCGTCGCACAGTGCCTTATCGGGCTCGGGATGCGCTTCCAGAAACAAGCCCGCAATGCCCACAGCCACGCCCGCTTTGGCGAGCCCGCCGATCTGCGACCGTCTTCCCCCAGACGCCGCATCACCCGGCTCACGGCGCTGAAGCGCATGGGTCACGTCAAAAATAATAGGGCAGCCGCCGGTTGCATCGCGCATTACGTCAAATCCCAGCATATCGACAATCAGATTGTCATAACCGAAATTACTACCCCGTTCACACACCATTAAGCGATCGTTGCCGCACTCCCGAAACTTGGCGACAACATTCGCCATTTGCTCGGGGCTGAGGAATTGCGGCTTTTTAATGTTGATGGCGGCACCCGTTTTGGCCATGGCTTCGACCAGATCAGTCTGGCGCGCGAGAAACGCCGGCAACTGGAGGATATCGCAAACCTCCGATACCGGAGCGGCTTGTTCGGGGGCATGCACATCGGTGATGGTGGGCACATTAAAAGTCGCTTTGACTTCTGACAGCAACTTAAGCCCCTCGTCTAAGCCCGGCCCGCGGAATGAGTGGATCGATGAACGATTTGCCTTATCAAAAGACGCCTTAAAAACATACGGCATGCCTAGCGAACGCGAAACTCGCTCGAATGTCTCAGCGCATTTCAGCGCAAGATCCCGGCTCTCCAGAACATTAATACCGCCTATCAGCACCAGCGGCTTGTCATTTGCAAAGCGACACGACCCCACCTCTACGATGCGGTGGGTACTCGTCATGCCTGCCCACCCCGGCTTCTGGACACAGACAGTGCCGCCTCAATGTAGCTGGTAAACAAAGGATGCCCACCCCGGGGACGCGACTTGAATTCTGGGTGGAACTGGCAAGCAACAAACCACGGATGCGAGGGCAGCTCGATGATTTCCACCAGCTCGCCGTCGAGGGACCAGCCACTCATCTTCATACCCGCCTCTTCCAATCTCGCCACGTAGTTGCTGTTGACTTCGTAACGGTGACGATGGCGCTCGGAGATTTCATCGATGCCATAGATTTCCCGGGTACGGGTTCCCGCCACCAATTGGCAAGGCTGTGCGCCCAGTCGCATGGTGCCGCCCAGATCTGAATCCTCCGATCGCTGCTCCACACCCCCATCCGCTGTCTGCCACTCCGTGATCAGCGCAATAATGGGATGGGGCGTATCGGCTTGCATTTCTGTGGAGTGGGCACCCTCCAGATTGCAGACATGGCGCGCGTATTCGATCAGGGCCATATGCATGCCCAGGCAGATACCCAAAAAAGGAATGCCCTGCTCCCGGGCGTAGCGGACGGCATCAATCTTGCCCTGTATCCCGCGATCGCCGAAGCCCCCCGGCACCAGGATCGCGTCCAATTCGCCCAGCATGCCCTCGCCGTTTGCCTCGATTTCCTCAGCATCGATATAGGCAATTTTCACCCGCGTATCGGTTTGCAACCCGGCATGGTCCAGCGCTTCATTCAGCGACTTATAGGCATCCACCAAATCCACATACTTACCCACCATGCCAACGGTCACGACTCCCTGACGTTGGCTGAACTCCCTTCGGACAACGTCCTCCCACTCCGACAAATCGGCGGGCGGCTGGTCGAGCCCGAACTGTTCGAGAATGTAGGTATCGAGGCCACTGGCATTCAGGTGGCCGGGTATTTGATAGATGGAGTCCGCATCCAGCAGCGGAATCACTGCGCGCTCCTCCACATTGGTGAATAGCGAGATCTTGCGTCGCGCACTCTCGTCCACATCAACCGAACACCGACAGAGCAATACCTCTGGCTGCAGACCGATCGACCGGAGTTCCTTGACCGAATGCTGGGTAGGCTTAGTCTTGATCTCGCCCGCAGTGGGAATGTAGGGAATCAGTGTCAAATGCATGAGCAGAGCGTTGGCGCTACCCAACTCCAGCTTCAATTGCCGAACAGCCTCAAGAAAGGGCTGACTCTCGATATCGCCTGCGGTACCACCGACCTCTACCACCGCGACCTGTGCATCTCCCGCGCCCTCAATGACGCGACGCTTGATTTCGTCGGTGATATGCGGAATCACCTGCACGGTGCCACCCAGATAATCCCCTCTGCGCTCCTTGCGAAGCACTTCGTCGTACACCCGACCTGCCGTGAAATTGTTGGCGCGGCTCATAGTGGCGCGGGTGAACCGTTCGTAGTGCCCGAGATCGAGGTCAGTTTCTGCGCCGTCATCGGTGACAAACACCTCCCCATGCTGAAACGGACTCATGGTGCCGGGGTCGACGTTGATATAGGGGTCAAGTTTAAGGAGGGTCACTTTCAGACCGCGGGCTTCGAGCAACGCGGCGAGGGAGGCGGCTGCGATCCCCTTACCGAGCGAGGACACCACACCACCAGTAACGAAGACATATTTCGTCATGGGTTCCACCAAAGCAAGAGTGTGACCTGACGCCTGTTTCGACGCCTCTCAGGAACGACTCTCCGATGGACGGTTAGTCTAGCAGGAAGCCTGTGGAGGCTCAATTCAAAGTGTTAAAAAAGGTCTCCATAGCGGCCGCACGCCTCGACCTTCGCGACACCGATGATGGGTTGCAATGCCCGCAAGCGGACCGGCAGGCAACACCCATACCGGCTCATTATTATCATATAAAACAGGTAGTTGTGATCGCCACCAGGGTGGCACCTGCGCCTCCTGAAGCCACTTTAGCGTTGCCTTGCGCTTCCTGCCGGGCGAGGCCATGGAGTCGACTTCTCCACTGAGGCCCACCTGCAATATCGCCCCTGCACACAAAGCGCTGCCAGACTCGTCCGAGGCCCACACAAGCTCGCCCCAACCACCCGACAACGCTTCGCCAACCACGATCGTGTCGGGCAAACTCTCCCCTTCCGCATCAAGCTCTGCCACCGCGACAATCAGGTTTCGCCATACGCGCAAACATTTGCCCCCCCACCTGATTTCAGGCAAGCGATCCGCCCGAGCGGTCAACGCCTGCCGCGAAAACTCGATCAAGCGACGTCGGTCAGGAACCCCGGCCGTCGACTCACCCAGCCATTGATGAATCTGGGCGGCCAATAGATCGGGTTCAACCTTGGAGTCAATGATCAATGCGGGCTCATCCATGACTGTCTGAGTCAGCGGCAGGGGCAATTCGGCTAGGCGTTGTTGCGCCTGCAGTTGCAACTGGGCGGCGCGCAAAACGGTATCGCGGTAACCGGGCCATCGCGCCTCCACCGCAGGAATCACGGTTTGTCGCAGATAATTTCGATCCTGATCAACCCGCAGGTTACTAGGGTCGGTGACATACTCGAGTTCGGCCCGTTCTACGGCATCTCGCAGCGCATCGGTTCTTACGTCGAGAAATGGCCTGAATATCAGACCTTCTCCGCAGGGGCGTTGTCGGGGGATACCTGACAGACCCCTGGGCCCGGCACCCCGTAAAAGTCTTAGCAGTACTGTCTCCACCATGTCATCCGCATGGTGCGCGGTGAACAGCACTTCACCCGCGCTCAATATGCTTTCGAAAGCGTGGTATCGGGCTTCTCTGGCTGCCGCCTCCAGGCCACGTCCGTCGGGCTGCACGTCGGCATGTCTAATAGTGAGCGGTATCGCCAAGGCGTCGCAGTGCCGCTGGCAGAGATCGGCCCAGCGGTCGGCCTCTGGGTGAAGGCCATGATTCACGTGGACGGCAGAGATCGCCGGAGCATCGCCCTCTGATCGATTGGCGTGCAACGCGTATAACAGCGCTACGCTGTCGGCGCCCCCCGAGAGCGCCACCCACCAGCGGGATGCGCGGCTTACGCGCTCAGGAAACGAAGGGAGAAGTTCGCGCAACGGGCGCTGCCCTGACGTCAGTTCCCGTAGGACATGAGTCGCCGATAACGCGCTTCCAGCATGGCGTC
>CAXPKH010000141.1:0-7777 GCA_964217615.1 Luminiphilus sp.
GGGTGGGTGATCCCAAAATGCCTGCCAAGAAGGAAACAGCGAATGGAACTCGCCGTCGTAGTGGTCGCGATCGGGCCACCGCATTTTGTGGCCTCCAACCGGCGGCTTGTTGAGGTCCGTCGCGTACCAGTAGCAGGGCAAACGACGGTGAAACAGCCAGCGCCCCTCCTGTCGAATGTAGTGATCCCAATAGAGCATCTGCATGATGACCCATTCGCACCCACCATCGGCCGTGGGGGTCTCGTGCTCATTCTTGGAATAAACCAACCCCACCGCCCGGTCCGGCGATTCAAACTCAATGATGTGATTGCCAATGTGATGCGACGTGCCCGTGAACTGCTCCCTCAGCGTCTCATCCATCCACTGTTTGAAATGCGCGCGACCCACCTTGTCGCGACCCACCCGAACATCTTCGGGGAAGAGATTCACCAGTGCATCGAGATCGCGCATATCGAGCGCCAGGGAGTACTTTGCCGCCAGCTGCCGAATCTCATCGAGTGACTCGAGTCGATCAATTCTTGCCAATACATCGCTGGCATCACTCATGCCCTGTCTCCTCTTTGTGCTGCCGCCCGACCCGCCTGTCGCCCCGAGAATGTCGCATCTCCAACCGAACTGCCAGAGGCATAGCCATCACCCCTGCGGGGTACGCCACACGCGGTCCGGCCCGCCGCATAGAGCCCGGGGATCACCTGGCCCGCCTCATTCAAGACCGCACCCTCAACCGTGGTGTCCACACCGCCCAACGTGAAGTAAGGGAAAAACGCGCCGCGGCCGGGCGTGCAATCTAGCGCCACAAGAGGGGCTGCAAGCGGCTTCAACCAGTCCGGGTGCTTGTGGCATTGCGGGTCCTCGCCTGCAGCCGCGCTGGCATTAAATACTGCAATCGTGGTTTCCAAAGAGCCGGCAGGCAGTCCCAGCTCCGCACAAAGCTCATCTATCGTTTCGCCCGTTGCCGCAATGGGCGCACCCAAATACGACACCGTCTCGTAATCCCCATAGTCCTCAACCGATACCACGAGGTACACGGGCCAGGTCTGATCGAGTATTAGGGTACCCGCACGACCGTGGTAAACATCTTCGTTAATAAAACGCTGCCCGTTGCCGTCGACCAAGATGCCGAAGGTCAGAGAGGCCGGGGGATAAAACGGCAGGCTCACGAAACCTTCGTCCATGTTGATCAGACGCGCACCCAGCGCCGCAGCCATTAGGATACCCGCGCCCGTGTCGTTGGGGTTGCCAATCGGAATGGTCGCGCTCTGCAGTTTTGGGGCGTACTTATTGAGCATGTCCGAATTCATGACAAACCCGCCTGCACAGAGCACCACGCCCTGCTCGGCCCGGTAATACCGCTCCTCACCGTCCTGTCGCACAACCACACCACAGACGACAGGGAGGTCGTCTTGAATGTTCACAATAAGCCGCAACGCGCGAGATTCCAGCGCTATCGACACACCCCGCTCTCGCACTGCGGCTTCCAACAGCTGCATCAACAGTGGGCCACCGTTATCCCCCTCCACTTCGAGGTTATGACCCCGTGGCGCGGGCGCAAACTGGTCGCGGTATGGCCAGGCTTTCTCGCTACCCGTGTAGAGCAGGCAATCGTCCGTTAAGGCCATCATGGCGCGGTGTGGGTATTCAGAGTTTTTGAATGGCACGCCAACCGACTTCAGCCATTCCAGATGATCCGCACCACCCTCGGCGTAGGCGCGCACTTTCTCAGGGTCAGCCTGCGGGCTGTTGGCCGCCATCAAATAACCGTAGGTTGCTTCTACGCTATCGTCATAGCCCACGGCACGCTGCACGCTGGTGCCTCCGCCCAGATATAGCTCGGCCGAACTGAGCGCAGTGGAACCGCCGGCGCCCGAGGCGGCGTCAAAAATGATCACGCTGGCGCCGCTGTCTGCGGCCTCAATGGCAGCGCAGGCGCCGGCGCCGCCAAAGCCCACGATCAGGACATCGGCGGTGCCCTCCCAGGCCGAGACCTTGTCTGCTGGTAGCGGTTTGAAGTCCATGCAATACACCGGCTGCATAAAGCGGCAGTTGCCGCTGAAATCGTTGCTGTTATTCGACTTGTGACGAGACTGTAGGCAGCATTGCAGCCACTTGCAGCCCTCGTTTGGACGATAGCATGTAGTCCTAACGAACGCTGAATACCGACCGCCAGTGCTCGACAATAAGCCATCCGCAGCCGTGCGCCGTGCCTTTTAAGGAACTACCCATGACCTGGTATACCGGTGACCCCCTCTACGACACCCTGCTGATCGTTGGCTTTACCTATGCGGCGCTGGTGTTGGTCGGCAGCTTCTTTGGCACCGCGGCCTACGGCGGGCGATTCGGCGGCGGCAAGCGTGCCAAAGGCCTCAAGCTGGGTGCCAAGCAGGGCTGGGTACTGATGGAGCTGCCCGGACTGATCGTCTTCCCTGTAGTTTTCTTTATGGGCAGCAACGCTGATCAGGCGGTACCGCTTTTCTTCCTCGCGATCTGGATGATGCATTACACCAACCGCGCGTTGATCACCCCGCTACTCATGCGGGTTCAGCCGGGTTCGCAGGCAAGCTTTTCCTTCGGCGTCGTCATCGCCGGCTGGATCACACTGTTTCTGCACGGCTACTTCAACGCCGCGTATTTGACTGAGCTGGGCACGCAATACACCTATGACTGGTTTACGGATCCTCGCTTCCGCGTCGGCTTCGCCATTTACCTCGTCGGTTTTGTACTCAACATCCACTCGGATCGCATCCTGCGTAACCTGCGCTCCCCGAACCCAAGCCCTAACGAGCCGCGCTACAAAATCCCCTATGGCGGCGGCTTCCGCCTCGTCAGCTGCCCGCAGTATCTGGGTGAGATTCTCTCCTTTACCGGCTTTGCCATCATGGCGTGGAATCTCGGTGCAGTATTTGTCCTCGCTATGACGGCAGGGAACCTCATCCCCCGCGCGATTTACACCCACCGGTGGTTCCACAAAAACTTTGAGGACTACCCCGCCGAGCGCAAAGCGATCATCCCGGGTATTCTTTAACGTCGATTTGATTGAGGGCGACCGCCATGGAGCTGTCACTGAAAGGCAAAAAAATACTAATCACTGGCGCGGGCGCCGGTATTGGTCTGGCCTGTGCGGAGGCGTTTGTGACTGCCGGAGCAGACGTTGCGATTTGTGATGTCGAGCAGGCGCGACTGGATGAGGCACTGGCATCGCTCACCGCCATTGGCGGGAACCATTATGGCCAGCTCTGTGATGTGGCCAGCGCCGATGCCGTAGCAGACTTCTTCGCCAACAGCGTGAAAGCGCTGGGGTCGTTGGATGTTGTGCTCAACAATGCTGGCGTCGGATCACCGCTGGCGCCGCTTGGGGAGACTGACGAGGCCGACTACGACCGGCTCATGGGCATCAATCTCAAGGGGGTGTGGCTCTGCATGCGCGAGAGTCTCAAGATCATGTCGCCTGCGGGATCCGGACACATCATCAACATGGCATCGGCGTTGAGCAAAACCACCTTCCCCGGTGCGGGGCTGTATGTCGCGTCAAAATACGCCGTTGGCGGTCTGACCCGCAACACGGCGGTGGAGTATGGCGCGTCTGGCATCCGCATTAACGCGATCTGCCCCGGCTTTATCGAAACGCCGCTGCTGAGGGAGTCCATTCCGGAGGAAGATCGCGCGCATTTGGCCAGCCGTCACCCCATGAATCGCCTCGGCACGCCAGAAGATGTAGCCAAGGCCGCCCTATGGCTGGCGAGTGATGCCTCAAGCTTCGTAACCGGCATGCTGTTCTCGGTGGACGGTGGCTGGACGGCGATTTAACGACAAGCTGTCCTGCAGGTAACTCTGCTTTTTGACACAATCAAGGCTCAATCAAGGAGCCCGCTATGCCTGTACTCACCCTCGATCAGATTGAATCTCTTTGCCATGACGCACTAAAACGCGCCGGTGCCAGTGATGAGCAAGCGGCCATCGTCGCCGAGGAGATCATGGACGCTGAGGCCGAGGGCATCCGCAATGTGGGGCTTGGTTACCTACACCTTTACTTAAAGCACCTTCGCTGCGGCAAAGTGAACCCCACCGCGGCACCGAAGATCGTCAAAACCTCAGAGTCGACCACTGTGGTCGATGCGGATTTTGGCTTTTGCCACCATGCCTATGTGATTGCCGAGGAACGCCTCATTGAAACAACCCGCGCTCAGGGTGTGGGGCTCATGTCGATTCATCAGTCCTCATCAGCAGGCGTGCTCGGATGGTTCGTGCGACGCCTGGCGCGCGAGGGCTTGGTGTCATTGATGTTCGCCAATAGCTCTAAGGCCGTTGCGGCCCACGGTGGCAAGGTGCCCTTCTTTGGCACCAACCCCTTTGCGATGGGCGCGCCACGCGCCGGTGATGAGCCGCTGGTAATCGATATGGCGACTGCCTCGACCGCACGGGTAAATCTGGTGCGCGCCGCCGCGGAGGGCCGCGAGATTGAGCCCGGCCATGCGATCGACCCCGACGGCAACCCCACCACCGACCCGGCAGCGGGACTCAAAGGCGCGCAACTCCCCGTGGGCGGGCCCAAAGGCTTTGGTCTGGGCTTAATGGTGGATGTGCTCGCCGGTGTGCTTACTGGCAGCAATTGTTCTTATGAGGCCTCGATGTTCTCCAATACCGAAGGCGGTCCTCCGAATGTCGGTCAAACCATCATCGCGATGGACCCGGCCTTTATCGGCGATGGGTTTGTCCCCCATCTGGAGACGATGTTCAGCGCGCTCACCGAAGGCAACGACGTGCGGATACCGGGCGAGCGCCGCGGGGCTGAACGTGTGAAGCATGAAACCGAGGGCGTTGAAGTACCGGAGACCCTACTAGAGCAAATAGAGACGCTGGCGGCCGGCGGCTAAGACCGTAGATTCGAGCAAACCGAGTATGGCCCTTTCATGTCTAGGTGATACCCCAAGCGATACCACGTCGCAGTAGGTCGTAAAAGACAGGATAGTTCCAGGCGCAACGCTCAACGGGTGCGATGTCCATGAGCGGACGGAGATCATACTTTCCACGACAATGCCCCAGCGTCAGATACAACACCTCCCCCTTACCAAAAGGATGGAGGTACATCTGTGGGTGACTGTCTTGATCGGTACCAAATTCAGACTGCACATAACCATGTGAGGGGTCATTGTAAGAAGCCTCAAGCAATACGTGATTATCGCCGAAGTGCTCGCAGTAGTAAGGCTCGTCCTCAATCTCGAAATCCTCCACTCCGGCGACGATGGGATGATTAGGATCCGAGACTTTCACCTCAAATACCCTCACGTCAGGATGAGCAACGAATCGACTGCCCAGCATGCGCATCAAATCTGGCGCATCGTCCGGCGTATCTGCCTTGCCCGGCAGCTCAATACCATCCACTACCTGTGACTCACCACTAAAGCCGATCAGCGCATTGGTGCCATGAAGCGCAAACCACTTTCCACCGTTTTCGAGATATCTTTTCAATCCCTGCTGTTGCTCAGGCGTGGGGCACAAATCGCAGGTGTACGTGATTAGCAGCCTCGAGGCATTGATCGCTTCGATATCAGCATAGCTATCGGCCACTTTGGTCACGACATCCTCATGCTCCGCCAGCAGCTTCAGCAACTCCAGCCGGGAAAAATTGGTATCGTGGTACTTGGCATTACAAATCAAGTAGACGTCGATTTTAGAGTCAGCCATCGGGGCCCCCTATCACGTGTTTTATTGGTCCGGCTCCATAAAAGTACCCTGAGAGGGCAGCTTTTGTGTCGTGATTGAGCCATCGATAAACCCGTCCAGGACCTGATGGAAATGACGCAATCGAATCTCCTGATCACCGAGAATAGCTCCCTGAAAACTGTCTGACTGGCAACCTGCCTGGAGAGTCGGCATGTTTGAGGCATCCTCTCCAACGACTTTTGAATAGGCCGGATCAAACGTGTTCTCGAGGACCTTTACGTAGTCGATACCATCCTCATATCGATGTATCTGATGCGGCGGTCGCTCGGGTGCATCCATGTCTGGAGGAAGGTTCGCGAAAATAAATAAATCATAAAAGCAGCGGTTAGGATCAGTCGGGTGCGGTCGATATCGGAAGATTGCCCCGCCATCGGCGCTCTGCGTAAAAGTGACTCCCGGAAAGAAACTGTAGTGATACTGGTGCACTAACTGCTCATCATTCATTTCTTTGAACGGCAGGTGCGTTTCATCCTCTATCGATCTTCGATACTCGATCTCATACCTATGCATATCTTTCGCATCAATCGGCTTACCATCGATCTCTATCGCACTTTTCTGAGCGGCATCCGGGTCAGGCGAAGGGCCAAGGGCGGCCTCGCTCAACATGAATCGACGTCGCAACTCCGTCCATTCAGAGCGCTCCTCTAAAACCTCACTCACTGTTCGATTGAAATTCAGCATCCGGGAGTGAATGCCGTACAGTTCAATAGGAATATCGTGACCCTCGCCAATTTGAATCATGTTGGGATGCAACTCAGCAAAGTGATAGCTCTCGTTAAAAGCGTCCCATGCGTGCTTCCAGTTCGCATGCCATTCAAAGGTTTGAAAGTCGAGAACGGTACAGTCCACAAAATGATAAGTCTCAAGGTGCTCCCCAATGGGGCCGAGAAACTCTTTTAGCGAGCAACATTCCGGATCCATATTGAACCAGAGCCAGCCCTCCCAGATGTCAACCTGAACCGGCACCAAGCCTAAATCTTCCTCGGGGATGCCATTATCAAACTGCCTAAAGAACTGCGAGTCCGCCACCTGCTTCAACGTGCCATCGTTGTTCCATTTCCAACCGTGATAGGGGCATGTAAAGGACTCCATAACCCCTTCATCCACCTGACACAGACGATTCCCGCGATGGCGGCACACGTTGTAAAAACCTCTAATCTGATCGTCGGCCCCACGGACAAAAAGAAACGATTCTTTACCCAGCTCGTGCACATAAAAAGCGCCGGGCTGATCAAGCTCTGCGGCCTGCATCACGAAATGCCAAGTTTTGGTCCAGACCTGCTCCCACTCCTTCTTCATGAACTCAGAAGAAAAGTAACGCTCACCACTCAAGGTTGTAGTACCTAGGTCCTTGAGCTTCCGCCTTGGAATAAATGGCGGGGCCTTGAAGGAGGATCGGTCTTTCAGGGGCCGACCCAAAAAGTCGGCTTCAATCTCGGCCATGACACCCTCGTACAGAATTCAAAGACAGAATTGGCATCACTTTGAGCCAATACTCGTAAATTTCAGGGTTTGAATTTTCCATTCATCGCCCAATTGCTTCAGCGCTACTTCATAAAATCCGTAGAGTCGGGTCTCGGCAGAGTCAGCGTCCTCATAAAAGGCTGTCGCCGTTAAGTTCAGCCTCAGTCGCACCTGCTCGTCGTCGACCGAAAACAGTGGGTTACCAAGTAGGTGCTGAGATGATCGATATACCGCAGCGGTCTCTTCGACAAACTCGATAAAACTGCCGGGGTCGTCAAAGGACACCCCCTGACCCTGGAGAAAAGCATCATCAAATTCCATCTCGATTTTGGCGTCGTCAAAGAAGAGCGACCGCATGGTGTCGTAATCCTTGCTATCTGCCGCCAGAGCATAGTTCGCCATCACATCCATGACGGCGAACCGAATAGTGGAATCAGAAGTCACCTAAACCGCCCGGCGTAACTTGGCGCTAGAAGCGATAGCTTATAGAGGCACCGTACATGCGCGGCATCCCCGTCCAGCGCATGACAGTGTCATTTGTGCTGGCTGACCAAGTCCAGTAGTACTCATCCGTGACGTTTCGTACATACGC
>CAXPKH010000142.1:0-7216 GCA_964217615.1 Luminiphilus sp.
CGGCTCCGCACCGGCTGTCGATTAAAAGCGAGTGGCAGATCGGCCTCGTCTAAATCACCTTCCCGCTCATCGGCCATGCGCACATACCCCCCCAAGGGAAGCGCCGCAACGACATATTCCGTGCCATCCCGCCCGCGCCAACTCAGAAGGGGGCGGCCAAAGCCGACGGAGAAGCGCAACACCTTGACACCGCTCAGTCGGGCAGCCAAAAAATGACCATATTCGTGGACCGTGACGACGATTGCGAAAGTCGCCAGCGCAATCAGTACGGTTTGCAGGGTTTCCAACATCGTTTCTCGCTCAATTCACTGTCTCTGGAGAGGTCATCTGTCCAATCCGGGTGGCGGCGACCTCCCGGGCCGTGGCGTCCAATTGTTGGACCCCATCCAGCGTATCAGGTTCCGTGAGGTTGACCGTCTGCAATACAGATTCGATAACCCCATCGATATCGGTGAAACGAATCTCGCCCGCCAAAAATGCAGCCACTGCCACTTCATTGGCGGCGCTGAACACACACATACCCCCCGGCTGGGTAATGGCCCACTGAGCCAGGGCGAGGCAGGGAAACGCCGCGAGGTCAGGGGCTTCGAATTCAAGTTTTCCTGCCGCAACAATGTCCAGCGCCGCTACCCCAGCATCAATGCGCTCGGGCCAGGCAAGACAGTAAGCAATGGGGGTGCGCATGTCGGGCTGACCCAATTGAGCCAGGACAGAGCCATCCCGATAGCGGATCATCGAGTGCACTATGCTCTGAGGATGAACCACGATCTCAATTTGATCGGGATGCCGATCAAACAACCAGCAGGCCTCGGCCAATTCCAGACCCTTATTGGCCAGCGTGGCCGAGTCCACGGATATCTTCTCTCCCATGGACCAGTTCGGGTGCGCACAGGCCTCTTCAGGAGTCACGTGTTCCAAGGCCACTCGCGATCGTCCCCGAAAGGGTCCACCGGACGCCGTCAAAACAATCTTCTCGACATCACGCATGTCCGGCCGACCGTCGTTCATGACCGGCAGACACTGGTGCATGGCGTTATGCTCGCTATCGACGGGCAGCAGGGTAGCGCCCCCCGAGCGCACGGCCTCCATGAACAGGCCTCCCGCGCTGACCAGCGCCTCTTTATTGGCAAGCAGAATGTGTTTGCCCGCTTTCGCCGCACTCAGGGCAGAGCCCAAACCCGCAAAACCGACTATGCCGGCAACCACGCTGTGTATGGCCGGGTCAGCCACCAGTTCATCAAGGCTATCGGACCCCGCCAATACCTGTGTGGAGACCGCGTCGCGCAATCGTTCTTGTAGCGTCGCAGCCGACTCTGGGTCGCTCATCACCGCATAGGGGGGCCTGTGTTGACGACAGAGTGCCTCCATATCGTCTACCGAGCGATTGGCAGCAAGCACTCTGGCCTGATATCGATCGGGATGCCTTGCGATAACGTCCAGCGTTGAGCGCCCTATCGACCCAGTCGCCCCCAAAACCGCGATCTGCCTCACCACTCAGTACCCCACCAATAACAGGCCCAATGCGTAAATGGGTGCAGCACCGCAGATACTGTCCAGCCTATCGAGCAAGCCTCCGTGACCGGGTAGCAGGGAACCGGAGTCCTTCAGACCCACCTGCCGTTTTAACAGGCTCACGGTGAGGTCACCCACAACAGAGGCCCCGGCCGTGGCGAGGCCCAGCGCAAGTAGCGATCCAAGACTCAAGTGCACGTGCGAAATCGGCAGGTTCGCCCAGACAATTGCGGTCAGGACACCAACGCAGAACAAGCCGCCCCAAAACCCCTCCCAAGTCTTACCCGGGCTGATCGCCTGCGCAAGCGGATGCTGACCAAATCGACGCCCTATAAAATAAGCGCCAATGTCTGCCGTAGCGATGGTCAGGATCATCAAGAAAAGGACCGCCGCACCAAATTGAAACCGCAAACAGAAGACGACAGCAAGCCAAGTGGCAGTCAATATCAACCAGCCCATCAGACCCCGAATCCAAGGCCGTTCCCAAAGCCAGGCGCCGCCCGGGTAATACTTCAGCGCTACCAACATGGCAGACCACAAAAACGCACTGGCCGCCAACAGGGGTTGACTGGCAAGCACGGGGCCCGCGCCAATGAGGTCCAGCTCCACCCACAGGAACAGGCACGTCAGCGGTACCAGCGAGGCGAACAGCAATCGACCGATTGGGGAATGAATCCCAACGAGGCTAGACCACTCCCAAGTGCCGGCAGATGCCACTGCGGCGAAAATAATGGCCTGAATAGGGAAAGGCGCGAACAGCAAGGTAGCCAGAAAGCCCGCCGCCATAACGAGTGCCGTCATCACACGTTGCCGGAGCATCGAGGAGACCTCGGGCATGCCTCAGTAACCGTGTACCAGTGGGCGCACACCAAATCGGCGCTCACGCACGGCGTAGTCAGCGAGCGCCAAGTCAAGAACCGATTCATCAAAGTCGGGCCAAAGCACCTCAGTGAACCAGAATTCGGCGTAGGCAAACTGCCAGAGGAGAAAGTTGGATACCCGAGTCTCACCCGCCGTTCGAATGCACAAATCGGGGTCAGGCAACGCCGCAGTGGACAGCCGCGCGGCTATCAAGGATTCATCGATGTCGCGATCGACCAGTCTGCCCTCTCTGACATCCCGGGCGATCGATCTGGCCACTTCTGTCATATCCCAGCGGCCCCCGTAGTCCAGCGCCAGGGTCAGGGTTGCCCGCTCTCCCGCAGCCGTAGCGGCCTCGGCGTCGGCAATCAGCCGCTGCAGTCGCGGGCTAAAACGGTCGCGGCGCCCAATGACCCGTAGCTGCACGCCATCGGACTGCAACTTCGCTACCTCGTTGCGGAGATACCGAGAAAGTAGTGCCAATAAAGCGCGCACCTCGGCTCGGGGTCTCCCCCAATTTTCGCTGGAGAAGGCAAACAGAGTCAGATAACGAATGCCGCGTGACTCGCAAGCCTCCACAATATCCCGAACGACTTCAGCGCCGGCTCGATGACCGGCAACACCGGGAAAACCCTCCCGGCGCGCCCAGCGGTTATTGCCATCCATGATGATGGCCAGATGGCGGGGAACCGTTCTTAACTGGATGTCGGAAGCTTTCACGTGGTTCCTACTAGCACTTATATCGCCATGAGGTCCGATTCTTTATCGGTTAATGCCGACTCTACCTTGGCGACAAAGCTGTCTGTCAGTTTTTGCACCGCTTCCTGAGCTCGCCGCTCCTCATCCTCGGAAATCTCCTTCTCTTTCAAAAGGTCTTTCAGCATACTCAGCGCGTCGCGGCGGGCATTGCGAACCGATACCCGTGCAGACTCCGCTTCGGCACGCGCCTGCTTGATATATCCCTTGCGCGTCTCTTCGGTAAGCACTGGCATGGGGATCCGGATTACCTCCCCTGCGGTCGCGGGATTCAGTCCCAGATCAGATTTCATGATGGCGCGCTCGATATCCGGCGTGATGGACTTGTCAAACGCCACAACGCTGAGCGTGCGCGCGTCCTCGATATTGACATTAGCCAGCTGATTCAGCGGTGTCTCGGCGCCGTAATATTCCAAACGAATGCTATCCAACAAACTAGGATGAGCACGCCCAGTGCGAATCTTGTTGAAATTATGTGCGAGCGCCTCTAGCGCCTTTCCCATGCGTTCTTCAGTTTCCTGTTTGATGTCGTCAATCATTGTCTGTCTCTCGCCTCGCCGCCCCCTTTAGGTGCTCACGCCTGAATCAAGGTCCCTTCGTCGCCACCACGCACAATGCTTAGCAATGCGCCACGCTGCGCCATGTTGAAAACCCTGACGGGCATATCATGATCCCTCACCAAGCAAATGGCGGTGAGGTCCATGACACCCAGTTTCTTATCCAAAACCTCGTCATAGGTGAGCACGTCATACTTCACCGCGTCGGGATTAGTGACCGGGTCGGCACTGTAAATGCCATCCACTTTTGTGGCCTTCAGCACGATATCCGCTTTGACCTCGATACCGCGCAGGCAAGCCGAGGAATCTGTTGTAAAAAAGGGATTGCCGGTACCGGCAGCGAAAATAACCACGTCACCATTGGAGAGCGCTCGAATCGCCTTTCGACGGTCATAATGCTCCACGACACCACTCATGGGAATGGAGGACATGGCCTGAGTCGCTATATTAGATCGCTCCAACGCGTCGCGCAGAGCCAGGGCATTCATCACAGTGGCCAGCATGCCCATATGGTCACCGGTAACCCTGTCTAGCCCGGCCGCATTAAGCGCTGCCCCCCGGAAGAGGTTTCCGCCGCCGACAACCAGGCCCACCTGCACACCGATACCCACCAACTGGCCAATCTCAAGGGCCAAATGATCCAGGACGCGGGGATCTATGCCGTAGGCCTCCTGGCCGGTCAACGCCTCACCGCTCAACTTCAGCAGAATGCGTTTGTATACCTTATCTGCAGCCATGATGCGGTCCCTTTGAGATCCCCTCAATTCGTTATGCTACTCACCCTCAGGTGTCTTATCACAGGGAAACCTTGGTGATACTTAACATCGCGACGCTCGCAGTGCCGGCGGATCTCATCCGTTTCCGAGCTGTGCCGCCACTTCCGCAGCAAAATCGACCTTTTCCACTTCGATTCCCTCACCGACTTCGAAGCGGGTAAAGCTGATCACTTCGGCGCCTGCAGCAGACACCAACTTGCCTACGGTCTGGTCCGGGTCTTTCACAAAAGCCTGTTCTGTCAGACTGTTCTCCGCCAGAAATTTACGAACACGTCCGTCGATCATCTTTTCAACGATCTCTGCGGGCTTGCCCGAGTCAGCCGCTTGCGCAGCGTAAATCTCGCGCTCTTTAGCAACCACTTCCTCGGGCATGTTGGCAGGCGCCACCACCTGCGGGTTTACAGCGGCCACATGCATGGCGACATCACGCGCCAAATCCTCGGATCCGCCCTTCAATGAGACAAGCACGGCAATACGATGGTTACCGTGAACATAGCCGCCGATCACGCCACCATCGACTTGATGCGTAATCACACGCCTCACGCTGATGTTTTCACCAATTTTCTGGACGAGCGCCTGCCGCGCATCCTCAATGTCATCAGCCGCAAGCACTTCGACCTCGGTAATGCGTTGGGTGAATGCTTTATCGACAACGGCATCAACAAATCCGAGGAAGTTTTCGTCACGAGCGACAAAGTCTGTTTCGCTGTTAACTTCGACCATGGTGGCAAAAGCGCCGTCATCGGCAGTCTTGATCGCCACAACACCGTCTGCGGCCGTCCTACCGGCTTTCTTCGCCGCTTTCATGCCACTTGATTTACGCAACGCCTCAATGGCGGCGTCGACGTCACCATTCGCCTCTGCCAACGCCTTCTTGCACTCCAAAAGGCCGAGCCCTGTTCGTTCTCGCAATTCCTTTACCAATGCAGCAGACATGATTTTCCCTCATTGAGCTCCCCGGAGGGAGCGATAATCCATTGAATCAAGGGTCAATTGACCCTCGAGATGCTTTCTTCGCCACCGCCCTGAAAGATCAGGGAGTCGGAGTCGCTTCCGCTGCCGCAGCGTCCGCTTCGGCACTGGGCTCAGAGGCCGCTTCTTCAGGCGAAGCACTGACTGCGTCCGCTTCCACGGCGGCTTCAGCAGCGGGCTCTGGCTCGGTCACTTCAACAAACTCGCTGGCAGCAACCACCTCACCCGCCTGAGTTCTGCCAGCAATGACCGCATCCGCTACTGCGGCAACGTACAGCTTAATAGCTCGAATCGCGTCATCATTGCCCGGAATCACGTAATCCACGCCGTCAGGATCACTATTAGTGTCAACAATACCAATAACAGGGATGCCTAGTTTGTTGGCTTCGGTAACTGCAATGCGCTCGTGATCAACATCAACGACGAACAACACATCTGGCAACCCAGACATCTCTTTGATACCGCCGATTGATCGCTCCAACTTCTCTTTCATGCGAGAACGCATCAGCGCTTCTTTTTTGGTCAGCTTGGCGAAGGTGCCATCGCGCTCCTGCTCCTCAAGCTCGCGTAATCGCTTGATTGATGAGCGGATGGTCTTGTAATTGGTGAGCATACCGCCCAACCAACGGTGGCTGACAAAGGGCATCCCACAGCGACGGGCGTGCTCCTCAATAATTTTACCGGCTGCGCGCTTGGTGCCCACAAACATCACCTGATTCTTGTTCTCGGCCAAGCGCTTGACCGTGTTCAAGGCATCGTTAAATGCGGGAACCGTGTGCTCAAGATTAATAATATGGATTTTATTGCGCGCCCCAAAAATGTATTGATCCATCTTGGGGTTCCAGAACCGGGTCTGGTGTCCAAAGTGCGCACCTGCCTGCAGCAAGTCACGCATGCTTACCTGCGTCATAGTCAAACTCTCTGTTTGGGTTAACCTTCCACCCCTTATTGCGACTCCAACCGGAAACCGGCACCCGGGTCCGCAAACACAAAGGGGCGTGCTATTTGCCACTGAGGGCTAGGGCTGAGACGATGTTTCAGCGGCGCGCTTTATACCACAGCCACAGTCCTAGGGAAAGCGCCCCACAAATACCGGGCAGAGTCGGTTACACTGCGCCCGATCTTGCTAAAGCCCAAAGCCAAAAGCGCCGCGATGAACCCCGTAAAGCCGAAAACCGAATCTGAACTTGATGGCATGCGGCTCGCTGGCCGCCTCGCGGCCGAAGTGCTGGAAATGATCGCCCCCCAAGTTGCCGTCGGGATGACCACCGGTGAGATCGATCGCATTTGTCACGACCACATTGTGAATGTGCAGAAGGCCATCCCCGCACCGCTAAATTACAAAGGCTTTCCCAAATCTATCTGTACCTCGGTCAACGAGGTCATCTGTCACGGCATTCCATCCGACAGTAAAAAGCTGCGTAACGGCGACATTATCAACATTGACGTCACGGTCATTAAGGACGGATGGCATGGTGATACCAGCATCATGCTTGGGGTGGGTGATGTCGCCCCCCACGCTGACCGGTTGATGCGCGTCACTCAGGAGTGCCTGTATCAGGCGCTGGCGCTGGTTAGGCCCGGCGCGACGCTGGGCGATTTGGGCGCGGTGATTCAGCAACATGCCGAAGCCAATTACTACTCAGTGGTGAGAGAGTACTGTGGGCACGGTATTGGGCAGGTGTTCCATGAGGAGCCGCAAGTATTGCACTACGGTCGGGCGGGTACAGGGCTGCGTCTGGAGCCCGGCATGACCTTTACCGTCGAACCGATGATCAATGC
>CAXPKH010000143.1:0-3415 GCA_964217615.1 Luminiphilus sp.
GTCGTGCTTGGCGACTTCCATACAATGAACCCGAGTCAACCTCGTGCGGAAGCAATCGCAATCGCAGGTGGGCGGTTCAGCTTTGTGGGTGCGGAGGATGGGGCAAAGGTACTGATCGGCCCAAAGACTAAGGTCATCGAACTCGGTAGCGCAGTGGCATATCCCGGGCTGATTGACGCACATGTTCACGTTGCGAGTATCGGTTCGGCAATGCGCTCAGTGGATTTAACGGGTGCAGAGAGCTTTGACCAGCTGGTGGCGCGCGTTGCAGCGCGGGCGGGAACCGCTCGTCTTGGCGCGACGCTTTTGGGTAGAGGCTGGCATCAAAGCAAATGGCAAATGGCGCCTGAAGGAAGCCTTGATGGATTTCCCACCCACCACGCGCTATCCGCCGCCGTGCCTGATCACCCCGTTTTGCTCGAGCACGCAAACGGGCACTCGGTGCTACTCAACCAAAAAGCCATGGACCAATTGGGCATCTCGTCCAGCAGTATCGCCCCTGAGGGGGGCGTAATCGTTTTCCGGGACGGACAACCCACCGGTTTACTGCACGAAACCGCGATAGAACTGGCGCTTCCGTTACAACAGTACGATATTGACACTGCCGTGGAATTGATTGATCTCGCGCAACGACACCTACTCAGCCAGGGCATCACAACCGCACATGATGCTGGCGCTCTGCAGGTTGATATTCAGGCTCAGGAACAGATGGCCCAGCGCGGAAGCCTGTCAATGCGACTCTATACAATGATCTCTGCCGCTGACACAGATGCTCTCGCGGAGTGGCTGAAGCGTGGCCCCCAAATTAATCTGGGCGATAATCGACTGACGGTGCGGTCTATCAAAATTCAGGCAGACGGCGCCCTGGGATCCAGAACCGCATGGCTACATGCACCCTATACAGACGCACCCGACACTAGCGGCGTGCTGACCTATGACTTGAATACGCTGAGCACCTTGATTGAACAAACGCGGAGCGACAACTGGCAGATCAACGTACATGCCATTGGTGACCGAGCGAATTCGGAGGTGCTCGATGTATTCGCACCCTTTACCCAGAGATTGATCGATCATCGATTCAGAATAGAACACGCACAACATCTGGCGCCCGAGGACGCGCCCCGGTTTGGCGATCTGGGCGTCATCGCATCAATGCAACCCATTCACTTGAGCTCTGATCGACCCTGGGCGATCGATAGACTCGGCCGGGAGCGTATAGAGGAAGGCGCCTATATCTGGCAAAAGCTGCTACAAGCGGGAGCCGTTGTGGCATCTGGAACTGATGCCCCGGTAGAACCGGTTAACCCCATCGCTAACTTTTATGCCGCGGTGACGCGGAAAACGCTCTCGGGTAAACCCTCGGGCGGGTTTGAACCGGCGCAGCGGCTAACACGCCACGAGGCCCTCTACGCCATGACAATGGCCGCGGCCTACGCAGGATTCGAAGAGCAGGAGAAGGGCTCGATCGAGGTCGGTAAATTGGCAGATCTCACTGTATTGTCTCAGGACATTTTGGCGATACCCGAGGCGCAGATTCTGGATACCGAGGTTTTCATGACGATAGTCGGTGGGAAAGTGCTTTATCAACAAGTAGATCCGTGAGCTGCCGGCAGCGTCTCCATACCACTCCGAATGGCGGTGCTCGACCAGTCGGCAGCATCGCTGGTGCCGGCTCAGCGCTTCACGAGGCAAAAAAAACCGCGGGCTATGCCGCGGCTCTTCTCTTGTGAGCGCTTCTCTCAAAGGCCCCTAAAAGAACATTACTCCTGATCCAGCGACTCCGGCTCAGGTGCTTCGTCGGCGTCCACAGGTTCGGCGGGTGAAGCCGACTCCCCGGCAACCTCACGCATCGACAGCTTGATTCGACCTCGCTGATCAACGTCCAGTACCTTGACCTGCACTTCCTGACCCTCTGAGAGGTAATCCGAGACATTCTCGACGCGCTCATCCGCAATCTGCGAGATGTGCACCAGTCCGTCTTTGCCCGGCAGAATCGTAACAAACGCCCCGAAATCAACGATTCGAGCTACGGTGCCGGTGTAGATCTCACCCACCTCGGCTTCTGCGGTAATCGCCATGATCATGTCGATAGCAGCATCGCGGGAAGCCGCGTTTTGCCCAAATACCTTGACGGTGCCGTCATCGTTGATATCGACAGTCGCTCCCGATTCTTCGGTGATCTGTCGGATGGTCGCACCACCCTTACCAATAATGTCGCGGATCTTGTCCTGATCGACTTTCAGGGTACTCATGCTCGGCGCATTGTCCGAAGTGATTTCACGCGGCGCGTCGAGCACCGTGTTCATCTGACCAAGAATGTGCAGTCGTGCTTCCAGCGCCTGCTCGAGAGCACGCTCCATAATCTCTTCGTTAATGCCTTCGATCTTGATATCCATTTGAAGGGCAGTAACGCCTTTTGCGGTACCCGCCACTTTGAAATCCATATCGCCGAGGTGGTCCTCATCACCGAGAATGTCAGTCAGAACCGCAAACTGATTCCCTTCCTTGACCAGGCCCATAGCTATCCCCGCGACCGGAGCCGACAATGGCACGCCTGCGGCCATTAATGACAGGGATCCCACGCAAACCGAAGCCATTGAACTGGAGCCATTGGATTCAGTGATCTCGGATACGACTCGAACCGTGTAGGGGAACTGTTCTTCATTCGGCAGCACCGCAGCCAAGCCACGACGCGCCAGTCGGCCGTGACCCACCTCACGGCGACCCGTAGCGCCAATGCGGCCCGCTTCGCCTACCGAATAAGGCGGGAAGTTGTAATGCAGCATGAAAGGATCACGACGCTCTCCCTCCAGAGCATCGATAATTTGCGCATCGCGGGTCGAACCCAGCGTCACCGCACCAATCGCCTGGGTCTCACCGCGTGTAAACAACGCCGAGCCATGAGCCTTTGGCAAAATATCGACTTCGCAGGCAATCGCACGCACTGTGCGGTTATCGCGCCCGTCTATCCGCGGCTCACCAGCGAGAATGCGTCCTCGCACAATACGCTTCTCAAGGCTTTTGAAAATATCTTTGATATCGTCTTCCGAGGGGCCATCCTCTGTGGCCAGTTGGGCAACGACTTCTTCCTTCACCTGACCTACGCGTTCATAGCGAGCGGCCTTTTCAGTAATCCGGTACGCCTCACCCAATGCTGCCGAAGCTGCCGCTTCCACTGATTCAACCAGGGCCGAATCGACCTCAGGCGCCTGCCACTCCCAACGCGGCTTGCCTGCCTCACTGACGAGTTCATTAATGGCATTGATAACGGTCTGCATCTCCTGATGGGCGAACAGAACGGCGCCCAACATTTGATCCTCGGTCAGTTCTTTGGCCTCCGACTCCACCATCAGTACGGCATCACGCGTACCCGCCACTACCATGTCGAGTTGGCTGTCTGCCAATGCGGAGTAGT
>CAXPKH010000144.1:0-4534 GCA_964217615.1 Luminiphilus sp.
GCGAGGCCCATGATTCGGGCGATGAGCCCCCCACTCAGAGAGCGTTGCGCCTCGAGCCCGGACAGCTGTTTCGGGTAGAGCGCCTGCGGGCGCCCGATTGCCCGACCGGTTTACTGCAGGTTTATTCTCCCTACTTTGAGACGCCAGATTGTCGAGCGCAGAGCTGCCCGGGTCAGCGGGGTTTGTCGGCGTATAGTTACCGCGCTGGAAATATCGAGGCATCCGCTCTGCCTGGGGTTATGGACTATCGTGCCGGTGTCAACGAATTCGGAGAGGCCGCTTGCACCTTCACATCCCCCGATGGCTACAGTTGGATGTGGATTCGTGACTGACACTCCGCCCACTGCGCTCAAGGGCTATCCGCTCCGGGCGTTCATCATTTGCTTGATTGCTTACACCACTGCACAAATGGATCTGGCGCTGTTTGGCTACGCCGTCCCGGCCATTCGAAGCGAATTTGGGCTCGGCTTGAGTGAAGTGATGTCGATCGTGTCAGCCGCATTTCTCATAGGGGGTATGTTGCTGGTGCTGTTGGGCTGGTTGGGTGATCGCGTGGGCCGTATCCCGATGTTCCAGTTCTCGCTTTTTGGATCATCCGTTTTGGTGGCCGCTATCAGTATCGTACCCGGAGTGCTGACCCTCACCGTGCTCAGAGGTGCCAGCATCGCAGTGGGGGGACTGAGTTACCCCATCACTGGCGCCATTGTGACGGAGGAAATGCCCGCGCGCCTTCGCGGTTTACTGATGGGCATATTGCAAATCGGATATCCCTTGGGTTGGGCGTTTGCGTCGCTTTGGTCTATGTGGCTACTGACTCACTATGGCTGGCGGCAGCTGTTTTGGGTCGGCCTCATCAGCTTGCCCATGGTCTGGGTTGTTCGGCGATACCTGCGCGAGCCACCACGCGCGCTAAAAGCACGGAGCGACGAACCACCGGCCCGGCTGGCAGAGTTATTTGTGCCAGGTATCCGCGAGCGCGCGTTAACGCTTTTTTGCGCGCAGTTCCTGTTTGTTTGGGCCTACGCGGCCTCAATTTTTTTATTCCCCAGCTTTTTGCGGGAGGTCAGAGCCTTGGACGCCTTCAATTTTTCACTGTTGATCGGCGCCGGCAATGGCATTGGCGTGTTGGGATATTTACTCGCGGCATGGATTGGCGAGCGCGTCTGGACGCGGCGCAATACGGTTGTCTTGTGGACCTTACTCGGCTCATTGCTGTTTCAGGTGCTGGTTTGGGTGCCCGAGCGTTTCTCGAGCATCCTGATGGTGTACGCGCTGATGAGCATGTTTTTCTATGGCTCTGCCGCTGTCAAATTTGCCTATTTGGCGGAGGTGTTTCCCACCCGCATACGCACCTTGGCGATGGCCTGCTGTGGCTCGTTGGCGGTCACCCTCGGATCCGCAGCCGGTCCGTATACCGTGTCGCTGGCGATCGAGGCATGGGGTTGGTACTCGGGCTACGCATTGGTTGTGGGGGTGCCGCTTGCGCTGGCAGGACTTCTGTACCTCACGCTGGATTCGCTGCCCTCCGGCCTTGAGGTCGAAGACATCGAACAACTTATCAGCAAGGAGGCTTTGACCTGATATGGCTAAGGGGTATCGAGTAAATGCGTTTGGCGGTCCCGAGGTTATGGTCTGGGAAGACCTGAACCTCGGTTCATTGGCGTCCGATGCTGTGCGAGTCAGGGTGGGAGCCAGCGGCATCAACTTTGCCGAAACGCGCATGCGCGCCGGTGACTACAGTGGCCAGGAACTGCCGTTTGTTATGGGTATGGAGGTCGCGGGCATCGTTGAACAAGTCGGAGCGGATGTGGTCGACTTTCAAGCGGGCGATAGGGTATTTGGCCGGGTACGAGGCGCCCACGCAGAGGTGGTGGATTGTGATCCTCTGCACCTGTTTTCGTTGCCCGATAATCTCAGCTTCGAACAGGGTGCCGCGATCCCTGTGGGCTTTCTTACTGCCTGGCACGCGCTCTACACCGTGGGGAATATGGTGAGGGGTGATCGTATTCTGGTAGAGGCGGTGGGAGGCAGTGTGGGCAGTGCGGCGCTGGCTTTGGCCAAGCAGGCGGGCTGTTGGACGCTGGGTACCGCAAGCCGCGACGACAAACTCACCCGCGCCACGGCAATGGGATGCGACGCGGTAGTGAATTACACCCGAGAATCGGTGTCGGCACGCGCCCGGGAACTGACCGAAGAAGCGGGCATGGATATTGGCCTGATGACGATTGGCGATGCGACCGCGGACGAACTGATTGATGCCATGGGCATGGACGGCCGGGTCGTGATGTTTGGCAGCACTGGCGGGCGTGACATCACCTTTAATCTCCGCATTGGCATTCTCAATATTCAACTGTTGTCGATGAGCATCTCCACCAGTCCGGCTTTTATGACCAGAACGATGCCGGAATTCCGGTCGCGGGCGCTGCCCCTCTTTGCAAGTGGTGAACTGGTGCCCGTTGTGGATACGGTACTGCCCATGGCGGACCTGGTGCGCGCGCACGAAATGGTGGATGAGCGAGGTCACTTTGGCAAAGTGATTCTGGTGAACGAGATTTAAGCCGCAGTGGCGTACGAACACTCTCCCATGCTTGGCCGATTGGGCGGTGTGGGTGCTGGGGCAGAAATACTTGGAGGCGAAAAGATGGCAATAGACGAGCAGAAGGGCAGGGGATGGGCGAGTGGTCTGGCGACCTCACTGGCAGTTGTAATGGCGACCTTATGGGTCGGGATGAGTCCGGCTGTGGACGCCCAACCGATTACCGAGAAACCCTGGCGAGAGGCTGTGATCAGCGTGACCGATACGGATGTGACCGCCCGATTGTTTAAGGAGATTGGCAGTTCCGAGGAGCTCGGGCGCGGTGCCCTGTCTGCCTCCGCGATCGCCGCCTGGGGACTGGCACCGGCGGCGAGCGGCGAGTACCTGCTGCTTCGCGCACCCATGGGCGGGGACTTTGGTCACGTGCGTTTGGTCAGTTTTGACAATGCCGGGACCAGAAAGCCGATGCGCCCCGGTGCGCGTGCCTGGGATACCGGCTGCTATTTTTCGATGATGATTCGCGTAAAGGACATGCAGTCGATTTATTACGATGCCATCCGGTTGGGCTGGTGGACCGAGACCCCCATCACAGCTTTGCAGTTTGGCGAGTCTGATCTGCGCGTCGTGATCTATCGTGGCCCCGACGGTGTGCAAGTTCAGACATACGACCGACTCAGCCCGCCGTTGCCAGCGGCGATTCCTGAGTTCGATCGGATGACCGCACCTTTCAACATGATGCAAATGGTCGCCGATCGCGACGTTGCCTATGATTTTTTTACGCAGGTTCTGGGGTTCGACACCTTTTATAAGGGAAAGCCCTATACGGCGAAGACCCCTACCCCGACGCCCATTGGTATTCCGCTCAATCTGACCACCTCGGTGCCCTATCGGGCGGGTATTGTTTACCCGGTTGCGGGCGAGTTCGGCCGCATGGAGATGATCGAAGTGATGGGCCTCGACGGCTTTGATTACTCCCATCAGTGTGAGGCGCCGAATCTCGGAATTCTCGCCGTTCGATACCCTGTTGATGATGTGGAGCAGGCGAAAGCGACGATACTCGAGCGCGGCGGTGCCATCTGGCGCGATGTGAGTGTTGCGGACCTTGGGGAGCTTGGAGAGGTAAAACTGTTCTCGGTAAAGACCCCGGATGGGTCAATCATGCAATTTTTTGAGAACGCGTCTCTGTGAGACGGCAGACCGGTGGGCTTGGCCGCGCGTGGCGTCAATCGATCTGCGCCTTTTTGATCGGTTGTGTGCTGGCTGGAACCGCCTCGGGAGAAACGGCACGCATTAAGCGTATCTCTCTCATGACGCGAGATCTCGAAAGATCCATTGCCTTTTTTACAGAGGTCGTGGGATTTAATCTGGACTTTGAGGGAACGTTACCGGCCAATGGCGAACCCTTTCTGGGACCGGTATTCAACATCGATGCTTCCCAACCCATCCGGCGCGCTTTGTTATCCACCAGTCGGGAGCCCCGCGGGCTTTTTTTAATTGAGCACCCCGAGGCGCCGCTTGCGAATCCCGAGGTGCCGACGGCGGTTGTGACAGTAGTGGAGGTGGCGGACATCCAAGCGACGTTGAATCGCGCCGCAAAGTTTGGCGCACCCGTGAGCGAGACTGTCACCGATATTACGCCCGAGGGTTTACGATTTAGTGAGGCGATGATCACCAGCCCGGGAGGGCATGCGATTTTGGTTTACGAGATCGGCGCGTCACCCGACAACGATAAGCATCAGATGGAGTAGTCGCTCCGGTACCGCGCGACGCACTGCGCGGGCCCGCTCGATGAGTTGCGATGTTTTAACCCTGCGCTGACCCCTGCACGCCCATCGTCGAACCTTTTCCGCCCACTGGATCTCTATTAGGGGCGGCTTAATCTCGCCAGGAATGAGGCCCCCGCGTGTAGGTGCGGTGCGCCATGTCATGATTCACTTGAGCGGAGTCGGTGGATTCCCTATTATCCGCGTCCCAAGCCGGTGTAGCTCAGTTGGTAGA
>CAXPKH010000145.1:0-8258 GCA_964217615.1 Luminiphilus sp.
TCACAGCGCCCAAGCCATTGGAAGGGCATCTGGTGATTAAAGGCGGCGACATTGTGGGTAACGTGACGTCCTGTGAGATATCGCCCACGCTCAATCAGATTATCGGGCTGGCGTATGCGCACCCCGACAATGCCAATCCGGGTGATCATATTTCGATCCGCACGGAGGGTGGCGTGATGGTGCAGGCTAGAGTCGAGGCACTGCCGTTTTATGACCGCGATAATGAGAGGCAATTACTGTGATCTCACTACGTAGCCCCATCTCGACCCAGAGTTCCGCTTCGGATTCTACTGCGCTGGTGCTTAGCGACCTGTCATTGTGCCGGCGATCGGGTGTGCGGGGCCAAGGTGCGGGCGACTGGCTGGAAGCGCAAGGTTACGCGCTGCCGGCGATGCCCAATCAGATTGTCTCGTCGCAACAGGGTGATCTGATTATGTCGCTCAGTCATCGAGAGTTCTGGTTGCTACAGCCCGAGAGTGGTGCAGATAACATGGCAGCGTCGTCAGTAGCGGTCTCGCCAGGCTTGTGGCCGCTTTACTGTCAGCATAGCCATGCCTGGCTATTACTTGCTGGCGATGCCCGTGCTGAAATGATGGCCAAATTGTGTGGTGTTGATCTTTCCGAGCCAGCATTTTCGGTTGGCAGTGTTGCGCAAACGCAGGTGGCGAGGGTGTCGACAGTCATTGCACACCACCGTCGTGGCACAGAGGCCGTGTTCTCTCTATTTGTGGACCAATCTCTCGCCGGTTATCTGTGGGAGGTGCTTGACGATGCCCGGACGGAATTTGCCGTCTGATCGACGGCACGAAACGGGCCTCACCTAGGTGGGTCTTCGAAATTCTCTGCCGCCCAGTCAGTCATTATTTCTGTCATAAAGCTGATGAGCTCTTGCGTGTCTTTGTCGCTAATTTGCTGATTCAGTCTGCCGAAGGCAAGACCTTCCAGAAGGTACTGAATCGCATCGGCCACCAGATCCATTTTCTTCTGATTATGTCCCCAGACAGGAATTTCGCGGCTGTAGTCAGCGCGCCAGGTCTCGAGAAACTTCTGATAGGCAGGGCGCAGCACGGCGGATAGCTCGGGGTGGGTTCTCGCCGCGATCACTAGCTCTTGATAGGCGAGGAAATGATCTTTGTTGAGGTGTTCCCAGTACACTTTAATGCCGTAGGCCAATGGGTCGTCGGCGGCGGGCATATTCGCCATATCCCGCTGTCGGTCAGCAAGTCGTTTATCGTGCAGGTATTCGATAGCAGCTTTAATGGCATCTATTTTTGTTTCGAAGTGATACTGCATCGCGCCGGTTGATAATTGTGCAAGCTTGGCGACCTTCGCTACCGATGTGCTCTCATAACCGTGCGTGATAATGCATTCCAGCGTGGCAATGATAATGCGATCGCGTGTCAGGGCGCTTTTTTTTTGTTGGTAAAGCGTATCCACTTAAAGCCTCTCTGTTTACAGCGTCTTGAGTGCGCCTGACACCGAGTGTTTCCGCTGTTTACTCGCTGATTTACGGGTGTATCTCTAGAGTCCTCCCGCAATAGTAATCGTCTTGCCGGTCATCCAGCTAGAGGCATCCGACGCTAGATAAACCACAGCGGGTGCTATATCTGTCGGATCACCCAGCCGGCCAAGGGGAATGCCTAATGTAACGGCTAATTCGGGGAGGTCTTTTTCTTCTACTTCAAAGAATTTAACGAATACTTCAGTAGGGACGGGTCCCGGCGCGATCGCGTTGACGCGAATACCAAACTCTGCGAGTTCTGCAGCAAGGGTCTGCGTGAAATTCTCTACCGCGGTCTTCGCAAGCGTATAGGGTCCATTGGACGGGGCGGCAGTATGAGAGAGGATGCTAGAGATATTGATAATTGTGCCCGAGCCCCGCTCTTTCATTACCTTTGACGCGGCTTGGGCCCCTGACCACACCGCTTTTAGGTTGAGATCGAGCTGAACATCCCACTGCTCCTCGGGTAGCTCCATAAACGTGCGCGGGATACCGTCTCCGCCGCCCGCATTATTAACCCAGCAGTCGAGCCGTCCCATTGTTTGCTCTATCTCTGCAACGACTTCCTGAACTCGAGCATAGTTTGAGATATCCGCGGTAATGGCCAGTGCGTTTCGGCCCATTTCCCTGATATTCGCTGCGACCCTTGCTATTTGTTCCGTCGTGCGGGATACAACGACAACATCTGCGCCAGCCTCCGCCAGACCGTAGGCAATGCCTTCCCCGATCCCCTTCCCGCCGCCAGTAACAACAGCGACTTGATCTTCAAGTTTGAACCGATCCAGTATTGACATTGGATACTCCTTTTTTTGCGTTGCGTTTTGCTGTCGGGAAGGCTTCCCTTTTTAAACATTATATGCATAATTAATTACAGCCGTAATGTTATAATCAATAAATAAAAATGTCGCGCAATGCGTCGACCTATTTTCAGGAGGCCTCAAATGTACAGAATTACTCTCGCTTCAGCCTGTGCGATTCTCGCAGTAAGCACCCAGGTGCCCATAGCGATTGGTCAGAGTGATACAGACACCGGCGTTTTTACAGGTGTAGAGGAAGTCATCGTGACCGCCCAAAAACGGGAGCAAAATGCAAACGATGTAGGTATGACCATCGATACCGCATCAGGTGACGCGATTAATGCAGCCGGGATCACCGATACCTTCGACTTGGGAAAACTGATCAGCGGTTTCACCGCGAACATGAATTACTACGGATCGGTCACCTACACGATGCGGGGGATCGGCTTTCAGGACACCGCGCTGGCGTCGCCACAAACGATCAGCGTGTCAATTGATGAGATGCCGATTCCTTTTTCGGCAATGACCGGCGGTGCGATCTTGGATTTAGAGCGCGTTGAGGTACTGAAAGGGCCGCAAGGCACACTTTTTGGGATGAATACGACGGGCGGTGCGATCAACTACATTGCCAACAAACCCACCTCCGAATTTGAGGGCGAACTTAAGGTAGGAGTGGCGCGGTTCAACGAGTTTGACGTCGGTGGCTTTCTCAGCGGTCCTATCACCGACACGTTGAGCTATCGCATCGCGGCTAGATCGATTACTTCAGACGGGCATTACTACTCTTACACTAACAATCAGGGCGCCGGTGCCAACCCCATGTGGGCCTCGCGGGGCTACGACTGGTCTTTTGATAATGAAAAGGGCGAAAAAGATCTGTTTAACTCGCGGTTGTCTCTACTGTTTGAGCCCAGCGATGCGTTCTCTGCGCTACTGCGAGTCGATTATTGGACGGATAAAAGCGACTCTCCGATGCCGCAATTTCAGGATGGGTGGCGTCGATCCATGAATGGCGAGTTGCCGCCGTTAATTGAGAACTATCCCACTGCGCCAGACGACAATCGTGCCTCTGACTGGGGTCCCTGTGTGAACTCCGCGCGGACGGGGAACGAGAACAACGTCACGGGCAATACTGACGTATTTGGCGCGCCAGAGAATCTGGGCAACCAAAACTGGACCCGTTGCCAGGAGAATGCGAGAGACAATGAGTACACCGCAATCAGCTTGCGGATGGACTGGGATATCGGCGATATGACACTCACCTCGTTGACAAGCTTTAACGAGTTTGAGCGTGAGGAGGGTCTCGAGGCAGACGGCACCGTCTATCAAAATTACGAAGTGCACCTGCTCGGCGACATCGAAACCCAGTTTCAGGAGCTTCGCTTAGCAGGTCAGTTCGGCGACACAGGGACTTGGGTCGTGGGCGCGAATTATGAGCACACTGAATCGGAGGACGACTTCCTCGCAACATTCGGCTATTCAACGGTCGTGCCATTTACTTTTTTCACGGTCATTCCGTTTGGCCCGACGGTAACCTACAACGATCAGGAGACCGATACGATATCGGTCTTCGGCAGCATCGAATATGGATTGAGTGAGGATTGGTTGTTGACCTTGGGTGCGCGCTATACCGATCAGGAGCGTGAAGCCACGATGTGTAATGAGGACAGCGGCGATGGCGTCAACGCTTCGTTTGGAAATCAGGTGATACAGTTCACTCAGTTAGTGTCAACCGGTGCGTTTCAGGATGGCGGTAATGCGGTGGCCGGAGGGTGTTGGGTGACCTCGCAGGAGGCGCCGTTGTTTCATACTCAGAAAGATGGATTCACTTATCAGCTGAACGAGGACAATGTTGCTTGGAAGGCGGGACTTTCCTATAGCGGCATCGAAGATTCCCTGTTTTGGTTGAATGTGACCAAGGGCTTCAAGTCTGGCTCTTTCCCTACCATTGGTGCCACCACGACAGCACAGTACAAGCCGGTAACTCAGGAAGAGGTGCTGTCGTATGAGTTGGGCAGTAAGCTGGGGTTGCTGGATGGACGGATGCAAATCAATGCGGCCGCCTTTTTTTATGACTACACAGATAAGCAGGTGGTTGGTTCGACGCCCGACCCGATCCTAGGGCCACTGCCGACACTGGTAAACGTACCCGAGTCAGAAGTGAAAGGTATTGATATTTCAATGGAGTGGTATCCCATTGACGGCCTCAGGATTGCGCCTTCATTTACTTATGTCGATTCTGAGGTGACGGGGGAATATCGCAACTGGGATTCCTTTGCTCGGGCGCCGATGAATAGTGATTCCAAGAATTTTTCTGGGCAACCGTTTCCGGCAGTGCCAGAGACCTTCTTCAAAATGGATGTGGAGTATCGGTGGCAGCTGTCGGGTGGAGCGCAAATGTATGTGGGTGGCAACGTCGATTATCAGGATGAGACCAACGCAGGCTTTGTCGATACCTGTCAAGAGGCAGGCGTCTCGTGTACCAAGACGTCGGTCGATATTCGGGATGACCTCAGTGATCTTGCAATTAAACAGCGCACCTTGGTTGATCTGAGAGCCGGTATCGACCTCGATTCCTGGTCGCTTCAGGCCTACGTCCGGAACGTGACCGATGAGTACTATTGGACTTGGTCGGCGAGTACCAATGACACCGTGATGCGCTGGACCGGCATGCCACGTATGTACGGCGCATCCATTAGTTATCGGTTCTAAAGCGCTGGTTTGAAGGCGTTAGCGGTGAGCACTGAAGCGTCGTGCAAACTCGACATTATGGAGGTGATGTCGAGGTATGCCTTGGCGTCGGATAACAAGAACTATGACTTGCTGAGATCATTATTCTCCGACGACGCCACTATCTCGATGCAGTTTGACAGCGACTTTCTCGGCGGTCAGGGCGTTCATTTCGATGACCCCGCTAGTTTTATCGCGTTCGTGAAAGAGACGGCTACTGTTTACCGCGCTTCGCAGCATTTGCTGGGCAACCCGCTCATTGATGTTGACGGAGAGGTGGCGTCGATCAGGGTGAACCTGATCGGTACGGCGTTCTATCAGGATACCTCTACGCCGGATACCACGCTGTATGGATTTTATGAGGTGGCGCTGGCAAAGATGCCAGGCAGTTGGAAGATTCAGAAACTTACCTTTACCAGCATCGGTTCAAAATGATGCTGCTCCCCGTTGTATGAAAGGGCAAAGCCGTTATGGCGGATATTGAAGCAGATTTTCTTAATCAGCATGTTGAGGAGAGAGCGTCTTTCAAGGCGCCGCCCTTTGTGCCTCGCAGGACCTGCAAGGATTTAGGCACCGAAAAGATCACAGGGGAGCGGTATTTCTCCCCCGAGTTTATGCGGCTCGAGTGGGAAAAGGTCTGGAAGAAGACGTGGCACTTGGTCCTGAAGGTGTCAGAGCTTGATCAGCCGGGCGCTTTTTACACTCATGAACTCGGTAAGGAATCGTTTCTTTTTGTGCGAGGTGCCGACGATGAGGTTCGGGGCTTCTACAACGTCTGCCGGCATCGGGGAAATCGGCTCTGTCAGGCAGATGAGGGTGTGCTGGAATCATTTACCTGCCCCTATCACGGTTGGAAGTGGCATAACGACGGCTCGCTCAAGCAGGTGGCGGATCCTCAATTTTTTCGACAGTTTGACGACGGCATTCCGGCTGCAGAGTTAGGGCTCGTGCCCGTTAAAGTTGATATTTGGGAGGGCTTTCTATGGTTCAACATGGACCTCGATTCTGGCTCTCTGAGGGATTATTTGGGTCCGATAGGCACCCATCTGGAGACCTATCACTTCGAAGAGTGCACCATCCTCGATTATCAAACCTTCGAGTGGAATGCGAATTGGAAGCATGCTTGGGATGCTTTTAACGAGAGCTATCACTTCGCCGAATTGCACCCGAATATGATTCAGATCGGCGAGGGGCACGACATTCCTATTGAACTGCACGGCATTCACTCGCGCATGCTCAACTTTAATCGCACAGTCAGTGAAGTGCTTGAGGATCGTTCCAGTTGGACCGAGTTACGCCGACGTTTCATGCTTAGCGAGGCGGCGTTGGGGCCCTCGCCAGATCCCGATGCGGCGCAGAAAAGCGCCATAGAAATTGATGGCAAGCCGATCGACGCCAAAGACATGCATATCTATGAAACCGAGTATCGGCGTTCTATTCAAGGTGAGACTCATCTGCCGTTTGAGGAGATGAACGACGAGCAATTAGTTCACCAATACCACTATAGTTTTTTCCCCGGTGTGACGTTTACGCAAAGTGCAGATGGGGGGGCGATATTCCGCTATCGACCTCACCCGACTGACCCCGGGCGTTGTTTCTATGATCTATTGATCTTCGCGAATTTACCGCCTGGCATGGACGCTCCAGAGCGGCCGCCGCATCAGGTTCACAGATATGATGACGGAATTGACTACGTCAAGGTACTGGAGGGCACTTTTGATCCCGCTTACTCGAAAGTGGTGGGAGAGGATGCGTCGAATATGCCTACGCTGCAGGCGGGCTGTCAGTCTGACAGTTTCCAGGGCGGTATCCTGGGAGACCAGGAAATCCGGTTGCGGCACTTCCATCATATTCTCGATGGCTTTATTGACGGATCCATCACAACCCAGAATTTGCCGTCACAGGACGCCTACATGGAACCTGACGGATGAGAGTGGAGATCGCACTTTATAATGGCTGATTCAAAAATAGACGTATACCTAGTTTGTAATGCCAAGTACCACGATACAAATTTTTCACGGCTGGAGTTGCTAAAGCTGCTCGCTGAGCATGAGGACGTGGTCACGCGCGTCGCAGATAGTTATGCCGATATTGAGGGTATTAATGCTTCCAAGCTGCTGATCACTTATACCTGCGACCTGTGCCCCACTCCGGAAGAGCAGCAGGGGCTCAAGCGATTTCTGGAAAATGGCGGCAGGTGGTTCGCACTACACGGTACCAATGCGCTGATTGGATTCAGTGGCGAGTCGCAGGTGGTGGATGGTATTGAATTACCGGGAAAGGCCGATACCCCCGACAAAGCCCCAGAGTTAATGCGGATGTTGGGTAGCCGCTTTGTCGCGCACCCTGATGTGAAACTGCTTCAAGTAAGGGTCACCGACCCCAGTCATGCGATTGTGGCGGGTATGGAGGACTTTGAAATTGAGGACGAGCCCTACTACTGCGAATTCTTTGGCGACAACCATGTCTTGCTTGAGGCCTCCTACAATGATCCGTCTCATGGCTACGTGCAGTCAGAATTTGGCACCGACAAAGAGAGCCACCCACAGATGTACCTGCATTCCTTCGGCGCCGGCGAAGTACTCTATCTGACGCTCGGGCACTGCCGGGGCAAGTATGACCTGAGACCCTTGATGGACATCGCTCCTGTGGAGAGATGTGCCTGGAACTATCCGGTCTTCTATGAATTGCTGCGAAGAGGGATTAGCTGGGGCATTAGCGAGGCCTGATCGTCATCTCCGCCTCCATCGGCTGCAAACCCGCTGGCGCAATCACTTCGCCGAAGCGAGTGCCTCGATCTGTTCCAGCAGTGATTCGGGGACATCAACGCCACATGCCTCATGATGCGCTCGCGCTTCGGCGCGTCGCGCCCCGGGAATCCGGACCTCATTGTCCTCTGTCAGGGCGCTGAACATTGTCTCTAAGTGCGGCACAAAATCGCTGCCAAAAAAAGCCGGGTCCATGGCGATGATGGTTTGACCCACGTTGGGTGGACCGCCCTCTGTCGTAGCAAACATCGATGCCTCATAGGAGCAGTTGCTTCCGGTCAGCACGCCAGCCAGCACATCTACCATCAGCCCTAGCCCGAAGCCCTTGGGTCCGCCCACCGGAAGTTGTGCGCCCTTGAGCCCCGCAGCGGGATCTGTGGTGGGATTGCCCTCTATATCGATCGCATGACCCGGCTCGATGTCGCGCCCCTCGGCGGCCGCTTTAACGAGATTGACCCGCGC
>CAXPKH010000146.1:0-4662 GCA_964217615.1 Luminiphilus sp.
GCGCCGCGATATCCCAGAGCGTGTCGCCGGGTTGCACCCGGTAAGTCAGTGGCACGTCGGGATTGAGCGTCAACGGCTGCGTCTGAGCAAAAGCTCTGGCCGGCGCAACGGCAAGGACAACGCACAAAGCAAACAGCGCGCAACCAGCGACCTGCCAGGATGCCGCCGCCCGGGACGTCCCGCTCTCGCGAGGCGCCCGGCTTTTGAACCCATTGCTTTTTTCCAAGGCACTCACTCCGTTGTTTACCTCCGCCAGCATCAGCGCCCCTTGGGCTGTTTGAGCGCGATCCATCACACCAACAGCATCAAGGTATACTCTGAGTTTGGCGGGGGAGTAAGGACGCGGCAAGACCAAATCCGAACACTTTTCCCCGTTTTAGATCACTGGTACTGCGGACTGTGGCATGGCTTTACTTCCGATTCTTGAATTTCCGGACCCCCGGTTGCGCACGCGGGCTGTTCCGGTCACTCACGTTGACGCTCGGATCCAGCATCTGGTCGATGACATGTTTGAAACCATGTATGCGGCCCCTGGCATTGGATTGGCCGCCAGTCAGGTTGACGTCCACGAGCGCGTGATCGTGATTGATATCTCGGAGAACCGTTCGGACCCGCGGGTTTTTATCAACCCCGAAATCTCGATTGTCGACGAGACACTGGGAGAATATGACGAAGGCTGCCTATCTGTCCCCGGTTTCTATGAAACCGTGAAAAGACCTTCACGCATCGAGGTCACTGCAATGGATCGCGACGGTGCGGCATTCACCGAAGAACTCGATGGACTGTTGGGCATCTGCTTGCAGCATGAGATTGATCATTTGGAGGGCAAGCTGTTTGTCGATTATCTGTCGCCGCTCAAACGGCAGCGCATCCGCAACAAGCTGGTGAAAGATCAAAAAAGCCGGGACTGACTGATGTCCCGCTCGCTGAATCTGATCTTTGCCGGCACGCCCCAGTTCGCCGCTAAACATCTCGAGGCATTGCTGCAGAGCCGGCATAACATTGCTGCCGTGCTCACCCAGCCAGACCGACCCGCTGGTCGTGGCAAGCGTTTGCAGCCCTCCCCCGTGAAAGCGCTGGCACTGGACGCGAACTTAACCGTTTTACAGCCGGAGACGTTAAAGCAGGATGACGCTGCCCACTCTGTGCGCGCCCTGAATACCGATCTGATGGTGGTCGTCGCCTATGGGCTCATTCTGCCAAAGAACATTCTCGACATACCGAGGCGAGGCTGCATTAACGTCCATGCTTCCCTGCTCCCAAAGTGGCGGGGTGCGGCGCCAATTCAGAGAGCCATTGAGTCCGGCGATGCCGAGACCGGCGTCAGCATCATGGTGATGGAAGCAGGCCTCGACACGGGCCCCGTGTTGACGACACGCCGATTGCCCATTACCGAAGCACATACTGCCGGATCTCTGCAAACTGAGCTGGCAGCGTTAGGCGCGCAAACACTGCTAGACACCCTCGAAGATCTCGACGGGTTGTTAAGCGCCGCCGCTCCCCAGGATCACGCCCAGGCAAGTTACGCCAGCAAAATCGAAAAAACAGAGGCCCTGATAAATTGGTCGGATCCTGCGCAAACCATTGCGCGTCGTGTCAGGGCCTTTCACCCCGCACCCGGCTGCTTCACCTTTTTGGACGGTGAGCGGGTCAAAATAACCGACGCCTCAGCATCAACCGTTCACCATCAGAGCGGCGCGGGGGAAATCCTCTCGGCCAATGGCGATGGCATTTGTGTGGGGTGCGGCGAGGGAGTGCTCGTCATCAAAGGGGCACAACTGCCGGGCGCGAAACCGCAGTCGGCGGCAACGCTGCTCAACGGGCACAAATCGAGATTACAGCCTGGCTGCTTTTTCTCGGGAGTCAGCGAGGGCTGACATGGCTAGTGTACGAGCGACCGCAGCCACCGTCATTCAACGCGTGCTCGATGGGGAGTCACTTCATCGATTACTGCCCGATGTCCTAACCGGCATTCCCGCTTCAGATCGCCCGCTCTGCCAGGAGTTGGTTTATGGCACGCTACGCGAGTGGCCCCTGCTTGCTCCGCTTGCCGGGCAATTTTTAAAAAAACCGCTGCGCAATAAAGATGCGGATATTCAGGCACTGATCTGCCTAGGCCTTTATGAGCAATCCCATCTGCAGACCCCGGCACACGCCGCCCTCTCCGAGGCAGTCAATGCGGCTAAAGCCATCAAGAAACCTTGGGCAACCGGACTGGTCAATGGCGTGCTTCGCAATCACCAAAGAAGCGATATCACGATTATCAGTGCGCTCAGCGCTGCGCAGCGCGCGGCTTTACCCGACTGGCTATATGATCGATTGCTTGCAGAGTATGGCGACGCGACCGAGAGCATTGCCGCAGCCTCTCGTAGCCGACCGCCGATGGCATTGCGGGTCAACGCGCGAGTGATTTCCCGCGAAAGTTATCTTGATGCGCTGGGCGCAGCAGGCATTGAGGCCCACATTTGCCCGGAGCTCGACACCGGTATTGTCCTCGCAAAGGGCGTTGATGTTTTCACGCTGCCCGGTTTTTCCGAAGGCTGGGTGAGCGTGCAAGATCGGTCCGCACAGCTCGTAGCAGACCTGATAAATCCTTTGCCGGGAGAACGTATTCTCGATGCCTGCTCGGCGCCCGGTGGCAAGGCCTGCCACTTGCTTGAGCGTCAGCCAAAAATCCGTGAGCTGGTCGCCTGTGATATCAGCGAAACGCGACTATCACGCGTGGCAGAAAACAGTGCTCGACTCGATTTGCCGATTAATGCTGTGTTAGCCGACGCAAAAGCATTGCCGCCAGCGATTATGTCTGCCCCTTTTGATGTCATCCTTGCTGACGTGCCCTGCTCGGCCACTGGCGTTATGCGTCGCAACCCCGATGTAAAGTTGCATCGTCGAGAATCGGATCTGAGTGGTTTCGCGGAACAGCAACTCGCCATCCTGCATGGCGTTTGGCCAGCGTTGAAGCCCGGGGGTCGTTTGCTTTATGCGACGTGCTCGATTTTGCAGGCCGAAAACGATTTCGTTGTAAACCAATTCAGCCAAGACCCGACTGTGAAAGTGGAGCCTCTCGCGCTCAAGGCGGGTGTTCGACGTGACCACGGGTGGCAGACACTGCCGCAAATTGACGGCGGGGACGGATTGTATTTTTCACTGATGAAAAAAACTCGCGCCTGAGGTGAGGTCGACCTCATGGCAACGTGACTAATCCACATACCTGCAGGGTTTGACATAGTTTAAGGTGTAGCCGGGTCTTCGGGAGGGTCCACAGGCCGGTGAAAATCATTATCCTCGGAGCGGGTCAGGTGGGCGGTACATTAGCCGAGCACCTGGCTGATGAGCAAAACGACATCACCGTGGTCGACGAGCACGCGGCGACGCTGAAACGCCTGCAGGAGCGGCTCGATATCAGAACGGTGCTCGGTAATGGCGCACATCCTTCCACGCTGCTCAATGCAGGAGCGGAAGACGCTGACATGCTGATCGCTGTGACAGACAGCGATGAAATCAACATGTTGGCGTGTTCGGTGGCTTTTACGCTTTATCGCACGCCCACCAAGATCAGCCGCATTCGCTCAGCCAAATATCTTTCTGAGCAAGCGGCCCTGTTCGAATCAGGCGCCATCCCCGTCGACGTCATCATTAGCCCGGAACACCTCGTTACCAACAACATAGAACAACTGATCGCGAACCCCGGCTCATTGCAGGTGCTCGACTTTGCCGAGGGGCGCATCAGATTAGTCGCGGTAAAGGCATTGACGGGTGGGCCCATCGTTGGGCGGCAGCTACAGGAGATTCGAGAGCATATGCCCCGGGTAGACACCCGGGTCGCCGCCATTTTTAGACGCGGTGGTGACCCTATCATCCCCCAGGGCTCCACGGTGTTAGAACCCAACGATGAGGTATTTTTTATCGCGGCGCGCGAGCACATTCGATCCGTCACCGCCGAACTCAGAGAAATCGACAAGCCGTATCACCGGATTATGATTGCCGGCGGCGGCAACATTGGTTCCACCTTGGCAGAGCGTCTGGAAAAACACTACCAAGTCAAAATCATCGAGCGCTCCCAAGACCGATGCCGGGTTTTATCTGATCTTCTGGAAGACACGCTGGTTCTGCATGGCAGTGGCAACGAGCCGCTGTTACTGCAACAGGAAAATATCGAAAACACCGATGTGTTTTGCGCGCTGACGGACAACGACGAGTCAAACATTATGATGTCGATGCTCGCCAAGCGGTTAGGTGCCAAAAAAGTCATCACGCTCATTACCAACGCGGCCTATATCGACCTGATTGGCGATGAGATTGATATTGCGATATCTCCCCAACAAATCACGATAAGTAGCCTGCTGGCCCATGTCAGAAAGGGTGACATTGGCAACGTCCATTCTCTGCGCCGAGGAGCGGCCGAAGCGATTGAGCTCACCGCTCACGGAGACGCAAACTCATCCAAAGTGGTAGGCCGGCGCCTCGACGAATTACACCTACCCAATGGCACGACCGTGGGCGCAATTCTGCGAGGCAAGGATGTCCTCATTGCACACGACCATATCGTGGTTGAAGAGGATGACCACGTCATTCTGTTTCTTACCGATCGCTCGCAAATTCCAGCGGTCGAAAAACTCTTTGCGGTGGGCTTCGGCTTTATCTGATGCAGTTTGCCATGGC
>CAXPKH010000147.1:0-2562 GCA_964217615.1 Luminiphilus sp.
TAGAGGATTATCGGCACGACCGCGTGCTTGATGACATCGACCTACTCTCCACCGGGTACGAGTGTTTTCCGGGGGATTTCTGGTCGGCAATTGAGCGGGTGGATACCGTCCGGGAGGCGGGTCTGACGCTGCACCGCATCCCCCGGTCTGAGTTGCCGGCTGCGTATCCCAACCAGTTTTTATATGACGAGCAGGATTTTATTGCTTATGTCGACCACGTCGATGATGACTACGTCTATCTGGCGGTGGACAGCCGCGATCACCTGATGAACCAGCGGTTTTGGGGGCTGGCGCCCCGCAATCTTGAACAGGCGATGGCGATGCGCTTGCTGGATTGTGAGGACGTGGATATGACGGTGCTCACCGGCCCAGCGGGGTCGGGCAAGACCCTGTTGGCATTGGCCTATGGTCTGCACGCCATTCTTGAGCAAAAGAAGTACAACAAATTGATTGTCGCTCGCTCAACGCCACCCATTGCTGAGGAAATCGGTTTTCTGCCGGGCACCGAAGAGGAGAAGATGGCGCCGTGGCTGGCTGCCTTTGACGATAATCTCGAGATCCTTCACGGTGCCGATGAGTGCGCCCACGGCAGCATCGACTACGTCAAAGAGCGCGCCAATATTCAATTCAAGTCATTGAACTTTATGCGTGGGCGATCCTTTAACGGCGCCTATATCGTGATCGACGAAGCTCAGGGCCTGACCCAGTTTCAGTTGAAGTCGATCATCAGTCGAGTCGGGGCAGACTCCAAGCTGGTGGTACTGGGGAACCTCGCTCAGATTGACAACAAGTACATCTCGCCGCTGACGTCAGGACTCACCTATCTGGTTGAGAAAGTGAAGCACTATCCCCATGCAGGGGTGATGCACGTCAATGGCATTGTGCGATCACGGCTAGCAGCCTTTGCGGAGGAAAACCTCTAGTCCCGCGCTAGTGTGGGCCGTTGGTTATAGGCTCTGCTCGCGGTTGGGGTCCGGGTCATCGAATAGCAGGAATTCCAGTCGTAGCACGATTTTCCAGGCGCCGTCGCGGTCGAAGTAGGGCTCGTCTATGCGCCAGTTGTAACTGGGCTCAACCTCCCAAAACAGGAAGTCTCGGTAGGCTTGCCGGCGGAACCTGACCCCCACCATGTAATTACTCACGTGGTCATAGGGTTCGGTTTGTCCTTCTGCGCCAATGTAGTACCAGGTGGCGCCGACTCTGCCGCGGTCGTTGTTCCATACCCGAGCGTAGGACAAATTGGTTGACCACTCCAGGCCGTCTGTTCTCTCGCCCCGCATCAGCCGGGTGTAGCTGCGCACCAGGCTACGCTCGTCGAGTGCTTTATCCAGCACAAACTGAGAGGTGCCGTAGAGGCCCTCGTCGTTCTCATGCATAACGCGCTGGGTAAAGCGAAAATTAAGGTTCTTCGCAAAGGCATCCTGAAAAACGTACTTCACCCCCGGCCTGAGGCCCGCGCTTGAGATGCCCATGGTCAGGTCGAATCGGTGTTTTTCCAGTTCCGTGTTGCCCACCTGTAACTGGAATCCAACACGGTCCTCGTCGTATCGCTCGCTATCGCGCTCTCCCATGCCGTCCATGTCTTCGCCGCGGAACACGAGATCCAGTCGGTCGGAAATTTGAGGCAAATTGACTTTGCCACCAAGGCGGAACTTGACTTCATTACTGAGCCGCTGATCCCAGTCGTAAATGGTGCGCAAGCGCAATCGCGATTCCGCTTGCTCCAGATCGCGCTCGTCATTACCAAAGAAGTTATCCACCCACTGGGTCATCTCATTGGCTTTTCGTGCGGCGTAGTCATGGCCCCCGTCAATCCACCCCTCTTCCTCCGGGTTCTCCGGCTCAGGGTTGACCGCTGATTCGGACATGGCCGAATCGGTTGTTGGGGTGCTTTCGCTCGCGCTGTCAGTCGCTGAGGCATCCGAGTGGGTTGCCGCTACTGCCCCTTCGTTTTGGGCGTCTGTAGTCATCGCCCACAGGATGCAGGCCGGCAAGGCCGCCGTGAGGATCAGACGGTAAAACGGCCGGCGAGCAGAGTCGTGACTTGGGTTCATAGGCCTAGGTTACAATAGGTCCATGGAAACTGTAATCACCGCTTTGCAGGCAATTCTGCCGCAACAACTTCTGTCTCGATGGGTGGGATGGTTGGCGCAGTTGGAACAACCCGTCTGGCTGAAAAATCAGCTCATACGCCTTTTTATGGCGCGCTATGGCATTGAGTTGGCTGAGGCCACCTGTCGTCATCCGGAAGATTTCCCTCATTTCAATGCGTTGTTTACGCGCTCTCTCCGCGAGGGTGTGCGGCCGCTCGGGGAGACCGACTGGTGTCATCCCGCGGATGGTGTGCTCAGCCAGCGCGGGCGAATCGACGACGCGCAGCTGGTGCAAGCCAAGGGGAGAACCTACCGCGTCGTTGAGTTATTGGCGGGATCAGAGGAGGAGGCTGAGCAATTCAATCAAGGATGTTTTGCTACCACCTATTTGTCCCCTAAAGATTATCACCGTGTGCACATGCCCGTGCGCGGCAGGTTGATCAGAACCCGTTACGTACCTGGCGATTTG
>CAXPKH010000148.1:0-3051 GCA_964217615.1 Luminiphilus sp.
GCCCTGAGAGAGGTGCTCAGCCGGTCTCAATCCCAGTCAAAAGAAGACGTTGATCTGACGCTCGCGGAACCCCGCATCAATTTTCAGTCCGACAGCTGGATCCTCCCCGCCTCGGAGAGCGAATACCGGGATGCGGGACGATTTTTGGAGCGGTACCGATCGCGCCTGGCGGCAACGGGTCAGCAAAGCGCACAGTTCTACGCCCGGGCCGATAATCTGAGCCACTGGCTGAGCATGATTGAAAAACGGTTGGGCAGTTTGTCTCAGCGTCTCTCTGCCAGCGTCGGGCAACGACGGATCAACACCGATCTCGCGGGTGATACCGCAGCGGCCCAATCCACCCGCGCCCCTGAAGAAATACTGGTGCAGACCCCTTGGAGCGAAATCGACGACATCTTTTATGAGAGCCGCGGCGCTGCCTGGGCGCTCACCCAGTTTCTCAAGGCGGCAGAGATCGATTTTGCTGACGTGCTGGCGAAAAAAAATGCCACCGTCAGCTTGCGACAGATCATCAGAGAACTCGAAGCCGCACAAGCGCCCGTGTGGAGTCCGATCATTCTTAACGGATCCGGCTTTGGCTTGTGGGCGAATCATTCGCTGGTGATGGCGAGTTATATCTCTCGAGCCAATGCCGCGCTGATCGACCTACGGGAGCTGCTGGCACAGGGCTGAAGGGTCACTCCCCGGAGTGCGGACAAGCGACCCCGCTCTGATCAGGCCCTGCGACCACTCAGCAAAACCCACTCTTCGCACTGGTCTAAAACCGCCAGCGACACCTCGGGCGCGTAAGCGTCGATCACTTCATGGGCTTGTGTGTGCAGCAACCCCGCCAGCGTCAATTGCCCCTGAGATGCCAGCAAGCCGGTCAGCGTAGGTTTGAGGTCAAGCAATGGGCCCGCCAGGATATTGGCGATCACCCAATCGGCGGACCCCGCCCTTTGCTCGATGAGCGGACTGTCGGGTAGCACCGCGGAAAACTGCGTCTCAGCAACCTGATTGCGCGCTGCATTGGCGCCGCTGGCCAGAATTGCTTGCGGATCGTTGTCCACGCCCAGCACGGACCCGGCACCCAGACGCGCCGCCGCAATGCCGAGAATACCCGAGCCACAGCCGTAATCGACCACGTTCATCCCCGCCGCGATACCCCCATCCAATGCCCGCAGGCACATTGCCGTCGTCGGGTGGGTGCCGGTACCAAAAGCCAGCCCGGGATCCAAAAGAATGTTGATGGCATCGGGGTCTGGCGGCGGCGTCCAACTCGGGCAAATCCACAACCGCTCGCCCATGGGCATGGGATGAAACTGCGCCTCCCACTCCCGGGTCCATTCTTTGTCGGCCACAGGCACCGGCGCCGCAGGCCGCTCGAGCGTCCACGCTACCGGGACTGCCGCAAGGACGGAGGTAAGATCACGCGTTCCTTCGAAGAGTGCGGCTACCTTCACCCGATCCCAAAGAGGGGTTTCTCCGGGCCCGGGTTCGAGTAATGGTTGGTCTGCGTCGTCCTCGAGGGTCACCGACAGCGCGCCCTGCTCAAACAGCCAGTCCTCGAGTGGCTCTACGTCGGGCTTGCGGGCCGTGAAATGAAGCTCCTGCCAGTCGGCCGCCTCGCTCAACGCTCGTGTTCCAGCTTACTCTCGAGGTAATGAATACTGACGCCACCGGCCATAAACGAGGTGTCGGTGACCAGCTCACGGTGCAGCGCAGCGTTGGTTCTGATGCCATCCACCACCAGCTCATCCAGCGCCTGTCGCATTTTGGCGAGGGCGGCTTCGCGGGTATCGGCAAAGGTAATGAGCTTGCCGATGAGGCTGTCGTAGTGCGGCGGAACGGTATAGCCACTGTAAACATGCGAGTCGACCCGGACCCCGTGGCCGCCCGGCGCATGAAAAGTCTTAACGGTTCCTGGGGAGGGCATGAAGGTGCGAGGATCCTCGGCATTGATGCGACATTCAATCGAGTGGCCCTTGAGGACTATATCCTCTTGCTTAATCGACAGGGGTGCACCGCCGGCAATCAGCAACTGCTCACGCACGATATCAATACCGCTGATCATCTCCGTGACCGGGTGCTCAACCTGAACACGAGTGTTCATCTCAATAAAGTAGAACGCGTTATCCTCGTAGAGGAATTCGAAAGTGCCCGCCCCTCGGTAGCCCATATCCAGACACGCCTTGACACAAGCAACGCCAATTTCATCACGCAAGGCCTGATCAATGCCCGGTGCGGGCGCTTCTTCAATGACCTTCTGGTGTCGACGCTGCAATGAGCAGTCGCGATCACCAAGATGAATAGCATTGCCCTGCCCGTCGGCCAGCACCTGAACTTCGACATGTCTGGGGCGCTGCAGGAACTTCTCCATATAGACCACGGGTGAACCAAACGCTGCCTGCGCTTCGGACTGGGTCACCTGAATCGAGGAGAGCAGTACCTCCTCGTTATGAACCACGCGCATACCACGGCCTCCGCCACCGGCCGCCGCCTTGACGATAACCGGGAAACCAATATCGCGGGCTATCCGCAGGATCTCTGCGGGATCATCGGGCAATGCGCCCTCTGATCCGGGCACCGTGGGCACTCCCGTGCGCTGCATTTGTTGCTTGGCGGAAACCTTGTCGCCCATGAGCCTGATGGTGTCAGCGGTGGGGCCAATGAACTTGAAGCCGCTTTTTTCAACCTGCTCCGCGAAGTCGGCGTTTTCCGAGAGAAAGCCGTAACCGGGATGAATACCGTCTGCGTTGGTCAGCTCCGCAGCACTAATAATGGAGGGTACGTCGAGGTAGCTTTGTGCCGAGGGCGGCGGGCCAATACACACGGACTCGTCGGCGAGCCGCACATGCTTCAGCTCACGGTCTGCCGTGGAATGCACCGCAACCGTGCGAATACCCAACTCTTTACAGGCACGCAATACACGGAGGGCGATTTCGCCGCGGTTGGCGATCAGTACTTTTTCAAGCATGGGGGATGTCCTTTTTGGGGTGACTCACCCGCGCTTCAGGAAATGGAGATCAGCGGTTGATCAAATTCAACTGCCTGACCATTCTCGACGTGGAT
>CAXPKH010000149.1:0-5100 GCA_964217615.1 Luminiphilus sp.
ATCTCACCGTGCGTATCAGCGTTCCCGATGATATGGAAGAAGAGAAAGTACTGAGGGTGCTCAAGAAGGCCGAGGCTAGCTGTCTCATCACCAACTCACTCACGGCCACGGTCCACCTCAACGCGGAGATCACGCGGCAATAAACACCGCGCTGGGACAATGAGCACCATCGACTCAAATGTAATCTGAGTCTCCTCCCAAAAAAAAAGCCCCGCATAAGCGGGGCTTTTTAGTCACCATCAGAATTTAGGGTGAAGCGCTTACCACTACCGCGCCGGATCCATCGATATCATAGCGATCGGCATCCATCACCTTGGTCCAAGCGCTGGCGAAATCCTTCACAAAACGCTGGCGACTCTCATCGAAGGCATAAAACTCCACCACTGTACGCAGTTCTGAGTTAGAGCCAAAAACCAAATCGAACTCAGTCGCGGTCCACTTCAGCTCTCCGCTTTGACGATCACGTCCCTCGAATACATAGGGCTGATCAGCCGGTGCCCACGCCGTATTCATATCGAGCAAGTTAACAAAGAAATCATTGCTCAATACCCCCGGACGATCCGTCATCACGCCGTGGGCACTGCCCGCTGCGTTGGCATCCATCGCTCGCATACCGCCCAGTAGCACGGTCATCTCTGACACTGTCAAGTTGAGCAAATCCGCCTTGTCGATCAGCGCTTGGGCTGGCGTCATAAAACCCAGGTCGGCCATGTAATTGCGGAACCCGTCGTGACGAGGCTCCAAGACCGCCATCGACGCAGCGTCACTCATCCCTTCGGTCGCATCGACGCGCCCTGGGGTGAAAGGCACTGATACCGTCACGCCAAACGCTTCGGCGGCGCGCTCCACGCCCACATTACCCGCCAACACAATCACATCAGCCAGAGACACTTGCTTGCCCGCAGGAAGCCCGCTGTTGAAGTCACTCTGCACTTCTTCCAGCGCCGCAACCACGCCAGCTAGCGCGTCGGGGTCGTTGATGGCCCACTGGTTTTGGGGGGCCAGACGAATCCGAGCACCATTGGCACCACCGCGCATATCACTGCCGCGGAAGGTGGAGGCAGACGCCCAAGCAGTGCTCATCAGTTGTGTATCGCTGAGGCCCGTTGCAGCGATCGCCGCTTTGAGTTGGTCGGTCTCGCTATCACTGATCACTTCGTAATCCCGCGCAGGCAGTGGGTCCTGCCAGGCAAGAATTTCGTCGGGCACATCGTCGCCCAAATAGCGATCCCGAGGACCCATATCTCGGTGCGTCAGCTTGAACCAGGCCTTGGCAAACGCCAGCTCAAACGCTTCCGGATTCTCCAAAAATCGCTGCGAGATCTCCTGATAACTGGGATCAAACTTTAATGACAAGTCAGTGGTAAACATGACCGGCGCATGCGCGACGCCATCCAGATGCGCGTCTGGCACAGTTCCCGCCGCGGCGCCATCTTTGGGCTGCCACTGGAGCGCGCCCGCTGGACTGCGCGTCTGCTCCCACTCATAAGCAAAGAGGTTGGCCAAATACATCATCGACCACTGGGTTGGGGTTGCCGTCCAGGCACCTTCCAGTCCAGAGGTCACAGTATCTTCGGCGTTACCCTTGCCACAGGTATTCTTCCAGCCGAAACCCTGCTCGACAATCGCCTCTCCTGTGGGTTCAGGACCGACACAGTCCGAGGGCTTGTGCGCACCGTGGGCTTTGCCAAAAGAGTGACCACCCGCAATCAAAGCCACGGTCTCCTCGTCGTTCATCGCCATGCGACCAAAAGTCTCACGGATGTCATGCGCAGCGAGGACGGGGTCGGGATTGCCGTTAGGGCCTTCGGGATTAACATAAATCAGTCCCATCTGCACCGCGGCCAGCCCCTTGCGAAGCTGACGGCCTTCGGCATATCGCTCATCTGCCAGCATTTTTGCCTCAGGGCCCCAGTAAACCCACTCGGGTTCCCAGTCATCAGTGCGCCCGCCAGCAAAGCCGAAGGTCTTAAAGCCCATATTTTCCATGGCCACATTGCCCGCGAGGACCATCAGATCAGCCCAAGAAATCTGGTTGCCGTACTGTTGCTTGATGGGCCACAACAAACGACGCGCCTTATCAAGATTGCCGTTGTCTGGCCAGCTGTTCAAAGGCTCGAACCGTTGCTGACCACCGTCAGAACCCCCGCGCCCGTCAGCCGTACGGTAGGTGCCCGCGCTGTGCCAAGCCATGCGCACGAAGAAAGGACCGTAATTACCGTAATCAGCCGGCCACCAAGGCTGCGAAGTCGTTAAAGTGGCATTGATATCGGCCTTCAGCGCTTCTAAATCAAGCTTTGCAAACTCTGCCGCGTAATCAAAATCATCTCCCAACGGATTGGTGCTGCGCTCGTTCTGTCGCAGAGGTGTTAAATCGAGGTTAGCGGGCCACCAGGCCTGCGCGCTCTTGGGTGTACTTCTCGCCATCGAATCCACAACAGGCAACGCAATCAGCGCAACTGCCAGCATCGAGTGGGCGATAGCCGTTTTCATTAAGTGTGCTTTCATTTTGCTGTCCTCGGAAGTGAGTCTCATCTCACGCTGACACTCTAGTAACTTCTTCAGCGTTCTTACAACCTGATTGTTTAGAAAAAATCGATCGAATTTTCCGATCAATCGCGGTGCTAGACACTTCTTTAACGGCTAGCCAGCGTTTCCTGTATCAGCCGCTGCACGTTAGTTTCCAACTGGTCCAGTGGCACCGCGCCGGAACCCAGGACCACGTCGTGAAATTGACGGAGGTCGAAACGTTCGCCCAGCATCTCCTGAGTCAACGCGCGCAATTCCATGATGCGTAGCTTACCGATCATATAGGCCGTGGCCTGCCCCGGCATGGCAATATACCGCTCTATGGCTCGCTCGCAGTCATATTTTGCATTGGGTGTATTAGCAACCAGATACGCCACGGCTTGCTCGCGCGTCCAGCGCTTGTGATGCAAGCCCGTGTCAACGACGAGCCGCGCTGCGCGCCACAACTCCATGGCCAAACGGCCAAAATTGGACCAAGGCTCCTGATAAAACCCCATCTCGCGCGCCAAATATTCGGAATACAGGCCCCACCCCTCGGTAAAGGCGGTAAACCCCGTGTGCCGTTGAAAATCGGGTACGTCGCCCAATTCAGCGGAGATCGCTCGTTGCAGATGGTGACCCGGTAACCCCTCGTGAAATGCCAAAGCTTCAAGATCAGTCACCGGCATCGAGTTCATATCGTAGAGGTTGGCGTAATAAATACCGGGGCGGGATCCGTCCGGCGGCGGGCTCTGATAAAAAGCCTTGCCGGCAGAGCGCTCGCGATAGGCTTCGACGCGCTTCACCACCAACGCCGATTTTGGCAAGACCCCAAAGTATTCGGGCAAACGAGCCGCCATTGCGTCAATCGCGCTTCTGGCTGCTTGCAAGTAAGCGGCGCGGCCATCGTCGTTGTTTTCGTAACGCAGCGTCGTGTCTCCCCGGACACGATCCAGAAAATCCGCTAACTCGCCCTGCTCGCCCAATGCGACCATGACCGCCCGCATCTCATTATGGAGTCGCTCCACATTCGCAAGACCCGTCTGATGAATTTCCTCCGCTGTCAAATCGGTGGTTGTAAAAACGCTGAGTCTTTCGCGATAAAAAGCGTCCCCTTCTGGGAATCGCCACACACCATCGACAGACTCGGCCCGCCCTTTTTGTGCCTCAATCGCCGCTATCAACGTGCCATAGGCTGGCGCCACGGCACTCAGCAAGGCCTCTCGAGCGCTCTGCCTCAGACGCGTTAACACATCAGTGGGCAAGGACAATTCGTCTAGCTTGTCATTGAAATCACGCCAGAGAACCGACGGCACGCCGCTATCGTCAAATGGCTCACCGACAATCACATTGCTGGCCGCTTCGACGATTTTTGGAATCATCCAGTCGACCAGAAACATGCCCTTTTCCGCGCGTATCTCGAGTTGCTCAACCACCGCCTCGAAGTAACCGGGCAAATTGTTGAGTCTCGCCACGTAGGCGACTGCGTCCTGCTCGGAGGCGATGGTGTGAACGTTAATGAGTAGGCTTACTGCGCTGGTATGGGGGCCACGATACTGATGAATCACGTAACGATGATGCCGATAAGGCGCCCCAGCCAGCGTCCGCTCTAAATCACGCCGATAAAGCTGATAGGAGAGAAAGCGCTCCGGTGACAGCTGCGCGGTATCAATATCATCCAAAAAGGCGAGACGTTCTCTCGCGATATCAAGTGACTCGAGTTGAAACGCCTCCGAAACGTCGTTCCATTGATCCTGATAATCGGTAACACCAAGATAGCTTGCACTTGCGGGTGAGCGAATCAAGTCCTCTTGCCAGGTGCTCTCAAAGAACTGTTGCAAACGTTGCTGTTCTGCAGAAATCGGCGGGAGAGACTCGGGCATTCTGTCCCCCTGATGATTCACGCTATCGCAGGAAATCAACAGAACAAGGCCGACCAGACCTGCGACAACACGACCGCGTTTTGACGTAAAAGCGTAAAGACTCATAGGGATTATCCTGAGGAAAGCAGCGTATCGGACAGCATAATGGCGTGATTCTCGCAGAAGTCGTAGCACTTGGGATGAGGGGATCGAGCAATAATCACCCCGGCACAGCATAATACTGTATAAAAATACAGTATTATGTTGTGATGGCGCTTTGGCTTTGTTTACGTTTCGATGCATTACCACTGGAGGCCCTGCTGACACCACAGTGCCTGCACGGCGATATGGCCTTAGTGGTGAGCAGTCAGCGGCGGGTGCTAAGCTGCAATGAAAGCGCCCAACTGGCAGGTGTCATACCCGGGCAAAGTATCAGCACAGCACAGGCATTACTCGCGCAACAAAAAAGTCGTTTCTGGGAGCGCTCGCCTGAAGCAGAAAATACGCTGCTACAACAGTTGCTGAGCTGGGCCTATGGAATCTCACCACACCTGCAGCAGTGGCAGGACAACGCTTTGATGATTGAAGTAGGTAGCTGCCTTCGTCTGCATCATGGCCTGAACCAACTACTGAAGCGTGTTGACGCTGAAATAGGGTTGCGCGGACTCACAGTGGCAAAAGGAGTAGCAGAAACCCGTACCGCAGCCTGGCTGCTAAGTCATGCTGATTC
>CAXPKH010000150.1:0-30011 GCA_964217615.1 Luminiphilus sp.
CATGAGCACGCCAATTGAGCTCACCCGAAACAGCATTCAGGGAGACCACGCCACCGCGGAAGGTGCAGCAGGCGTAGCCAGGGTCAGCTGCCGTTGCCCACTCAGACGAGGAGATAGGTACATAAAGGCTGCCCTCGTGGAGCTTGGGGGATCCGGTAATCGTTGCATCCGGATGGTCCCCAACCGACGAGCGCCACACCAAGGAGCCGTCGCTCGCGTTGATGGCGTGAACCGTGGCGCTGAAGTCACCCATGTAAAGCACCGGGTCATCTCGGCCCGGCAACTGACCCAGAGATAGACTACTGCGGACCTCGGCACCCGCCGAGTAGGTCCAGTGCGCGCAACCTGACTCAAGGTCGAGGGCATAAATGTCGCCTGACTGCGACCCGACAAAGATCACGCCGTCATGCACGAGAGGTTGTGATCGCGCGCGCAGCGCTCCGGGATACGCAAATACCCACTTGAGCGCGAGCTGATCGACATTGCCACGGTTTAAACCCACCACAGCGCCTCTGGCATGACGGTGATTTTGGGCGTTGCCACCCCAACCTTGCATGGCGTCAGCATCACTGGCAGCCAGTCGGCCCATTGGATCCGCACAAGCAAGAACAGGTTTCGGCGGGGCCATCGCCTCACCGGCCAGAAAGCCCGCCAGTACTTCTCGCTCGTTGGCAGAAAGTGCGGATGCCTGCACACGCATCACGCCGTTATTCATTGCGTTCAATATCGCGTCGGCACCCATCGTCGAAAACGTAATCATGTGAGGGGCCCGTGGCACTTGCCCGTCGTGGCAGGTAGCGCAGTGCGCTTGATACAGCGCCATGCCATCGGCCGGTGCTTCTGTTGCGGCATTCGTGGGCACCGCCGCGTTTACAGTCTGCATCGACACTGCCGCGGCCATCACCAAACCTGCGCGGCAAATAAGATCGTTAAGTCTGGTCATATCTGGGTCGCTTCTTCTGTTCTTGTTAGTAAGACAGTGTTTCTTCTACCGCCGCCACGATCCGCTCCACGCTGGGCACATAGTCGGCCTCGAGACAGGGTGTTGCCGGCACCGGCGTGTGAGGAGAAGTCACCCGCTTCACTGGCGCATCTAGTGTGTCGAAACCCCGCTCCACAGCGAGTCCGGCAATTTCCGACGCCATACTGCAGTAGGGGTTGGACTCATCGACCACCACCAAACGCCCGGTTTTGGCGAGGCTCTCGAGCACTGAGTTCTCATCCAGCGGCGACAATGTCCTCAGATCGATGACTTCCGCACTGACACCTTTCTGAGCCAGTACCCCAGCGGCTTCCTCGGCAATCACGGCCGTACGCGACATACCGACGATCGTAATGTCGGCACCCTCGACAGCAACGCGCGCCTGCCCAAAGGGCAGCAGGTACTCGCCTTCAGGCACCTCGCACTCATCCATATAGAGCGCCTTGTGCTCGCAGAAGATCACGGGATCGTCATCCCGTATAGCGGTCGTCAGCAACCCTTTAGCGTCGGCAGCATTCGCTGGCGTCACCACCTTGATACCCGGTATAGCAGCGAGGAGTGGATACAGAATCTGCGAGTGCTGAGGGCCTGTACCGGTACCGGCACCAATCATGGTGCGAATCACCACGGGCGTGCGCGCCTGGCCACCAAACATATAACGAAATTTCGCAATCTGATTGAGGATCTGATCGAGACAGACACCCACAAAATCAACAAACATGAGCTCTGCGACCGGGCGCAGTCCGGTCAGCGCCGCGCCGCCCGCTGCACCCACAATCGCTGATTCGGTGATCGGCGTATCGATCACACGGTGTAAGCCAAATTTTTCGGGGAGACCATCTGTAATGCCGTAGACACCACCCTGAGCACTGGCTACGTCCTCGCCTAGCACGATCACGCGCTCGTCGCGCGCCATCTCCTGATGCAGGGTTTGATTGATTGCTTCACGAATCGACATTTTCATCACCGAAGCCTCCCCTCGTAGTGGATGTAAACGTCCGTGTAGAGCTTATCGGGAGTAGGATCGGCCGCGGCATAGGCCACCTCAAAGCCACGGTCGATCTCGGCCAGAATGGCAGCATCGATTTCGGCGATCTTATCCTCGGTCAACGCGGCTGCGCGCGGATCCGCCAGGAACCGCGGTATTGGATCGCTGACCGCGCGCTCTGCTTCGAGTTCGGCCTGATCTCGGTAAGCCTGGGCATCTCCCTCGAAGTGGCCGTAGTACCGATTGCACACCGCCTCGATCGCGGTCGGGCCGCCGCCTTCCCGGCCGCGGGTGATTGCCCGCGAGCAGGCATCATACATCGCAAAAAAATCACTGCCATCCACCACCTCAGCAGGCATACCATAGGCACCTGCGCGCTCCGCAATGCGGCCGTCGGGCTTCGGGCTCTTGGTGAATTCCGCGTAACGATTGTTCTCGTACATAAAGATCATCGGCAACTGCAGCACCACGGCCAGATTCAGTGCCTCGGCCACCGTGCCTTGATCAGACGCACCATCACCGATAAACGCCAAAGAAACCGCACCGTTACCCAATGTCTTGGCGGTGAGTGCAGCACCCGCGGCAATCGGTGGGCCACCTCCCACAATGGCGTTGGCGCCCAGCATGCCCTTGGACATATCGGCGATGTGCATCGAGCCCCCCTTACCATTGCAGAGGCCGTCTTCTTTGCACGCGAGCTCGAGTAGCATCGCCTCGATTTCACAGCCCTTGGCGATGCAGTGGCCATGACCACGATGCGTACTGGCAATGTAATCCTCATGGGTCATATCAAGACAGGCGGCGACCGCGATCGCCTCCTGATTGCGATAGATATGGATAAACCCGGGCAGCTTGCCCTGTTGGTATTCGGAGCGCATGCGCTCCTCAAACTCGCGGATGGTTTTCATCAGCCGATAGGCGTCGGCCAATTTTTCAAGTGACATGTCCATGAGACCTCCCCCGAAGGTGATTCAAAGACTGGGCAAAGAAAGGGCCCCAGAGGGGCCCCAAGAATACTGCCATGGATTGATCAGAAGCTGTATCCGATCTGGATGCCGTACTCGCGCGGCGGGCCAAAGCGGCTGAAGTTCCAGAGTGTTGCTACCGGGTTAGCCGATACGCGATACCGCTCGTCTGTAAGGTTTTTACCGTAGACCGAGATTTCAAAGCCCTGAGTACCGGTATAGGTGATATACCCATTCACCAGCGTGCGCTCCTCAAGCTGGGTATTGGCCTTCTGCTTGATCACCGGATTCGCAGCCGAGCCGCCCTGGGCGTTCGCCGGGAAGGAGCTGGTCTGGCCATCGTCCTGGTAGTGCATGTTCAGGTTGTAAGTGATCATCGCGCCACTGGAGAGATCCTGGAAATAGCTCACGCCAATGCCATAGTTGAGCTCGGGTGAGAACGGCACCTCAAGACCGCTGAGGTCAGGGTTGATCTGGCCAGTCGCATCTGTGATACCGAGATCTGCAGGGTTGATACCGGGACGATAGTCATCGTACTCGTGATCCAGCCAACCAAGGTTGCCGTCGATACGGATGTTGTCGGTAACGGCCCACTGCATCTCAACCTCGATGCCTTGCGCGGTCGACTCACCGACGTTAACCGCTTTGGTTTCCTGAAAGTCATTGCCGGCCGCGTCCTTAATAGTGACAACCGTGTCGCGCTGGAGGCTGTCGTAAGTGGTGTTGAAGTAAGCCGCATTCAAACGCAAAGTGCCGTCGAGCAAATCCGCCTTGACGCCGATCTCGATGTTCTCATTTTCCTCCGCATCGTAGGCCGAACAAGACGTCGGCGAACCGCAGGTCTCGGAGAATCCACCGGCTACAAAACCAGTAGCAAAGCTGGCATATCCCATCAGGTCATCACTGAACTTATAGTCGGCCACAATACGGAATGTGGTCTTGGACCAGGTTTTCGAGTTCTTCTGTACGTTACCGAAGGCGGATTCGGGCAGCGGGTTGGTGAAGGGCCCCTGCCACTGATCAAGCGTAATGAAATTACTCACGGGGTTAGCGGCCGTACCCAAGTTCAGACGCACGAAGTCCTTCTCGTCGTGGGTGTAACGAAGACCCCCCGTCAGAGTGAGTCGATCAGTCACCTCAAAGGATCCATCACCGTAGACCGCCCAGGTGCTGCGATCTTGTGAGGTGTACTGGATCTCATATCGCTCACGATAGAACTCTGCTGCGGCCAGCGGCAGGAAAAACCCGAGATTACCGAAGACAACGAACTCCAGATCGTCGTTATACATCGCTGCGCCACCGACAAAATTGAAGGGGCCGTCATACTGACTGGCGATCCGTAGCTCCAGTTGGTTGGTCTCGCGGGTCGTGTTTCGACTTGCATCATAAAGAGACGTGTAAGCCTCGCCGGTATAGGTACTGGCCAACACTTCATCCTGATCACGCATACCCGTAATGGCTTTCACAACGTAGTTACCCAAATCAAATTCCATATTCAGGTAAACACCGTCGGCATCAATCTGGTGGCCACTGGCCATATCAATGGCTGCGGTCTGGGTATAGCTCTGACCGGTAATAAACGGATCGCTGACCCCCTGGTCCTCGTAGCCCGGGAAACCAATGATCGGCCAGATATAACCCTCCCCGGAGGGGGTGTCATTAGCGGTGGCCGGGGTCTCGGAGTCATCATCGACATGCTCGAAGATTAGGTCCGCTGCCATCCAATCATTCGGCTCCCAGCGGAACTTCAGCTTGCCCGCCAGCACGTCTTTACCACCGATGTTTCTGCCGTCACCGGTGGTGGGATATTTGCTGGAAATGTCTTCAGTACTGGGATTTCCGGGCGTGGGAAATAACCCATCGCTACAGGTAAAGCACAACAGGTCACCGCCCATAGGCTTGGTGTTGCTCCAGAAGCCGTCGGAATAGTCACGAATCACTGAAAGGCGCGCTGCAAGGGTGTCGCCCAATGGCACGTTCAGAGCAAACTTGAATTTTTCGATGTCACTGTCGTTGCAGGTGTACTGACCGTAGTTCACCTCAAACATACCCGAAAGCTCACCACCTACCTCTGGCTTGATCGTGGTGAATGCAATCGCGCCACCGGTGGTGTTTTTGCCGAACAGCGTGCCCTGAGGGCCGCGGAATATCTCCACCTGTTCGATATCAAAAATCTCAACAAACTGCGACTGCACGTGGTTAAAGGCATAGTCATCGACCGTCAAACCCACCGAGGGGTCCTTGGTGACCAAAATCGAAATAAAGCCCGTGCCGCGCATGCCGCCGCCAATTGCGTTAAAGCCGTTCTGAGGCGTCAAGGTGACATTGGGGGACAACTGCGCCAGCTCGGTCACGTCGTTCTGGAAAGTCTTTGCCAGCTGCGCCGCGGTGATAGTACTCACAGCAATGGGAAGATCCTGCTGCTGTACATCTCGCTTGGTGCCGGTTACCACCACCTCCTCGAGAGCGGTGGCCGAGGCCTTCTCTTCTTGAGCCAGCGCGGGCAAGGCTTGTGAAGCAAGGGCGACAGCGAGAGACATCGCTATCTTGCGGGCGGGAAAACGCCCAGTCAGTGTCTTTCTCATCATGGCATGCAGTCCTATCGTTTTTTTTGGGGTGTGGATGACGCCCGCAAGCTGCGTGGTCTAGATACTTTCGCAGCCCGAATTGATCGGTAGCCGTTGGCTTGCTGAACGTCAACAAGTTTCAGAATACTGCTAAAGTATTGTCCGTACAAGGACCCCACAAATGGCAACAACCGGGGGCTGCAGGGGGCGAAATGAACGGTTATAACGAGAAAATCACCCGCATTCGGGCTCAACTCGCGTCGGAAGGCGCCGCGGGAGCAGTGCTCAGCACACCAGACAATATTTTCTATGCCACAGGATTCAGTTCCGTCATGGACGGCTGGCATCTGGTGGAGCCCATCGCCGCTGTGCTGGTCCCTACCGACGCGGCATCACCCGTTGTCCTCATCCTGCCCGAGGCCAGCGTGATCTCACCCATCGTCTCCGAGCGCGGTGGGCACCCGGTCCATTTCGACCGGCTCTCAACCTTCGACATGCTGAATTTTTGTGAGACCGCGCGCGCCGAGGATGCGCATCTGGCTCTGCCCGAAGACCTGCTGGCAGAACTGGGCGACGTCATGGAGCGTGTTGAAGGTGAGTGCGAGCCCGACATTATTCAGACGATCGCAGCCTCGCTATCCCGTCACGTGGCCAAAGGGGATCGTATTCTTTTCGATGATCTCCGCGTGGCGGCGCGGATCGAGGCATTAACTGGCCAGGCATCCGGAGATGCACTGGATGCCATGTTCTCCGCGCGGGCGGTGAAAACCGCGGACGAGCTGGTCACGCTGCGCGAGAGCGGACAGATCGCAGATGCCATCATGGCCTACACCATCTCGCAACTGGGCATCGGTAAAAGCTGGGGCGAAGTTGAGAAGCAGGTGGCGCATTTCATGATCGATCATGATGTGGATCCGCTGCCCGGCAGCCCCATGCTGTTTGGTGGCGCCTATGACCTGGTTTTTCGACCCGACCTGTTTCGCACACCGGTCAGCCGTCCTTTTGAAGGGGGAGAAATCGCGATTCTCGAAACTCAGGGCCGTTACAAAAACTTCTGGATCGATATCAATCGAACCGCTCATATCGGCTCAGCATCAGACGCCTATCGCGATCAGCACCTCGCCGTGCAAGACATTTTTGAGACGATCAGTGCCAGACTCAAACCCGGCGCCAATACCGCTGAGATCTGCCGCTTCCGTGATATCCCCGCGGCGCAGCGTCTGGACCCACCAGAAAAGCTGCTGGTGGTAGCGCACTCTGTGGGGCTCGTGCCCCTGGAGAGCCCCGTGCGGTATCCGGGGACCGGTCTGCACGGCGCTCAAGAGGGGTTTGTTGTAGAACCCGGCATGGTAATCAGCATCGACTGCCTCTATTTCGGTAGTCGGCTGGGCCCCTCCCACATGGAAAACGTCTTTATCGTGACAGAAGGCGGCGCTGAAGCGCTTTATCACTACCCACTGGGTCTGGCCGAGGTTGAATGACCTGCCACCGGAGCCCAACGCTCAGTCGCACCTATTGCGAGTTTTGATCACTGAACCTCTCTGTCGAGCGCGGGATCAAGGTTGTAACGATCGATGAGTTTCTGCAGCATGCTTTGGGTATCCTCGCCGCGGTACCAAAATACGTTTCTGTGATCGCGCTTGCACTGCACTCCTCTTTCCAAAATCTCACGCTGCATAATCAGATAGTTGTCGAGCAGAAGCTGCTTGGAAGCCGTGGGGTCGGAAAGGGGAAAGTAAAAGTAGTGGCAGAGTTCGGCATCGTCTTCGGAAGCCCAGTAACGCGTTAAAGATTCCAACTCCGCCTCTGTCACCGCTCTGCACTCAAACTGCGAGCCCACCAGCGGAATGTTTGAAGCGGTGCAGCGCTGCAGCGGGTCTTCGGCGCCCCACAAGAATGGCGCGTCCATGAGCGTCAGCCCCAGTAAGCCACCCACAGCCCTCCGTGAGAAAATGGCCCTGCTAAGCTCAAGAGTCCGAATGTACACCTCACCCAAGCCGGTATTCGCGGGCAGGAGCCGGCAACGTATCCAGTCCGGGGGTATTAGGCGACGCACGCCAGTTGGTAACCAAGCCGCGGAAACCACACGTGGGCCAGAGTATCAGGCTGAGGCTCTACGGCGATGACCGCCTGAGTATCGTCAACCGCCAGAAGTATGCCTGAGGACACGCCTCGGTCCGCAGACCCCGTCGATACAGTCACGCTACTTCCCACCCATTGTGACAAAGGCTCAGAGGCAGGTGTTTGTGGTAATGAGACCCTGTCGCCCGTTTTGAGGGCTTGCCATGCGGCCTCGATCGCCACGTCCTCGCGTTCCCCCACTCCAAGATCCAACATCCGTTGGTACCAACTGACGACAAGCGCGAAGTCGCCAACCACCGGCATCAGATCTGGTAGCGCGCTGTGGATCATCCAAAGCATGCCCCAGGCATGTACATCCCAGCCATCCGGATACTCGCCTCCCAAGAACGCGCACCCAGCTGCCAAGTGATTCGACAGGGTACCGAGGAAAGCTCGCACCTGACTTTGGCGCTCTGGGTCGTCCACCATCAGCGCATCAAAATTCACCTCGGGAAAAACCTGTTTGCGATCGGCGAGAAACGCCGCATCCCACTGTGCTTGATAGGTAGCCAAGGCTGTGTGCAAAAGTGGCGTGAAAAATCGCTCGCTCCATGCATACAGGGCGGCGTGCGCCAGATCACCGCGAGGGTTCAGTGGGCGGTCACCGTCGAGATAGCGATCGAGCGCCAGCGCAATCATCCAGTTGTCGACATAAACGTCAGCCCCCACCTGCAGCACCGGCGTCCCCCGATAGCCCCCCGTCAGCGCCTCAACATCGGGCTTGGGGGCTATCAATGGCATCTCGACACTAAGCCAGGCTGCCCCCTTGAGACCCATCATTTTTTGCGCCTTTTGAGAAAAAGGTGAGATGTCGTATTGATGCAGAATCAGTGGGTTTTCGGTCATTGCAATCCGCTCGCGAGCATAAGCTACCCAAAGTGAACCTGATCAATACAGCCGTCAAGCCGAGCGCGCCTTTGGCTCGGCCGCGGTTTTACCCAGGGACCCAGCGCTCAGCGCAAATCGCCTAAAAAGCGCGCACAGGAAAATGCCGTGGTAAATCGTTTGAGCCCCGCTGTGCTATGCCGCTAAGCTTGGCCCATGAATACCCTGCCCCTACTCGCTCGCGTTTTTGCCGATGCCACTGCTGCATTGGGTGAAGCGATGTTTGCCGAGACGCTGAGTATGGGGATTAAGGATTGGATCGGCGCCGACGATATCTCGCTGATTCGCTATCTGGACACTGGAGTCCCTGTCGTCGAATACACACTGCCCCCCAAACGCAGGGGAAAAACGACGCTCGAACGCTATGTCAACGGTCCGTTTTTACTGGATCCTTTTTACCGGGCTCTGGAAATAGAAAAACGTTATGGGGTGTTTCAGCTGTCTGGACTGGCGCCTAAGGGCTTCAAGGAGTCTGAGTATTTCCGAACCTGGTATCACGAATGTGGTTTTCAGGATGAATGTGGGCTGCTCATCAAACTAAACCACGGGTCGGTCAACCTCGCGCTTGGAATGACGGATAGCAACCGGCGATTTTCAAGGCGCCAAGTGGAAAACCTCGAAGCGATCTTCCCTGCAATCGAAGCACTGGTGCGCAAAAACTGGAGTACCGCCACGACCTCGAGCCCCGAGAAATCTGATTTTCGTCAGCGATTGCAACACGCGCTGGGCGCTTTCGGCGCATCAGTGCTGACGCGCCGTGAGCGCGAAGTGATCGAGCTGGTACTCTTGGGTCACAGCACCCGCTTGGTGGCTGAAAAGCTCGGGATTTCGACAGAAACCGTCAAGCTGCATCGCAAACACGCCTATGCCAAGCTCGACATTTCCTCTCAGGCTGAGTTGTTTTATTTGTTCGTGGACGCCATCGCCAGTCATACGGGTGAGGACCATGAGGACCCTCTCGTCAACTACCATGAAACCAACAAGCGCAGGGCGTTGTGACTGAGCCTGATCAGCTGACTGCGCAACGTCTGCAGGATGGGTTTGACGCGCTGAACCGAGGTCACCTGGACACTGCGGCAAAGGCGTGTCAGCAGGTCTTGGCGGAGCATCCCGAGCTCGCGGCCGCGCATTTCCTCGTCGGTCTGGTTGCAGTGGAGGGGGACGAGCGGCGGGTGGCCCATGAGGCATTTAAGTCGGTACTCAAGCTTGATCGGAACCATGCGGCGGCGTGGGCCCAGCTGGCGCGGCTGAATGCCAGCGAGGGGCGGATTGCTTCGGCGGAAGATGCGCTCAAGGAGGTAAGACGGATCCAGCCGACGGATCCCGCGGTGCTGGATCTCACCGGCACCGTGCTGAACCAGCTTGGGGAATATGAGACTGCCAAAGCGTTTTTCGCGGCCGTCAACCGAGCGGCACCCGGACACACGCCCTATATGATGAATCTCGCGAATGCGCTGGTTTTTACCGGCGACATTGACGACGCCGTCGAGGTGTTTCGAGACGTCATCCGCAGGGATCCACGCAGCGCGCAACCCCACTGGGGATTGGCCAATGCCGTCAAGGCCACTGACACGCAGCACATTGCCCAGATGAGAGCGCTGGTAACCAAATATCCCGACAATGACCGGGCACAAAGTTTTCTCTATTACGCGATTGGCAAGGAGTGCGAAGACCTCGAGGACTGGACAGGAGCATTCGAGGCATTCAGTGCTGGCGCTGAATCACGGCGACGAACCGTAGAATTTGATGAAGCAGAGGAGCAAGCCTTATTCAGGTTGATCCGCGAGCGCTTCACTGCGGACTGGCTGGCAGCATGCAAGCCAGGTGATCCCGACCCCTCCCCCATTTTTGTGCTGGGACAGCCGCGGACCGGCACAACGCTGATCGAGAGAGTGATTACCAGTCACTCTCAGGTCCATTCAGCGGGAGAGCTGCAGCAGTTCGGTCTCGCCACCCGACGCGTATCGCAATATATTGATCGGCGGCGGTTTTCTCCGGGCTTGTTTGAGGCGGCAGCTAGCGCTGACCCTGCAAAAATTGGCGCACTCTATCTTCAGACCAGCGCGCGGATGCGGGGCACATCACCCTATTTCGTGGACAAACTGCCCGTTAACTATCTTCACTTGCCGCTGATCCTCGCCGCCCTTCCCAATGCGAAAATTGTGCATCTGGTGCGCGGCGCCATGGACGCCTGCTTTTCCAGTTTTAAACAACTGTTTGCCGACGCCTACCTACACTCTTACGAACAACGGGAAATGGCCCGTCACCACATTCGCTATCGCGAGCTTATGGCGCACTTCCGCACCGAGTTTCCCGGGCGGTTTATCGAGATTCACTATGAGGATGCGGCCCGCGACCTCGAACCTCATGCGCGCGCGTTGATCTCTCAGCTGGGCCTCAACTGGGAGGATCGCTGTCTGAATTTTCATGAGAGCGATGGTGGTGTCGCGACCGCCAGTGCGGTGCAGGTCAGGCAACCCGCTCACACCCGATCCATCGGGCGCTGGCGGCGCTACGCCGAGCAGTTAGCGCCGATGCATGAAACGCTGACCGCCGCCGGTATCCCGACTGACTGATCGATCAGAAAAATGATAAAAAAGCACCAACATACCCCCTAAGGGTAGTCTATACAGACCACCGCAATCGGGCGAAACTTATGCGGTAAACCTTGACTTCAATCTGCATTTTGCCGTCGGTCTGTTCCGAGTTGATCGCCTAAAAGCCTCTGATCACGCTCGACAAACCGATTGGTGAACAAACTTGCTTGGAGGAATACCGTGGACCTTTCCCGACCCAATACCGCGTTCCGAAAACACGTACTCCCACTTGCCGTCTCTGCGGCAATAAGCACCACCGGCGTGGCAACTGCCCAAACGCTGGAAGAAGTGGTGGTAACGGCAACCAAACGGCAAGAAAGTGTGATGGATGTGCCGCTGGCGATCACCGCACTTTCGGGTAACTTCATTGCAGACACCAACCTCGATGACGTGAAAGATCTGATCTCCTATACGCCGGGCGTCAGCGGGAACTCACAGGATTCCTACATTGACGCGGTCAGTGTGCGCGGTGTTCGCACCCAGGACTTTGGCGTTGGCGGGGACCCCTCTTCGGCCTTCTTTAAAAACGATCTGTACGAGGGACGTAACGGCGCCGTTGTCACCAGTCTTTACGATATAGAGCGTGCCGAAATTTTGCGCGGACCACAGGGCTTTCTGTTTGGGCGTAACTCGATCGGTGGCGCCTTCAGCGTACACACCAACAAGGCACAAATTGGTAGCCGCGATGGTCACCTCGACTTCGACCTCGGAGAGCGAGACCGCGCCTCATTTGAGGGTGCCATCAACCTCCCCATGAGCGATAACTTCGCAATGCGCATCGCCGGCTATTACTCTACCGAAGATGGCTTCGCCAAAAATGTGTTCTCCGGCAAGGATGAGATCGAGCACGAAAAGTGGGCGTTGCGCTGGTCAACCGCTTTTGAAACTGACCGCCTAAATGTGCAGACCGTCGTGGAATACGAGGAGCGCCGCCAGAGTGGCTCCATGTATCGCGCCATTGATACGGGCGATATCTGGGAAACCTTTGACACCTACATCGTGGACGATACCCGTCTCGACGGAAACAACGAGGAATTGGACTCTGACATCAGTCAGGGTGAGGGCGACGACGCCGACATTCTCACGCTGGGCCTGTTCATTAACTACGATCTCGGCTTTGCGACCTTAACCTCCAACACGGGATATAAGGACCACGACTACTATTACAAAGAGGACTACGACGGCACGCCGCTGCCCATCAATAATTTCCAATTCCAGCAGAGCGGTGAGTATTTCCAACAGGAACTGCGCCTGACCTCTAATGGCGACGGCCCGCTAAGCTGGTATACCGGCGTGTCCTACTATGACGAGGACCTCGACGCTGAGTTCACCAATATCGGGGCAGAAAATCTGATGTGTCAGTACTACCTGAACTACATCCCCGAGTACTACGGCTACGAGTTTTATAGCGGCTGTAGTGACTATTACTACGACTTTTATCCCACCGCAGACGGCATGCTGACCGAGTCTGGCAAAATCAAGGGCAAGTACACCGGCTGGGCCGCCTATGCGAATGTCGGATTCGACATCACGGAGCGGGTCAACGTCGAACTCGGTTTGCGTTACACCGAGGACAAGAAAGACTTCAGCACTTGGGTGATTGAACCCGATAGCTACCTCGGCTCCTACTTTATCTATGGCTTTGCGACCGATGGCTACATTACGGACAGCAAAAAATGGGATGACACCACCTTCCGTGGGCTGATCACCTATGCGCCTACCGAGAACTCCATGATTTTTGCCAGCTATACCCAGGGCTTTAAGTCGGGCGGCTTCGGTAGTTTCTGGGTCGAGGACAGCGCGGGATCCGTACCCGCCTACGAGACCATCTCACAGGGAGATGGCTACCTTCCCGGCACCTTTGAGCCAGAAACCGCTGACTCCTACGAAATTGGCTTCAAAGCCGAATATCTCGACGGCGCGGGTAATTTCGATGTCACCTTCTTCATGTATGACTATGAGGACATGCAGGTCATCAACTACGTGAACGTTGATTACGACGAAGACGGGATCGCAGATGCGTTCTCGGGAAGGGTACTGAACGTCGGACAAACTGATGGTCAGGGGGTGGAAATTTCCACGACGGTTGCCCTGAACGATCACTGGACACTCTATTTGGCGGGCGGCTATCTGGATACGGAAGCCACGGGATTACAGGATATTTGTGGCCTTGAAGACCCCAACGGCTGTGAGGGAAGCGCGCTGTTTTGGGCGCCTGAAATTACAGCCGCAGGCAAACTCGATGCACGTTATCCCATGGCGAATGGCACCCTCACCGGTAGCTTTGAATTCTTTTATGAGGACGAGCGCGGCGGCAGTTGGGAAGCTAACCCTGAGGGGTACATTGATGCCTACACGATCGCCAACCTGAGAGTGGGTTATGAGTCAGAGAACAACTGGTATGTTCAGGCCTACGCCGAGAACGTGTTCGATGAATTCACCTGGGACGGATACAACGCCAATGGCGGCATTTTGCCCTCGCACTTTTTTGGGCCCATGCGACCCATGACTATTGGCATCAGAGCCGGAATGAGCTGGGATTGATTTAGCCTTAACCGAATCACGCCGGCCCAGTGCCGGCGTTTTTTTGGTCAAAAATAAGGGGCAATGCGTTAAGGCTAACGGAGAGCTTCGCCCACCTGTTTAAGGGCCCTCAAGTCCAATCAGCTGCGCCCGCAGCGCAGGCCTCGGCGAATCCTCACTCAACCAAATGCCAGCAAACAGTCGTCCAAAATCGGGGTGATCGATGCCACCGATAAACTCGCCGTTGAACCAAAAACCATTGTCACCCGCGATACCCACACCCAATACCAGGGTGTCACCCGCTGAAACGTCGGGCCATAGGGTGCCCAGTGTTTGCAACCAGAGGGCCTCCTGGTCATGGCTGACCCCCTGCTGCCGCCACGCTTTTTCCGTTTCCTCAACCAGCTGATGCACTGGGATATCACGCAAATAGGAAAGGGACAGTTGGTAGGGTGGGCTTTCGTCCCATTGCCCACTCGGGGTGTATAACGCCGAGTCGTAGACCTGCCAAAAAAGTACCTTTAACCGCGCTTCACCCACCTGTGGCCACGTATCAACTGACAGCGTCAGCGACGGGCTGGGGGATGCAATCGCGTCTGTATTGCCGGCCTTTTCTGCGGCAGTCGCCTCATCCAGCTCACTGGCCTGAACACAGATACTCACCAGAAAGAAGCAACACAATGTAAAAGGACTGCGCTTCATGCGGGAGCCGAGAGCCGCTGACTGACCCAGTAGAGCAGCGGCAACAGCAGGCTCCACACGGCTACCAACACGGTAAGGGAGATCAGTTCGCCATACGGCAGACTCACAGCGCCAAGCCCCGCACCGACGCGGTAATTTAAAGGTACGGCGATGCCACCCAGTACCGCCGCTAGCCACAGGGACTGCCCGATCTTGGCGAAACTGCGATAAAGCGCGGCGGCAAACACCCACCACAACGCGACCAACCACATCGGTACGATAAAGACTGCCTCAAACACGAAAACGCCGGCCAAAGTCAGCACCACATCTACCGCGATGCCGATCGCTGCAATCGGCCACAAGCGGCGCAATTCGGCAATCCGGTCACCCACCAAGGCAAAGTGTAGCGCCAAAGACAGGAGCGCAACGGGAAGCCAGGCCTCCCTACCGATCACACAGCAAAACCAGGTTGCCTGAAACCAGACGGCGTTGAACCAAACTGTATCGACGAGGCGCATAGGCCTCTAGGTACGACCGTTTATGGTCGCCAGATCAGGCGGCTGTTGCGGTCACCCCGTAATGCTCGGCCGTTTTATCGAGGGCAATCGCAAGTTGATCAACGAGAAAATCAATTTCTGATCGTTCGGTGACGAACGGTGGCGCCATGATCATGGCATCGCCGGTTTGGCGAACCATCAAGCCCTGAGTAATCGCGGTGTCTCGACAAAATACCGCCGCCGCCGACTCGGGGGCCAATCGCTCTCGGGAGGACTTGTCGCGCACCAGTTCCACCGCTGCGAATAATCCTTTCACCCGAACCTGCCCCACAACGGGGTGATCCGTGAGCTCAATCAGTCGACTGGCGAAATAGGGGGCCAACTGGGCCACTCCCTGCTCGATAATCTGAGTTTCCTCCAAAATATCGAGGGTAGCTAGCCCCGCGGCGCAAGACGCAGGGTGGCCAGAGTAGGTCAGCCCGTGCGCAAACTCACCGCCACCGGATAACAGGACATCTGATATTTTCTGGCTGACCAAACTGCCACCCAAGGGCATATACCCATTGGTCACTGCTTTGGCGAAGGTCACGAGATCAGGTTCGATGCCATAGGTCTCGAAGCCGAACCACTTGCCGGTTCGACCGAAACCGCAGATGACCTCATCAGAAATAAAGAGGATGTCGCGCTCGTCCAGAATCCGCTTGACCTCGGGCCAATAGGACTCGGGCGGCACAATAACGCCCCCGGCGCCCTGAACCGGCTCGGCGATGAACGCAGCCACCCGGTGGGCTCCCAGCTCATCGATTTTCTTCTCGAGTTCGCGAGCCGCGGCAATACCGAATGCCTCCGGATCAAGATCACCGCCTTCCTCAAACCAATGGGGCTGCTGAATGTGATGCACGTAATCGAGCCCCATGGTCTGCTTGTGCATAGCGGACATGCCGCCCAGCGACGACGCGGCAATCGTGCTTCCGTGGTACGCGTTGCTGCGGCTGATAATGAGCTTCTTCTCGGGCTGACCCAGCAAATCAAAATAGCGGTGGACAAATTTGATCTGCGTGTCGTTGGCCTCCGAACCCGAGTTGGTAAAAAACACATGCTGAAACCGCTCCGGCGTCACCTGGCACAGGCGCGCAGCTAATTCGGCGGCGGGTTGGTTGGAGCACTTAAAAAAGTTGTTATAAAACGGTAATTCGGCCAATTGGGCCGCGACGGCATCCTTGATACGGCTCTGACTGTACCCCAGGTTGCAGCACCACAACCCCGACATGCCGTCCTGAATTTTGTTGCCATCCGAATCAAAAATGTAAATGTGCTCGGCACGACTCACAATACGACCACCGTGACGGGCGTAATCCTGAAAGTCAGTGAACGGGTGTAAATGATGGGCCTGATCGAGTTGTTTTAATGCCTGAGTATCGAGTGTTGCCGTCATCCTGTCTTCTCCCGCTTCTGCACCGCCGTTTGGGTGCTTTGCACACTGAGCGAGTATCACATTGCCCCTAATCTCTGTCAGTAACCCCAAAGGGAGATATGGTCCGCCCGCGGGAGCGTCGGTGGACAGCACACGCCGCGACGCGCAAACTGCCGCTAGGATGCAGTGAGGTTTTATGACTCTGGAACTTGTCAACGAAGCTTATCGAGGCCTGACCTACCCCTGGGGCAGGCTGGGCCACCCCGCGGATAAGCCCTTTGAGGTGGCACCCGGCGTGTGGTGGCTCCGTTTTACGATGCCCGGCCCCCTGAATCACATCAATTTATGGTTACTGGAGGATGGTGACGGCTGGACCATTGTCGATACCTGTCTGAACTTGGATTCAGCGAAGGAACGCTGGGAAAGTTTATTCGCCGGTTTTATGCAGTCCAAACCCGTGAAGCGGGTCATCTGTACCCACATGCATCCTGATCACATTGGTCTGGCAGGCTGGCTGTGTGAGCGCTTTGATTGCGATCTGTACATGACCCAGGCCGAGTTTTTGACGGGCAGTCTGATCATGGGATACACCGGGGAGCAGGCACCACCGCCGGCGATTTCCTTTTATCATCGCACCGGATTTTCGACTGCGCAGTTGGAAAACTATCGCGAACGTTTCGGTAGCTTTGGCCAGTTCGCAACACCTCTCCCGCATAACTACCAGCGACTCAGTGATCGCCAGACACTGTCGATCGGCGGACGTTACTGGCAAATTGTTGTGGGTCAAGGCCATTCACCGGAGCACGCCTGCCTTTACTGCCCGGCTCTGCAACTGGTCATTGCAGGCGACCAGATCCTGCCACGCATTACCCCTAACGTGTCGGTCTTTCCTACAGAGCCTGATGGCAATCCATTGGAATCATGGCTGGCCTCCAGCACGCGCCTGCTCGATATGCTCCCCGAAGATCTGCTGGTGCTACCCGCACATCAATCACCCTTTACCGGCGTTCGTGTTCGTCTGAACCAGATTATCGATAGCCACAGACTGGCGCTGGCGAGACTCTATGATCTTCTGATGACGCCGAAGGAACTGCCAGAATGTTTCGAGTGTCTATTTGGTCGGCCGATCGGGGATAACGAAATTCAGATGGCAACGGGCGAGACCGTGGCGCACCTTAACTATCTCTGGCATCGCGGTAATATTCGGCGAAGCCTGAATAACGCCGGCCGCTACACTTATCAATCGGATCCGGAAGCGCGCTATATAGACGCTGAATAAATTCTGTGAAAGCACTGTTCAATAAGCTCAAAACCCTTGCTTTCCGCTGGTATTACCGCCGAATGAACCGTCTCGCTTGGGAGGCACACCCCCTCCCCGATGTGCAAGTGGGCTCGATCCAATTACCGCTGGGGGATGTCACGCTCAGCGCGCGGATGTATCACGGTCTGGCGAGCCGGCCGCTGATTGTCTATTTTCATGGTGGCGGCTGGATGATCGGTGATCTGGATACCCACCACCCCTTCTGCATGAATCTGGCCCGCTCGACTCGGGCTACGGTGATGTCTATTGACTATCGGTTAGCGCCGGAGCACCCGTTCCCGGCCGCGCACGACGATGCGATGGCGGCGGCTAAATGGATCATAGATAACCTCAACGCATTGCCCCCCAATAATGGTGAGGTGGTGCTGGCGGGTGACAGTGCGGGTGGGAATCTGACATTTGCCACGGCCGCCCGCTTGCCCGACGAACCCCGCTTGCGCGGCTGCCTCATGATCTATCCAGCCACCCAGCACTACCACGCTGAGCTTCGTTCCTACGTCGACCACGCCAAGAGTGGTCCGCTAACGACGCCGATCATGCGCTGGTTCACTGATACCTATCTTAACGGTCTGGCGCCAGCGGACCCCGCCATTGAGATCATGTTCCCGGATAAACGCACGTCGCTAAAGGGATTCCCGCGATCGCTCTTGATCACAGCCGAAAAAGATCCGCTCCGAGACGACGGCAAACGCCTTGCTCAACGCTTGAAAAACGCCGGTGTTCGCGTCCACCATGAGCACTTCGATCACGAGGCACATGGCTTCCCCTGCTCCGAGGGACCCACTGAAGCCCACCAGCGGGTGATAGCGCTTGCGGGTCAATGGATAGCGGATATCAGCCGGCGCTGATGCGCTCAAGAATATCGAGGATTTCCGGCTTCGTGAGTAGTCGAGGCGAGACGTATCCGTCGCTTTCATCCATGGCAGCGTGCGCCAGTAGCGTCCAGTCAGCGGGCTGAATACGGTCATCGGTATCTGGTATGCCCACCTTGGCGATCAGATCGGCGACGGCGTCGACAAACGCCTGCGCTCTGGCTGCGGGGGCAGAGGCATCCGACACCCCGGTGACCACCGCCAATTCCGCCAGTGCCGTCTCGGCCTCAGCAATACAGGCTTTCAAGACATGAGGTAAGGCCAGCGCATTGGCCTGCCCATGGGGAATGCCGTACCGGGCACCCAGTTGATGGGCGATGGCATGAACATTACCCACACCCACCTGATTAATGGCGACTCCAGCATGATAAGCCGCCAACGCCATACCCAATCTCGCCTCGGCGTTTTCGGGTTCTGCTATCGCTCGCTCCAACCATTGGAAAACACCCTGCACGCCAAGGCGGGCATTCTCTCTGCGCGTACCTCGATCCCACACGCAAATGTAAGCTTCGATGCCATGGGTCAACGCATCGATCCCTGTCGCTGCAGTGACCGGGGTGGGCAAGCCCGTTAACAAGTCAGGGTCCAAGGCAACCGCCTGGGGCAGAAGGCTTTCGGCAACAATGATGTGCTTCAACTTGGCGATGGGGTCCTTGATAACCGCTCCCATGGTCGCTTCACTGCCCGTTCCTGAAGTGGTGGGAATGGCATAGACCGGCAGCACATCCTCGGGCACTTTATTCAACCCTACCCACGCCTCGGGTGATTCATCGCTCGAGCGGGTGCAGGAGATCACTTTCGCTGCATCCATCGAGGACCCACCGCCAACCGCGACTATTGCGGTACATCCTGCAGCACGCAGTACCTCGGCACCCTCATTGACGTGCGTAAACGTGGGGTCAGGATCGACCCCGGCATACCAGTGCAAATTAACGCCGGCATCCGCTAACGCTGACAGCGCCCGCTCCGCCAAACCCAGCTCTTTTAAGGCTTTGTCTGTGACCACTAGGACGTCTTTATGCCCGATATCGGCGATGCGGCGGCAAAGATCGGCTACCGACCCGCCGCCAACGTAGGATAGGTGCACCCCACTGGCCTTGCTCCCCACCAACAACTTGATGAGCGCTAACTTGAAACCGCGCTTGAAGCGGCGAACAGGCATGGATCTGAGCATTAGAGGACTCCCCCGGGCAGGCTTATCAGGTAGTCTATCGGCAGCGCAACGCAGACAACAGCCTCTGTCGCGAGTAATTGGCAGCCACGCCACCGCCCGACGTCGTATTGATTGCTGGAATGGCATCGACAGGATGAGCCTTAATGATGGAAAGACACTACATTGAATTCACCACACCCGAGCGCGCTGAGGTTGTCAAAGACACGTTAGAGGCCCCCGGGGACGACGATGTCATCATTGCCGTTCAGCACGCAGGCATCAATCGTGCCGACTTGCTGCAACGCATGGGCCTGTACCCGCCACCGGCGGATGCTTCACCCGTTCCCGGCCTGGAGGTAGCGGGAACCGTGGTAGCGCTGGGCAAAAGTGTGAGTGAATTGGCCGTTGGTGATCGGGTCTGCGCACTGACACATGGTGGAGGCTACGCCACCCTGGCGGTGGCACGGGGCGATCACTGTCTGCGCTTGCCCGACTCGATGACCACCGAACAGGCAGCCGCACTACCCGAGGCCCTGCTGACCGTTTGGTACAACGTTTTCGAGCGAGGCCGGCTGGCTCGAGGAGAAACCGTGCTGATCCATGGTGGCAGCAGTGGTATCGGCTCCATCGGCATTCAGATGGCACGCACGATGGGTGCCACCGTATTGTCTACTGCCGGATCGGAAGCACGCTGCGTATCGGTGGCAGAGCTGGGCGCCGCATTTGTGGCCAATCATCGGGAAGGCGATCTTTTCGAGCAATTCAGCCAGGCGGGCTATGCCAACAATATCGACGTGATTCTGGATATTGCAGGGGGAGACCTCATGCAGACCAATCTCGAGCTCGCCGCTCAGGATGGCCGCATCGTCTGCATTGGCGTCATGCGGGGCATGCAAAGCGAGATCAATCTAGCCACACTATTCATGAAACGCCTCACCCTAACAGGCAGTACGCTGCGGCGGCTCGAGACCGTCGCGCGTGCGCGCTGTTTTGAATCGATCCGAGAGCACATTTGGCCGGAGGTCGTCAGCGGCACGATTGCGCCGATCGTCGATGCGTCCTATCCCCTTGGGGACGTACTCAAAGCCCACCAGCATATGCAGTCGGGTGGACATTTTGGTAAGTTAGTACTGGAGTGTCCGGCTAGCTGAACGCGCCGTGCCGGCTGAAAACCGAGATATCTCGTTGAGTGGATTGACACGCTCCCTGGAAAGTCACGTATGAGAAAGCTTCCTCGCATGCTCATCAATGTGGTCCTTAAATCGCTGTATTGGCTGACGGTGGTGGCACTGGCTTCCTCGCTGACGGCCTGCAGTGCGGAGATTTCGCCAGAGGCCGAGAACGCCACGTCTCAAAAATCCATCACCCCAACCCACACATCGATGGAAGCGACGCTTGACGGTTCGCTGATAGACGATGAACCGCAGCCAGAACCCACCCCCGTACGAGGGGTATCTGACACGGGGCGAGGCCTTAAGCGCTTCGGGGTAATGCCCCATGCCGATGATCTCGATACGATGGTGGATCGCCGCGTAATCAGGATTCTCACGGTCTACGGACCGGGGCGCTATTTCCTGGAGAACGGGCCACAGGGGATTGTTCAGGAATATGCGCAGAAACTGCAAAAGGTGGTTAATCAAGCCTACAAAACCGGTCTACTGACGGTGCAAGTCGCGGTTATTCCGGTGGCCAGAGATCAGCTTTTCTCGGCGCTCAAGGCAGGATACGGCGATATTGTTATGGCGGGGACAACGATTACCGAGAGCCGCAGAGCCGAGGTTGCCTTTACCTCTCCCGTCAGTAAACCGCTGAAGGAGATTCTGGTCACAGGGCCCAGCGCACCCGCGCTTCAAACGCTTGAGGACCTTGCCGGAAAGACCGTGTATGTGCGCTTGTCGAGTAGCTACGCAGAGAGTGTTCGGGCGCTCAGCGACACATTGGTAACTCGGGGGCTCGCACCCATTCGCATCGAGGCGATGGACGAGTCTCTGGAGGATGAGGATCTCATCGAAATGGTCGATGCAGGCCTGCTCCCCTGGGCCATTGTTGATGATTACAAACCGCAAATGTGGCAGGAAGTTTTTACCCGTACTGTCGTACGGGATGATCTCGTCCTTCGCTCTGGGGGGCGGCTGGCGTGGGCAGTGCGCTCAAGTAATCCGAAACTGTTGAAGTTCCTCAACACCTTCGTGAAAGACAATCGAGAGGGGACACTCTTTGGCAACGTCATCCGCAACCGCTATATCCGAGATTTCGATTGGGCCGAAAATGCGATTGGCGCCGAAGAGCTCAGTCGATACCGGGCGCTGTCCGCCTACTTTCTAAAACACGGCACCAACTACGGGATCGACCCAACGCTTCTGGCAGCGCAAGGCTTTCAGGAATCACGACTGGACCAGAGTGTCCGCAGCCACGTGGGTGCGATTGGTGTCATGCAACTCCTGCCCACTACAGCCAAAGACAAGAACGTAGGCATACCCAACATTGAGGAGGTTGAACCCAACATCGAGGCGGGCGCCAAATATATGGCCTTCCTAAGGGCACGCTATTTCAGCGGCCCCGATATCGATGATCTGAATGGCGCATTTATGTCGCTGGCGGCATACAACGCCGGCCCCAGTCGGATTCGCCGTCTTCGGAGCGAAGCGGAAGCCAGGGGCTATGACCCCAACGTCTGGTTCGACAATGTTGAGGTGATCGTCGCCGAGCAGATTGGTCGGGAAACCGTTCAATACGTCAGCAATATCTTTAAATACTATCTGACCTATCGGTGGATCAACACCGCGGACGCTGAGCGCGCGGCGGCGAGAAGGGCCTCAGGGGTTGAATGAACCCGCGGGGAATTTCAGGCCACGTTAACCAGACGCAATGTTTCCTCGCACCACTGTAACCGGCCCACCGGAGCAAACCTTCGCCGCACACCAGGCGTCGGGCTCAGATAAAAGAGATCACCGTTCTCCCCGGTGAATGTCGTCATAGCGCCGACCGCTCTGGCGAGGCGCGCATTCTCCTTCATGTGACTAGACTCTCCATGCACCGGTATCACCAGTGCCGGCTTCAAAATCTGATACAGATCTCGTAGCTCGTCCTGACAGGGGTGACCTGAGGCATGCAGCGGAGCCTGACTTTCATCAGCCTCAATCACCTCGACCCCTTTGGCACGGAGGCCCTGCACCAAGCGCTTCACAGAGTCTTCGTTACCGGGAATCGTTTTGGAAGACAGAATAACGGTATCGCCTGCACTGAGGCTGAGATCAGGATGGGTTTCCATCATCAGCCGGTGCAAGGCGGCTCCCCACTCCCCCTGACTCCCCGTTGCAACCGCCAGCACCTCACCAGGAGGCAAGTAGCCCAAATGCTCGGGATGGATGGGCTGGAACTGGCTCCCGAGCAAGCCGACTTGCTGCGCGCATCGTGCCATACCCGACGCCGATCGCCCCAAAATCGCCAGATACCGTTGTGTTTTTGCGGCGATGTTAGCCAAGGTTTGAATTCGGGCGATGTTGCTAGAGAAACAGCCCACGACAACCCGGCCTTGGCAGCGCTCAATCACCTTTACCAACTCACGGGCTACCGCACCCTCGGAGGGAGATTTTCCGGCGCGCAACGCGTTGGTGGAATCACAGATGACTGCATCAACGCCCTCCCGGCCCAGCGCCTCAAAGCGCCGTGCTGACCAGGCCGAGCCCACTACCGGCGCGTCGTCAATTTTCCAATCGGCGGTGTGCACAATGCAGGAATCTGAAGTCCGGATTGCGAGGGCGCAGGTCTCTGGCGTGGAGTGGGTGATGGGAATCCACTCCACCGCAAAAGGACCGAGGCTCAGCGTGCTACCCGGCTCTATCTCTATCAAAGGCGATGGTAATGCGCCGCCTCGGCTCCGGGTCTTGTGTCGCAGCACTGCCGCCGCAAAGGGCGTGGCGTACACCGGACAACCCAGCCGCTCCCATAAATAGGGAAGTGCTCCCAGGTGGTCTTCGTGAGCGTGGGTCACAATGAGCCCCACCAATTGCTCGCGGCGTGAACTGATAAATTGGAGGTCCGGCATTTGCACCGAAGGTCGCAGCGCTCCCGGTTGTTGCTCGAGGGTTATGCCGCAATCGACCGCGAGCCAGGCGTCGCGGTGTCCGAAAAGATTACAATTCATGCCGATCTCGCCGCATCCACCCAGCGGCAAAAACACCACGTCACTTTTTGCTGAAGCGCCCATGCTTTCTTACGTCATGCTCACTACCACTTGTAGCTGACGCGGAACTTCAATGTTTCATCGTGTTTCTTCTTACCTTCCGCGGCGCCACCATCATAATCTGCCGACATCTCCGCCGCCGCTTGCAGGCCTAATAAGAGTGGAAAACGTAAACCCAGGGTGGTGCGAAAGATCGATTCTTCGAAACTGGAGAGATTCATGATGCTGACCTGACGGAGATAGAGCGTCAGTGACCCGTCGAGAAAAGACGTTTCTCCCGTAATGTTGATGTTGGCACCAAAATAGTCGTTATCCTCCGCGACGATAAAGTCAGTATCCACATAGGAAATACCCAATTCCGCATCCAGCTTGAGTTCATCCCGCGTCAATAGCTTTCGCCCGTAATAAGGGCCCACATAATAGCGTTGCCTTACATCGGCAAACTCGTCGGAGGTGAGGCCGAGATTAACGCCTAGATAATTTCTGGGGTCGGTAAGGTAATAATCGTATTTACCAATGAGCTGCCAGTTATCGGCGGTCGTTGTGTTACTGCGAAGCGTCTCGCCATCATCCGTCGTTTCACTGATATTCGAGCTGGTTTGCTCCAAGTCTCCCCTCAGCGTAAAGCGATCGCGGCGACTCTCGAGCATCATTTCTAGATCCAGATTAATTTCATCGGTATCGGTATTACCCCGGTTGTAGTCCAATGCCGTGCTCGCGCGACCCGTCATGTGATAGCCTTGTCCCTGCTCCCAAGCCTCCGGGTTAGACATCGCCAGTTGTTCTACCGGAACATTGTCCTCGTCCTCCATCACCACTTCACCATCGACCAGCCGCAACTGCGACATCGTTAAACGCCGATCTTCCGTGGTAAGCAATTCGATTGGACGCTCGGATTCCAGCGTTTCCACAGAGTCCAACGGAATAGCAATATCCCCCATCCAGAAGGTCGACACCTGAATAGATCCATCGGCAATATCCGTGATTTCTCCGAAGACAATCGAACCATCCAACAGAACAATTTTGGCGGGCGGCGTTTCAGCTTCTGGGTTTGGCTCATCCGACAGGGCGTAACTCAACCCACTCATCAGCCAACTGCAAATCCCGACGAGCAGTAATCGGTGTATCCTTAACGGCGACTGATGACAGCGCATATCCATTTCCTACTAGGGTTTTTCCCAAGGGGCGGCACTTTAAGCCAACTCGCCATGAATGGAAATGTGAGCCGGCAAACCTGCCGCAATATGCTTCAAATACGATATGACAATGGCTTTTGACTACGATCTATTGGTAATCGGCGCTGGCTCAGGGGGTGTCCGGGCAGCGCGTAAAAGCGCCGAATTTGGCGCTCGGGTGGCGGTCATTGAGGAGCGTGCGCTCGGCGGCACCTGTGTCAACGTCGGTTGCATTCCGAAAAAACTCTTTGTTTACGCCAGCGAGTTCAGCGAGGCGTGCGAAGCCGCGAAAGGTTTTGGGTGGGAAACCGGCAACCCCAGCTTTGACTGGCCAACGCTGCGCGATAACACCGCACAGGAAGTTGCTCGACTCAATGCGATTTATGAGCGCCTGCTGGAAACCCCGGGTGTCGATATCATTCGAGGGCACGGCACACTCGCAGGCCCTCAAGCGGTAAGTATTGGCGAGCGCGTCATTCGCGCCGAAAAAATCCTCCTTGCCACGGGGACCTGGCCCGCACTGCCCGACATACCCGGCAAAGATCTCGGGATCAGCTCAAACGAAGTTTTTAATCTTGAGCAGTTTCCGCAACGCATTCTGATTGTGGGCGGTGGCTACATCGCCACAGAGTTTGCCAGTATTTTCGCGGGCCTTGGGGCTTCGGTGCTGCAAAGCTATCGCGGCGCGCTTTTTCTCAAGGGATTCGATCAGGATGTCAGGCGTTTTCTCGCCGAGGAAATGCGGAAAAAAGGCGTGGATCTCCGTTTCGACCATCACGTGACCGCACTTGAGGCCGGCCTCACAGGAGAGATCACCGCTCACCTCAGCGACGATGTGCAAGCATTCGACACGGTTTTGTTTGCGACCGGGCGAAAACCGCTGATTGATCAGCTCGGGCTGGAAAATACCGCTGTACAGTTATCGCCTGAGGGTTACGTCGCCGTTAACCCACAATTCCAGACCCATGAGCCGTCCATTTTTGCTTTGGGCGATATGACCGGCGGCCCTGAACTGACGCCCGTGGCGATTGCCGAAGCCATGGCTTTCGCGGAAACCCAATTTGCCGGACAACCAAGGTCTATGGAATACGACCATATCGCTACGGCGGTCTTCAGCCAGCCGCCGATTGGCACGGTGGGCCTGACCGAAGAAGCTGCCCTGGATGACGGCTATTCTATCATCATCTATGAGTCCAACTTTCGGCCGCTTAAACATACTGTCAGTGGTTGCGAAGACCGCACCTTGATGAAGCTGGTGGTGGATGCCGATACCGATCGCGTGTTGGGCGCCCATATGGTCGGCACCGATGCCGGCGAAATCTGTCAGGGTCTTGCTATCGCCATGAAAATGGGCGCCACCAAAGCCGACTTCGACCGTACCGTTGGGATTCATCCCACCGCCGCTGAAGAATTTGTGACGATGAGAACCCCCCGGGGCTAAACGATGGACCTGGAAATTTGGAAGATAGCGGCGCTCATCGCGGCGGGTCTGGTGGGGGGCGCCATCAATGTCGTGGCAGGTGGTGGCTCGGTGATTACCGTACCGGTCATGATTTTCCTGGGTGTGCCAGGCCCTGTCGCCAACGGCACCAACCGACTGCCTATCCTCGTCCAAAACATTAGCGCCTGCGCCACCTATCTGCGGCATGGGGTGCCTCACGCCCGGATGATGCTATCGCTGTCGCTTTGCGCCATACCCGGCGCAGTCATTGGTGCTGTCGTCGGCGTCAAAATCCCCGCTGAGACCTTCAATCTGCTCCTCGCAGGCGTCATGGGTCTGGTATTGGTCATGATGATGACGGGTGGAGGTACGCGCCCCGCTATGGCAACTGAAGGCATTTCTCGCAGTCGGTTGATTTGGGGTCATGCGCTGATGGTCCTGGCCGGCTTCTGGGGCGGCTTTATCCAGATCGGGATGGGTTTCGTGCTGCTACCCATCCTCAACCGGGTGCTTGGGCTGGATCTGGTTGCCGCCAACATTCACAAAGTCTTTATCATTTTGCTATACACCCTCGCCGCACTGTTGGTGTTTGGTAGTCAGCTGCAATTACTCTGGTGGGTGGGCGCCGTTATGGCGATCGGTAATGCCCTGGGAGGTTGGTTAGGTGCCCGGCTGACACTAGCCGGCGGTGAAGGATTTATTCGGAAAGTTGTCGTTTTTGCGATCGCGGTGATGATCGTGAAACTGGTATGGTTTCCCTAAGTAATCGTCGAGGAGCGACGCGGTAATGAAAAAAGGGAACATCTATGCACTCGGCAGCCTGCTGTCTTTGGTCCTGGCGCTAACAGGGTGCAGCTCCGTGCAGGTCGAGTCCACTTCTGCCGATCGCTTCGTCGACAAACAATACCGATCCTACAGTTGGCGCGCGGCACTCCCCTCGGGCATATCCGGGTCGATGGATGAGCTCTACCGATTGTCGACAGTTGCCCGTGAGGTCATCTCACAAGAACTTAAAAAAAAGGGTTACCGCAACGTGGAATCTGATGGCGACTTCGTCATCAGCTATGCGTTTAAAGCGACGCTGGAAGCGGGTACAGATCCTTCCTCCACTAAATTCAACACCACCAGTGCGGTCATCAACCGCGGCGTGGATCCTGCCGAGGCTGCCAATGCGCAGGCACTCGCCGGCCCGCGGGAAGTAGCCAGCCTGTTTATCATGTTTGAAGACGGAACCAATCTGGCACCAGTATGGTCAGCGACGATCAGCCAGGTGGTAGAAAATCGCAACCAGCCCGATCTTGAAAAAGTGCGGCGCAAGCTTCAACCGGGCGTCGCCAAAGCGCTCCGCGCCCTGCCGAACGCGCCTTAGACCTGCTCCAGACCTTAGCGCTGTCAGCCATACACCGCGGGATTGGCGCACCATCTCAGGGCCTGTCCACTCATTCCCGCCTCTAGATTCTCCAGAGCCCGACTCAACATGGCGATTCGGGTGGAGTGGGTTGCGCTGCCCACATGGGGCAACAGCACGACATTACGTAACCTTAAAAATGGATGATCAATCGGCAACGGCTCGTGACAAAAAACATCGAGCCCCGCTCGCAGACGCCCTGCAGTCAGTTCGTCGATCAAGGCCTGCTCATCGACCAGCGGCCCACGGCCCGTATTGATCAAGGTTGCGCCAGCGGGCATCGAAGCCAGCCGCTCTCGACTGGCGATGTGTCGGGTTTCTTCGGTCAAAGCGGTATGCAACGAGACCACATCGGCTGTCGCAAATACCTGATCCAAATCCAGAGGCTCAACACACTCGATCAGCTTTGGCGTCCTATTCCACCCAACCAGTTTGCAGCCAAACCCCCGCAGTCGCCGAGCGACCGCTTCGCCGATGGGACCGAGACCGACTAAACCCACTGTCGCTTGACTCAGATCAGTGCCCAGCAGCAAGTCTGATTGCCACCCCTGAGTCCACTGCCCCTCCCTCACCCATTGATCCGCCTCAGCGACCCGTCTTGTCGCGGCCAGCATCAGCGCCACCGCGAGATCAGCGGTACTGTCAACCAGCACTCCCGGCGTATGACCCACCGGGATACCGCGGCGCGTCGCGGCCCACAGATCGATGTGATCAACGCCCACCGAGATAGTAGAAATCACTTTGAGATCCGTCGCACCATCTATCAGAGTGGCGTCAATTGGCGTAGAAAGTGCGCACAGCAATCCCTGCGCTCCCACGAGCGCGTCAGACAACTGCCGCGGGCTCATGGCCTCTGAACCCGTCCAAGCCATGACCTCGTACCGCGTCTTCAACGCTTGAATGATCGACTCAGGCAACGCCAGCGACACGATGCATTTTTGTTTCATCAGGGACTCTCGAGCGGACGGTCGGGCGACTGTTCATGTAGTTGCAGATCACCCACCGGTTTACTTCCCTGCAGGATCGACCAACTCACGACCAGCATCACAATGGCACTGGTACCCAGCCATGCCAAACCAAAATCACCTTGCGCCAGCAGGGCCGCCGCAATCAATGGGCCTCCCACACGACCAAAGGATGCGGAGGAGGCGGTGACGCCGAAGAACTGGCCCCGCCAGGGCGCGGGCACAACATGACTGGCGATGGTATTCAGCACGGGCAGGCAAAGGGTGGCCGCCGAAAAGGCCAATAACCCCAGCGCCCCCATTACGAAGGCTCCAGACGCTACCGCTGATAACAGCAAGGAGAGACTAAAGATCGCGGCGGCGGCACGAAGTACCCAGATGGTGCCAAAACGATCGGTCATCCGGCCCAGAAAATTACCCTGAGTCACGATCATCACAACACCGACCAAGCCAAAAAAAAGCCCCACCTCGTGTGCCGTCCAACCCAGACCCTGAGATACCCATAGGGGAAACAGATAGATAGAAGCACTCACCGCACAGGTATGCAGCGCAAACTGAAGAACAAACAGCCCTATACCTGAGGCGCCCAACATCGCTCGCAAAGAAGGCAAGGGGGCAACGTCACCCGCCACTGACTCACCAACTTGCGGCTGAGACGTTGGCGCCGGCTTGGGCAGTAGCACCAGTGCCAATACCGCCGCGCCCGCAGACAACACCCCTGCAACAATACAAGGCAGGGCAAAATCCGTCTCGCTTCTCGCCAATACACCGCCAATCACCGGCCCCAGGACCAGACCGATACCGAAAGCGCGTCCAATCAAACCCATGGCCCGGGAACGCTGATCGGGGGTACTCGCATCAGCAATCAGTGCCGTTGCAACAGGCAAGCTTCCCGCCATTGCGCCGGCCACTGCGCGAGCCAGATAGACCATCCAAAGCGCGTCTGAGGCCGCCAACAAGAAATGGGATGCGGCGCCACCGAGAAGACAAATAAACAAAATGAGGCGCCTGCCTAATCGGTCGGACAATCTTCCCCAGAGCGGTGCAACGAGGGCCGCCGTTACACTGTAGCTGACCAAGATAAAGGCAACGTCGTCTGTGCCGCCGCCCAGGTGCGGTGACAAAAAGGGCAATATCGGAATCACAATGCCAAAGCCGATCAGGTCGACAACGATGACAAAAAATACCAGCCATGCCAGCGATTGCTGGCGCCATCGTGACAAAAACCGGGTCAAGACTCGGTCCAGCGATGGGTCTCGGGCAAGGCCAG
>CAXPKH010000151.1:0-7257 GCA_964217615.1 Luminiphilus sp.
TGCCGTAGAGTGCATCGTAAAGACTGCCCCAGCGTGCGTTGGCAGCGTTTAGCGCATAGCGGGCGTTCATCACCGGGACCACCAGTTGGGGTCCTGCGACGTGGGCAATTTCCGGGTCAACCCCGGCCGTTGTAATTTCGAACGGTGCCGGCTCCGGGTGGAGGTAGCCAATGTCTCTTAAAAAAGCCTCGTAGGCGGCTGCGTCCCAGGCTTGCCCCTTATGACTTCGGTGCCACTGGTCGATCTGCGCCTGCAGGGAATCCCGCTCCTGCAACAAACGCTGATTCTCGGGGCCTAGCGTTTTCCAGATTTGCGCCAATCCCTGCCAGAAAGTGTCAGGGTCAATGCCGGTGCCCGGCGCGATCTCGTCAACGAGGAGCGCGTGAAGCGCGGCGTCGATCATAAGGCCGGCACATTCGATGCGTCGGGACATGGCACTAACTCCTGATAGGGGCGGCTGGCGCGAATGCTATTGAGACCGACACTCTACTGGCCCACCACTATTGATCCTAGTGATCCTGAGGATAAAGGGTATTCGCAAAACTTATGTGGCGGATTTGTCTGGCGGACCCAGAGACCGCGCAATCGCGGTAATCGACTGGCGCACCCAGCGGTGGGGTGCATTGTTATGGAGCAGAGGGCTCCAGGCCATTTTCAATTCCAACGGCGGAATCTCAAAAGGCGGCGGGCGGACCACAACGCGGGGATTATCGCGTTTCAGCCACGTCGCTCGGGTGGGGAGTGTCACAATCAGATCGTTTTGCTCTGCCAGCGTCATCGCGGCTTGATAGTGTCGAGTGAAAACGCGAATCCGCCGTTTCTCGCCCAGTTCAGCCAGTGCAGCATCGACCCAGCCCAGTCGCTGAATATCGCTGGGGTCGACACCCACCCCGATACCCATACCCGTTTTGCTGACCCAGATGTGGTCAGCCCCTAAATAATTGGGTAGCGAGAAGTCAGCCAGTATCGGGTTATCCGGGCTCAGCAAACACGAGAAGCTGTCCTGCCAAAGGGTAATTTGGTGAAAGGACTGGGGCATCTGATCAAAACGATTGATGACCAGATCCACTTTGCCGCGCTCGACATCCAGAAAGCTGACATCGGAGGGGTTCATGATATCCAGCGTGATGCCGGGCGCCTGTTCGCGCAGCTGGTTGAGGACGGCTGGGAACAGGGTGGATTCGGCATAATCACTGGCCATAATGCGCACGACCATCTGCGCGTCTTCGGGGGCAAACGCCGTTGCCGGTTGCATCGCGCGATCCACCCCTAGCAGGATCTCCTTGACCAAGGGTTCGAGTTCAAGCGCTCGCTCCGTGGGCGTCATGCCTTCGGATGTCCTGACTAACAGGGGGTCGTCAAACAAAGCACGCAGGCGTCTGAGTCCGTTACTCATGGCAGGTTGCGACAGCCCTAGCTGATTGGCAGCCTGCGTCACGTTGCGCTCTCGCAGCAATACTTCGAGATACACCAGCAGGTTCAGATCAATTTGGTTCAGGTTTTTCATATAATGCGCGCGCAGGCAGTTCGCCTCTATTCATACGGTGAATTATAACTACTTAGCCATATTTCTGCCGTATGGCATCAGAATGGCGATTGCGCGCGGCATACGCGCACAGCAATCTTGAGGAAAGAGGATCCAATGATGTACATGGCACCCACAGAAGATATGCAGTTCTTGATTGATGACGTCCTGGATGTGGGTGGAGTGCTGGGTGGATTGCCGCAATACGCAGACTTGGGACTCGGGCCCGAGCTCACCACGGCGCTGTTGGATGAGGCCGCCAAGTTTGCGGCGGACGTGGTTTCGCCATTGAGACGGGTGGGCGACGCGCACCCCGCCAGCTGCAGTGACGGCGCGGTAACGATTCCGCCGGGCTATGGTGAAGCGATCCGCCAGCTGGGTGCCGGCGGCTGGGTAGGTATTTCTGCGCCTCAGGAACAGGGGGGGCAGGGGCTGCCCGAGCTTTTTGGAACCGCTGCCTGCGAGATGTGGAACAGCGCTGATATGGCGTTCGCACTGGAGCCCTTTTTGAGTGCAGGAGCGGCGCTGGCGATTGCGGCGCACGCGAGCGACTCGTTACAGGCGACCTACCTTGACAAGATTCATTCGGGTGAGTGGTCAGGCACCATGAACCTGACAGAATCTGGCGCCGGCTCTGATCTGGGTCCGATGAAAACCCGCGCTGAGCGCGAGGGGGACCACTACCGCATCTTCGGCCAGAAAATCTACATTACCTGGGGGGATCACGACGCAACCGAGAACATCATTCACCTGGTTTTGGCGCGCCTGCCCGATGCACCCGCGGGTAGCCGCGGTATTTCTCTATTTTTGGTGCCTAAGTTTCTGGTCAATGCCGACGGCTCCCTCGGGGAGCGAAACGACGCTTACCCCGTTTCGGTAGAGCATAAATTGGGGATCCATGGCAGCCCGACCTGTGTCATGGCCTATGGCGACAATGGCGGTGCCATTGGGTATTTAGTCGGTGAGGAAAATCAGGGCCTCGCCTGCATGTTCACCATGATGAATGAGGCCCGTCTGAAGGTGGGTCTCCAGGGCTTGGGTGCCTCAGAGGGCGCCTATCAAAAGGCGGTAGCCTATGCCCGGGAGCGTGTGCAGGGCGGCGTGCCCATTATTGAGCACGCCGATGTAAAACGCATGCTTCTCACCATGCGGGCGCTGAACGAGGCGATGCGCGCACTGGCTTACGCCGAGGCGGTAACCATGGATCTCGCCCATGCCGGGCCTGTCGAGGTGCGAGATGCCCAGCAACGCCGCATCGACCTGATGATCCCTGTGATCAAGGGATGGTTGACCGAACTGGGTATTGAGGTCACCTCATTGGGAGTGCAGGTGCACGGTGGCATGGGTTATGTGGAAGAAACCGGTGCTGCCCAGTATCTGCGCGATGTGCGCATCACACCGATTTACGAGGGCACCAACGGTATTCAGGCAGCGGATCTCCTTAATCGGAAGTTAGGCCGAGATGGGGGTGCCACCATGGAGGCGATGCAGGCCGAAATTGCTGGACTCATTGATGCGCTGCAAACACAAGCGCAACCGGACCTTGTCGCGATTGCGGAATGTCTTCGGTCGGCTTTGGCTGACCATGTTGCGACCACGAAGCAGTTGCTCGCGACCTTGCCGGAGGATCGCTTCGCCGCCTTAGGAGGCTCTTTCGACTACATGATGCAGACTGGATATCTCTTTGGCGGATGGCAGCTAGCGCGGGGCGCGCGGGTGGCTGCATCGGTTGCGGAGCGCGGAGAACGCGTCGCATTTTGCCAGCGTAAAGTGGCAACGGCGCGGTTTTATATGGAGCGGCTGTTGCCCCGTGCCCGCGCCCACGCTGGTGTGATTTTGGCCCCTGCCGAGGGTCTCTCTCGCTTCGCTTTTGACTGGTTCTAATCCCGTGAGTGGATTTACCACGCCGGATCTTTCCGACGCCCACCCCGAGGCGCGTCACCTGCCTTTTCAGTTTCGACAGTTTGGACAACGATCTCGGTTTTGCGGCAGGGTATCCACCGTTTCCTGCGAACTTGATAACTCCCGTGTCGCCGAGGCGGTGACGGAATCCGGGGAGGGGCGCGTGCTGTTGGTCGACGGCCAGGGGCTACTTCACCGCTCGCTGTTGGGTGACCGCCTGGCTCAGCTCGCCTCGGAAAATGGATGGGCCGGTGTGGTCGTGATCGGCGCGATACGCGATGTCGAGGTTATCGACCAGATTGATCTGGGGGTGCAGGCGCTGGGCGTTTGCCCGGTCAAGACCGAGAAGCAGGGACGCGGCGAACGCGATGTCCCGCTGGTGTTTCCCAGGTTGACAGTAAATCCCGGAGATTGGCTTTACGGCGATCGCAACGGGGTTTTGATCAGTGCCCTCGCGTTACGGGCCGAGGCATAATTCACCCCGCGCGGGCGGATGTCCCGTGGCGGCCCTGATTCGCGACTGCGCCACTCGGGTTCCTCAGGCCATGCGCATGGACAGGTCCATCGCTCGCACATGCTTGGTCAATCCGCCAATAGAGATAATGTCGACACCTGTCTCGGCAATTGCCACCAGAGTCTCCTCCGTCACATTACCCGAGGCTTCGAGCTCGGCACGGCCCGCCGTATAGACAACTGCCTCGCGGAGCGCCGCCAAGCTAAAGTTGTCGAGCATAATGCGATCCGCGCCCGCTACCAGTGCCTGATCGAGTTCCGCCTGATTTTCCACCTCAACTTCAACAGGTTTGTCCGGCGCGATTTGTCGGGCCGCAGACACCGCACTACCGATACCTCCGGCTGCCAAGATGTGGTTCTCTTTGATGAGGAACGCGTCATATAAGCCGATTCGGTGGTTGTGGCAGCCACCGCAAGTAACGGCATATTTTTGCGCCAGACGCAGCCCGGGGAGGGTTTTGCGCGTGTCCAACAGGCGAACCCCTGTGTGCGAGACGCGCTGTGCATAGTGGTGGGCGAGTGTCGCGGTGCCGGAGAGCAATTGTAGGAAATTCAGCGCGGTGCGCTCTGCGGTCAGTAATGCTCGCGCAGGCCCTTTGATCTGGACCAATACGGTATCCGCGTCGATCCACTGGCCCTCGTCAATAAGCCAGCCCAGCTCGCAACGCCCATCCACTTGCTTGAAAGCTTCGGTGGCAAAAGCGCTACCGCACAAAACGCCGGCCTCGCGGGTCATGATGGTGGCGCTACCCTCACTCTCAGGGGGTATTAATGCTGCGGTAATGTCACCTCCGCCAACATCTTCGGCGAGTGCATGCCTAACCTGCTCTGCGATGTGGGCTGATGTAATCATGGTGCGGAGGGTAGCCGACCTGATGGGGAAAAGAAATTGAGGTGCCGTCCCTCGCGGCGACGAAAATGGCGAGAGGTGAGGTAGGATATTGCGGTGACAATAGCGGCGGACAACTGGACTTTTGCGGCGGGGTGGCTGGCTGCCGCGAGGCGCGTGGAGTCCCCCAACTACAATGCACGACCCGCGGGCAGTCGTCCCGAGCTCATTGTAGTGCATGGTATCTCTCTGCCCCCCGGATGTTACGGCGGCGGTGACATCGAATCTTTTTTTTGTAATTCGCTCAACACTGATCAGCATCCGTACTTCGCCGAAATCAGTGGTCTCAAAGTGTCGGCTCATTTCTTAATCTATCGTTCTGGAGAGCTCGTGCAGTTTGTGGATACCGAGAATCGCGCCTGGCATGCGGGCGTTTCTGAGTGGCGGGGCCGTGAGAACTGCAATGACTTTAGCATCGGGATTGAGTTGGAAGGTTGTGACGACGAGCCGTACGCGGATTGTCAGTATTTGGTACTGAATCAGCTGATCCAAGCCTTGCAAAACCAATACCCCCTCATTCAGCGCGATGCTATTGTTGGTCATTGCGAGATTGCGCCGGGGCGCAAAACCGACCCCGGTCCGGCCTTTGATTGGTCTCGGGTAACGGGATCATCCTCGAATCGTGACGGGAACGCTGAGTAGTGTCATATCTGGTTTTTATTCTCTCGGTAGGGTTGTTAGCGCTACTTGGTGCGGGTGGCCCACTGCACAGAGACACGTGGCTTGAGGCGTTGGATCGTCGTATCGACGCAATAGAGCTGGATCACATGCCTTCGCTGCTCTTACGCGTTGCAGCGCCTCTTGCGATGGCCGGTATTACGCTCGCTGTCGCAAGCGTGATTCTTGGAGATTTAGCGCAAGCGCTCGTGGGGGTTTTACTGCTTTACTTTGCATGGGGACGCGGCGATTACCCCACCGAGTTGCAGCGGTTCCTCGCCCGAGCTCGCGCGGGGGATGTGGCGGGTGCAGACATGCTAGTTGACCTCGGCGATACCGGCTCAGACACCAGCGAGGCTCGGGGGAGAGCGGTGCTGGCCTATTTCGCTTATTGGGGTTACGCCCGTTGGTTTCCGCCTGTCCTCTACTTTTGTTTATTGGGACCCTTTGCGGCGGCGGCCTATCGGCTGGTTTCGCTTGCAAATGCGCGATCCGATGGGCGTTATGATCAGGCCGAGCAGTGGCTCGACTGGCTCCCATCGCGCTTGTTGATACTGACCTTTGCCGTGTTGGGTGATTTTGAAAACACCCGTCGCTTGGTGACGGCAAATACGGCAGGGGGTGCGGCGTCGGTCAAGGATCTTCTGGCTGAGGGCATCGAACGAGCGTGGCACTTGGACGAGCGCGAGTCTGAGGGTGTCGATAAAACCGTCGCAGCGGTTGAAACGGCTGACAAAGCCATTGATCGTAGCTGCGCGGTTTGGATCATTTTGATTTCTCTGATCGCGCTGGTCTAAGACCGTTTTCTGCGCTATTGGGGAGTGGATCAGCGCTGCCTGTCTGCTGCTAGGATGGTCTCGTATAGCGAGCTAAGCAGCGGGGTTGGCGGTCGATGGTGGCTCAGGTGCCCCAGTAACCAGCCGACGATCGACTCGATTTCTGTCCGTTGCCCACGATCCAGATCGACCCGCATTGACGAATGATTATTTGCCGTAGCGAGGCACACTGCCCTGACCTGTTCGGGGAGTGCGTCTGCCAAGTCCTGGGCGCCGGCGGCAACCAGCAGACCTTGAACTTCGCCCGTCACTTGTTGCGTCTGAGAGAAAAATTGAGCGCTCAGTAACGCGCCGTTGGTCACGCGATGGACGCCCGTTAGTGGGTTGATGACCGCGTTCAGCGCTGCTTTTGCCAAGAGCACCCTGTGGATATCGTGGGTCCAGAGAAATTCCGGAACCCCGTTTTGCCAGGCGACGACCCAATCGGGCGCATCGTGGGGCGGGAGCGGCCTGCCAAGCGTGGTGGCACCATTTCCCGAGATCTGCCTTTCACCTGGGCTGGTCAGGCGGCTACCCGCTGTGGTGGATCCCAAAACCAGTGTTGCACCATCGAGATAGGGCGCGACTACCGCTTCGTGACCCATGCCGTTACACAGTAAGACAACAACGCTGTTTTCCGTCAATCGATGGGCTACCGATGCGATGGCCGATTCAACCCCGAACGCTTTGGTGCACACCAGCAGATGCTTGATGGGTGGTGTCGCGGTAACCGGTTGCCATGGCAGCGTATGGCTACCCGTGGCATCGCCGGTGAGGGTCAGGGTTAAGTCGGCAGGGGCATGGTGGCGAGCGTGGTCTCGATGATCGAGCAGGGTCACCGAAGCCCCGCCAGATTTGAGTCGACAGGAAAAGAGTCCTCCTATTGCGCCGACGCCCAGTACATGCCAGTGCGAGGTCATTGCAGATGGCCTTGCGGCAACGAAATATGCCGATCG
>CAXPKH010000152.1:0-6622 GCA_964217615.1 Luminiphilus sp.
GATCAGGGATTTACGTTTTCGATGCCGAGCAGAGGGTTGCGGCGGAGGAGAGTCGGACCCAATTCCAGCTCAATCTCACCAGCGCGGGTTATGGCGCCATTACGACGGAAATACGGGAAGCGCCGACCTTTTATTTTGCAGAAGATTATCATCAGCAGTATCTTCACAAGAATCCCGCGGGGTATTGCGGTATGGGAGGTACGGGAGTCACCTGCGCGCTCGGGACCGGCGTGGGCGCTTAGTGGTTAGCCCGTCTCAGGCTAACGCCTGACTCAACGCAGCTGCCACTGCAGTGTCCACACTCAGTGTGCGAGCACCCAGACGGCCGGCGATAAAACCGGCAGCCTTCGCCAGCTCCAGTTCGAAGGGCACAAAGCCTCCCTCGGGCCCCAACATCACCAACGCCTGACCGCTTTCGCCCGAAATCCGCTCTGGCGCACCCGGGTGAGCGATCCAACCGCGGCGGTTTTCCAGCAAGTCAGGCGCAGTGTCTTCGATGAAAGGTCTGAAAAAGCGGTGCAAGTGTACGCTGGGCAGGAGGGTGTCCCCTGATCTCTCAAGCCCAGCCTGTAATGCGTCGGCGATACGTTCTGGTTGTAATAATGGGCTCTGCCAGAAACTTTTCTCCACTCGGGCGCTATGAATCAGGTGGAGATGGGCCACACCCATTTCCGCCGCTGTACGCAATACTCGACGAAGCATCTTGGGTCGCGGTAGTGCCAGCGCAATATCAAAGGGATGTCTGATAGGCGGCGGTTCTGCGAGCGATACGGTGAGCTGGGTTGCTTCTTCCGTGAGGGTCGTGACGATGCCCTCACCGCGGTTGCCCCCTAGCTCACCGACTCTCAGTGATGAGCCGATAGCGGGTTTCAGTACCTCGCGGATATGTTTGTGCCGTCTGTCCTTTAGCTCAACTGTCGAAGTATCGCGCCAGTCTTGTGGGCGCAGCAAAATAATATTCACCCGCAGCAACCCACCGAGTCATACCCAGAGATCATAGTCATCGGCCGCCGAGATCTCCGCTTCAACCCAGTCGCCTGGCCGTAGGTCGGTGTAGCCGGGTAAATGAACGACGCCATCGATTTCTGGCGCATCCGCGGTGGTGCGACCAATCGCACCGTTGTCGTCGACCTCGTCAATCAATACCGTCTGGCAACTGCCCACTTTCTGCTTCAATTTGTTGGCGCTGATGGACTGTTGTAGCGCCATGAAGCGCTGCCAACGTTCTTTTTTCAGTGCGTCAGGAACGGGGTCAGGCAGGGCATTAGCGGCCGCGCCCTTGACTGGTGAGTACTCAAAGCACCCAACGCGGTCCAATTGCGCTTCCTCGATAAAATCGAGCAGCATGTCGAACTCTTCTTCTGTTTCACCCGGATAACCGACGATGAATGTTGAGCGGATGGTTATTTCTGGGCAAATGTCTCGCCACTGGGCAATCCGGTCCAGCGTTTTCTCTGTTGCCGCAGGCCTTTTCATGCGTTCCAGCACGCTGGGCGCTCCATGCTGCAGTGGCATGTCGATGTAAGGCAGAAGCTTACCCTCGGCCATCAAGGGGATCAGTTGATCGACGTGGGGGTAGGGATAGACATAATGAAAACGAATCCATATATCTAATTCGGCAAGCGCGGCGGCCAACCCGGCGAGATTGCTCTTCATCGGGCGACCCTGCCAAAAATCCGTTTGGTACTTGATATCGACACCATAGGCACTGGTGTCTTGGGACACGATCAGCAGTTCTCTGACGCCTGATCGCACTAAGCCCTCGGCCTCATCCATCACGCTACCGATGGGCCTGCTAACGAGATCGCCTCTGATGCTGGGAATGATGCAGAAGCGGCAGCGGTGATTGCAGCCCTCGCTAATTTTGAGGTAAGCGTAGTGTCTGGGCGTGAGCTTCACGCCCTGCGCGGGGATCAAGTCGATTTTCGGGTCGGGGCGATGGTACTTGGGCAGCACTTCGCGGACGGTTGCCAGTACCTCCTCGTAAGCCGCGGGACCACTGATACCCAGAACCTTCGGATGACGCGCGCGTATGCGATCCGCATCATCGCCTCTGCCCATGCACCCTGTGACCAGCACTCGGCCGTTCTCCCGGATAGCCTCTCCAATGGCTTCTAGACTCTCTTCTTTGGCCGCGTCGATGAATCCGCAGGTATTCACGATGACGACGCCAGCATCCTCGTAGTGCGGCGTAATTTCATAACCCTCGATCCGGAGTTGCGTAAGGATGCGCTCGGAATCCACCAGGGCCTTAGGGCATCCTAGGGAGATAAAACCGACTCGATCATTATTATCTGCCGCGTTACTTGGTGGCTGTTTTGTCATGTCACGCTCTGAAAGTATCGGTGTCGCTGTAGGTTCGGACGCTGAGCTGTTGCTTAAGGAGGTCTATTAATTTCAGCGTTTCCTCTCGGTTAAGGAACTCGCCCACTCGGGTTTCCGATAAGCGATCGTGCACGGACAGGGCGGGTGCCTGCCACGGATGTGCCTCTGGGGTTATTCTGAGTGCTGCCTCCGCGCGTAAAAATTGCCAACGGCGCTTGGGGATGAAATACCCTTTGTCGATCATTACGTTGCTATCGGTAAAGCGAATTACGTGCCGGTATTCCAGCTTCCAGTTCACCCAGTATAAAGCGCTGCCCACGGCTAACAGTTCAATGCCCGCCAGTGGCAGTATGGGCCAAGCACCCGCCAGAGCAAAAGCGATTCCCGCACCGAGAGAGGGGACGGCGAGCGCCGCCAGCAACCAAAGATTCTGTCGCCAACTCGCCGAATGATTGGGTTTAACCAGGATGATCGTTTCCCGATCAGCGCCACTAATCGAAACCACGCCGACCTCCGTCTGTCGGACATAGAGTCAGTGAGAAGCGAGGTGAGGGAGTCATGTTGCGTCCCTTATCCATAGTGATTCATGCACCTTGCTGGAGAGCAGGCGGTGATGGTGTGCCCCGAGATTGGATGTTTGAAACGGATACGGGAAGCGTGTAGCAGTAGTCGTGGCGCTGCTTTGAGCGCGGCGTCTGGCGCGTAGAAGTCGCATCCCAGAATGGGGTGTCCGATTTCGCTCAGGTGAATGCGGAGTTGATGGGAGCGTCCCGTTTCCGGTGTCAGCTCAAGCAAGGACGTATCGTTCTCTCTCGACACCACGCGCCAGTGGGTGATGGCGGGTTTTCCGGTCTCAAAGCAGACTTTTTGGCGCGGTCGCTTGGGCCAATCCCGCGTCAGAGGCAAACTAATCGTTCCGGTGTCTTTATCTATCGTACCCATGACACGGGCAACATAGGTTTTTTCGACACAACGTTCCTGAAACTGTCTGCCCATGCGCGAGAGTGCCTCCGAGTGCCGAGGAACGATCATGACGCCTGAGGTATCCAGATCAAGTCGATGTACCGCAACCACACCCGGATAGTATGGATCGAGTCGATGTATCAGACAGTCTTGGTTCAGCGGATGCCGTCCGGGCACGCTCAGTAGCAAAGTGGGTTTATCCACAATCAGCAGATCGGCGTCTCGGTACAGCAGGCGGATTGGTTCTCTGGAGTGGGGTACCAGATAGGGCGGTGGTGACAACGCTTCTTCAGGATGGGTCAAGCGGCTGATCTCAATCTGTCTGAGCGGCGGCCAGCGCGGACAGATACAGGCGAATGGCCTCATCAATACCAAAGCGGAGGGCATCGATCGTGAAAGCGTGTCCGATCGACACTTCGAGTAAATCTGCTATCCGAAAGTCAGGTAAATTCGCCAGGTTCAGATCGTGGCCTGCATTAATCCCCAAACCTGCTACGGTCGCCGCTGCTGCTGCTGCTTGAAAACGCGATAGTGCGTCATCCGGCAGACCGTGCGCGTGGGCTTTCGCGTAAGACTCGGTGTAGAGCTCTATGCGGTCGGCACCCAGCCCACCGACAAGGGCAATTTGCTCTGGATCGGGGTCCATGAAGAGACTAACGCGACAGCCCCAAGACTTGAGTTGATCAATGATCGGACGCAAAGCCTCGCCCTGGTGACTAATGTTGAAACCATGATCCGAGGTCAGTTGCTCGTCGCCGTCGGGCACCAACGTGACCTGGTCGGGTCGCACCCGCTCGACAAGCGCTAAAAATCCGGGGTAATCGGCTACGCCCTCCCGATCTGAACGTCGTGAACCTGCGAAGGGGTTCCCTTCCAGATTGAGTTCAGTTGTTCGGGTTTCGCCGAGCACCACACAATCAGAGGCTCTAATGTGGCGCTGATCAGGCCTTGGATGGACTGTTATGCCGTGTGCGCCTGCCGCAACGACCAATTGAGCAAACTCAGCCGGATCGGGGTGGCGAGAGTCTCTGGCATTTCGAATCAGCGCAATTTTATTGAGGTTAATGCTGAGACGTGTCACGGCGCCATGCGACTCGCGGAAATCACAACGACCGGTTTTACCGGAACGTCCTGAAACACAGCCGGACCCCGACTGGTGGTTACCGAGGCGGCGCCGGTCTCGCTCAGGGCAATAATATCGACCACTTGCATGCCGTCTATCACCTCGCCAAAAACGGCGTATCCCTCATTACCCGGCGTCCAATCTAGCCGCAGGTTGCTGCGCTGATTTATGAAAAACTGTGCTGTTGCAGAATTGGGATCGCTGGTGCGCGCCATCGCCAATGTGCCCCGCGTGTTGTGGAGTTTGTTACTCGATTCATTAACGATGGGATCGCGGGTGGGTTTTTCTTTCATTTCGGTGGTAAAGCCGCCGCCCTGAATCATGAAATTACTGATCACGCGATGAAAGACAGTCCCGTCGTAGTACCCGGCATCGACATATTCCAAAAAGTTCGCCACCGTCACCGGGGATTTCTCCGCGTAAAGTTCAATAACAATATCCCCGTCGGTCGTTTTCATGATGACTTTGGGGTTTTCGACGCTCTGCTCTGCCCCTACCGAGGCCATGGGCGCGGCCAACAGGACGCCCGTCAACCCGACCAGGGCGCATGTGTAGTTGAAAAAAAGCCTGAAGTTCATCATCAATTCCTTTTACTCACTCTTATTAGGACCAGCCATCATTTTGTTTCTTTGACGGCCATAATCGCGGCGTAATGACGGCGAGAAGCACACCGAGTAGCACTGCCAGCGCGCCGTCGAGGATCTGATTATTGGCGATCCGTTCACGCAGCCGCACGTTTTCGATTCGGAGTAAATCAGCCTCGGAGCGCTCCGACTCTAGCTCAGCGACCAGCTGCTGATTCATCAAATCAAGCTCTATGGCCGCTGACGAGACCCGTTTGATCTCGACCAATTCGTTTTGTGTGCTTTCCAGCTGAGCCGTCAAATCATCGATGGCGTCGTCAGCCATCGTGGCTGCTGAGGAGCGCTCGTTGAGTTGTGAGACCAGGCGCTCACTCTCTGCTCTCATCTTTTCAAGCTCGATGCGCATATCACCGATTAGCAATGACGCAGGGGGGTCCGACTGCAGGTACTGGCTTCGCACCCATCCGCGAATCCCATTACGGGTTTCAATTTCGACCCACTCGCCAGATTCGCTCGTCGCGTAGCTCAATACAGCGGTGCCTGAGGGGAGGCCACGGTGGACAATGTTGGCATCGTTCTGCGCCTCAGCGCGAACCGCGACCAAAAGGGTGTCGCTGATGTAGCGTGTCTCCTGAGCCTGCGAGGTCAATGCCAGGAGCAAACAAACTGGAGCAGCAGCACTCGCGGCGGCACACCGCTTACCAGCCGACAGTTTCATGACGAACCCCGCAGAGGTCCCGGTTCTTCGTCGCTCGAGTCCGCGTCCTTTAGGTGGGGCATCACCAGCAAGACGCTCAGCACCATGAGTAACAGGGTAAAACCGACGCTGGAATAGAGTTTGTACGATACCCAGAAGGCCTCCTCGAAGCGATAAGCAACGACAATATTCAGTGCGCCTACCAGCGTGAAATTGCCGATCCACAGAGCATTGAGGTGGCCCCACGCTCGCTGTGGCAAGCTTAACTGTTGCCCCATGAAACGCTGCAGGAAATTTTTCTCGCCGAAAAACTGGGAGCCCAGAAACACCACCGCAAGCCCCCAGTTGAATACCGTGGGCTTCCATTGAATAAATCTCTGATCGCGCAGAATGAGGGTGGCGGAGCCAAAGACCAGCACGGCGAGGGCCATCCACATCAGGCGTTTGTCATTGGACTTGATGATCATAGAGCTGATCACCCAGACCAACACGCTACTGGCCATCAGCACCGCGGTGGCGCTGAAGATACCGTCGAAGGTGTGAGTCCAATCGCCCAGTGTGAGGGTTTCGCCGCTCAACTGGTAGGTGCCGAAAAATAACACCAGCGGCAAAAATTCGAGGAGTTGCTTCATGTGGTTCCCTTTTTACTGCCTGTAGTGCTCGCTATCGATCAGCCTATGTTAGACAATTCGGCCCATTCCGTTTACCCATTCGGTTGCCCAGGCGCACCCGCGGCAGTGTAGAGACCCCCTTGATCGACTTCCATACGCACAGCAATGCTTCAGACGGCGCGTTGACGCCCTCTGAGTTGGTTAATCGAGCAGTTGCGGCGGGTATCGAGGCGATGGCTTTGACAGACCATGACACGATCGCCGGATTCGAGCGTGTGGTTGACAGTGTGCCATCGGTCTTGCGACTTGTCAGCGGTGT
>CAXPKH010000153.1:0-3349 GCA_964217615.1 Luminiphilus sp.
ACTGCTCGAGATCTTCTTCGAAGACTGCCTGTGCCTCGGCGACTCTGTCACTCGCCAATAACGCCGCACCTAACGACTGGCGCGTGGGGTAGTACCAGAAAGGCGGCTCGGTGTAGGGCAGCGCGTCCTGCAGCGCGACCGCCTCTTCAAACGCGAGCACTGCGCTCGCGGCGTCGCCTGCTCGGTAGGCTATCTCCCCCCTCAGCAAGGACTTCGCGATCTCCAGCAGATCCCGTGCCGGGTAAACGTTACCCATGAAGATCTCGTCGACTTCAGGCTCCAGCTGCTCGATTGCTGCCAACTCAATAAGCGCGGCCTCTGCGTCGCCCTGCGCGGCGTGGGCAACTCCGCGCCCGTAGTGCCAGATAGCGCGCGCAAAGGCAAAGGATGCGTAGGGCTGGGGCTCAGCTAGGATCTCTTCCCATCGCGCGAACCGCACTAGCGAGAGCATCGGCACCGTGCGGAAGAACTGAATGGTCGGGAACTGCTCCACCTGCTCTATGCGAACATTGGCAACCACCCTACGCGCGCTTTCTAGCGAGAGTTGGCTCTGGCCTTGCATCGTTGCCGATGCCCACAAAAAGTGAATATTGTGGGGGTAATACAGCGCAGGATAGAAGCCCTGCGCATTGCACTGGGCGATATAAGCCTCGTCCACCTCTGCTGCACGAATATTGGCCAGCGCAGAGTCCTGATAACGCCCTACCCTGAAGTAAATGTGGCTGGGCATATGCACAAGATGACCTGACCCTGGCACCAGATTTGCCAGACGATCCGCGGCAGGCTCGGCTTTTTTCGCGTTCGAGGATGCCTCCAACGCATGGATATAGAGATGCAACGCGAGCGGATGGTCGGGGTCTGCGTCCATCACGGCTTCGAGGCTCGCAATCACCGCCTGCGTGTCGGGCTTGGCCTCCCCATCAGGGCCCCAATAATCCCAGGGCATGGTGTTCATCAGTGCCTCGGCGTAAACCGATGCCACGGTGGTGTCGTCGGGGTAACGCGCTGCCATGTCAGCTAATGAATCCGCCCACGCGCGATCGAGCGGGTCACGGGGCGTGTCGGCTTGACCGTCGTACCGCTGATCCAGCGCTTTGATCCAGTCCTGCTCCTTGGGGGTCAGACCATTCATCAACGCCAGAGCTTGATCTATTGCCGCACGGGCGCTGGCCCGCTCGGCGGGGGCCATAATCGCTTTACCGTTACTCGTAACATTGATATTTGGCCCCGTCGCCAGCGCCTCACCCCAGAAGCACATGGCACAGCTCGGATCCAAGGTTTGCGCAGCGCGAAAACTTCTAATGGACTCCGCGTGGTTGAAGCCAAACGCCAGCACCATGCCCTGATCAAAGTAACGCTGAGCATCGGGGTCAGCGGTGGTGATCGGCATGTGGTAGTCGCCCATGCCCTCGAACAATGGCGCCCCCGCGCGCTGCGCCAAGCTTTGCGACGGGTCTGCGCTCAATGGGGAGTCAACTTCGCCGCCGCACCCCACTAGGGCCGCGGACCCCAAGACAATCATTAACCCTATTCGCTTGTGCATGCTAAGCATGAGTCCATTCCCGAGGAAAACGCCTACCCTACACTTGACCGCGACTACTGACCACCGACCGTCCGCTCGCCAATCGTTACGCTTCGGGCGTCCGAAACCAGCGCATCAACGTGGCTTGACGTGAGCGTCTCCAAAAAGGTCACGAGTGCCGCTTGATCGGGCTGTGTCAACTGCATGGACCGCGTTCGAGGATCCTGAGCCGGATCTCCCCCGCCCCCCATCGCGTAGAAGGCGACAACTGCCTCAAGCGTGGCAATCGAACCGTCGTGCATGTAAGGGGCGGTAAGCGCAATATTGCGCAAGCTCGGTGTGCGATAGCGCCATTTGTCCGACTCCAGGCCTGTGACTTCATAACGTCCCTCGTCGGTGAACGTCTCCGTCTCAGCATCGACAGTGGGCATCACAAAAATTCCGGGGGCCAGTTGCACCGACGGGGGCCGGAGTGCGCGACCCGCGCGCCGATACCCGGTCCCCGTGTTGTGAAACTGGCCATCCGTAAAGAGCGCTGACGAATCGTTGATGCGATGACACGAGGCACAGCCCTTGTCCTGGAAGACGGTGAAGCCTCGAGCCGCCAGTGCAGGATAATCGTCAGTGACCGATCCCGGTTTGGCGGAGAGTTCCTCGTCGCCGAAGTACCATCGATCAAATGGCGAGTCGCCAGACAACAACGCACGTTGATACGCCGCCAAGGCCTGTCCCAGCGTCTTCTCGGTGAGGCCCTCCTCAAAAATTTCTGCAAACCGCTCTCTGTAAAGGCCGTTCAAAGCCAGCTTTGCCAGCACTGCTTCGCGAGAATCGTTCGCCATCTCATTCTCAGCAAGGAGTGGTGACCAAATCTGCGTTTCTAGCGACCGCTCCCGCCCATCTAAGAAAAGATCTTCAACAAACGCGACGTTATAGAGTGATGGCACATTGCGCCGCACGCCCTTTCCCAAATGGCCCACGGGCGTCGCCAACTCATTCTGGGTAAAACCCTGTTCGGGGATATGACACATGGCGCAAGACAGCGTCTCGTTTTTTGACAGGCTTCGGTCGAAGAACAGCTGGCGCCCCAAATCGATTTCCGCTGGATCTAACTGACGGGTCACTGCAGGCAAGCCAAGCGGCGGGGTCACGCTCAACTCGTACAGAGGCTGTCGCTCTCCGAGCGTTTGTATCACCACCTTTGAATCAGTGACATAAGACACCGACTCATACCCCTCCCTCGAATCACCCAAACCGACCCTATGTGTTGAATCTGCATAAGCTGATTGAATACCCGTTAGCACTCCGGCCAACGGCAGGCAAAGCAAGCAAGCGCCAACCCAACTCGAGGCTCCGCTACGTTTCACCGAGGCTCGAAAACAATTCGCAGGCTGATCTGGAGGTGTTAGCATCGGATGAATTGTGGCAGAAAAAGATAGGAGCAATGATGCTAATCAGAGGATTTTTCTCGGCGCTGATCGCGCTGGCCGTGCTGGTACAACCGACGTCGGCAGACGAAACCTGCATGTCACCTTATATGGCCAAGATCGTGGGTCAGGAAGACTATGTCTATATCTGGACTCTGGGTCTTGAGGGCGTTGGCGACGGTGAGGACAAACTCGTTACCGTCGATGTTAACCCCGACTCTGAGACCTACGCGCAGGTGATTCACTCAATCTCAATGGGTGGCCGCCACGAAGCGCATCACTCAGGCCTGACTGATGATCGCCGCTATCTCTGGGCGTCAGGCTTGGATACCAGCAAAATCTTCATCTTCGATGTCCACACGGACCCTGCGGCGCCCAAGCTACACCGCACCATTGATGACTT
>CAXPKH010000154.1:0-3058 GCA_964217615.1 Luminiphilus sp.
CCAACCCAATTTCCGATTCGCATTCACTGACCAGTGCGCGTGATCCTGAACCTGCCGCGGTTATCCAGTAAGATCGCTCCATGAGGCCTATCTTTGAGTCCGACGGTTTGTCTGTAGCGATCCTTCGCTCGCTTGCGCTGTGGGCCCTGCCACTGCTGATTGCCTGCACGCCGACCTGGCAACAACCGATGTCAGAGGACGCGGTCGACTTGCTAAAGGACAGCAAAACCATGACGCGGAATGGCATCACCGTCACGGTGGCCGTGCCCTCGGCCGAGCAAACGCTGCAACTCTTTGGCACCGATCTCTATAAATCCCGGGTGCAACCCGTGTGGCTGCGTATTGAGAACCAAACCGAGCAGGACCTAACATTGATGCGTAGCGCCATCGACGACGCTTACGTTTCCCCAGCAGAAGCCGCGTATTTACGCCACGCCGGATCGGCCGAAACAAAAAGAGCGATGGACGTTTTCTTTCAGGAGAGCGAGTTTAAAAACCCGATCGAATCGGGTGCCACGGTGACGGGTTATGTTTTCACCAACCTCGAAGAGGGGTTTAAAAACGTCAATGTCGATTTACTGGGAGATGACCGCTTACTCAATTTTGCGCTCGCAGTAAAAATCCCCGGGCTCAATACCGATGTGGAATACGTTGACCTAGATAACCTTTATCCCGAGATCCAAAACATCGAAGACGTTACGGTGTTTCAATCGCGCTTGCGGAGCGAGCCTTGCTGCACCAGCAACAAAAACAGTGACGACGAGGGAGATCCTCTCAATATTGTCTTTGTCGGATCCCGAGAAGCCATTTTCACCGCACTCATCAGGCGCGGCTGGCACTCGACCGAAGTCAACCATATGAAATCAGCGATAAAGACAACGCGCTCTTTCCTCTTCGGCAGTCAGTACCTCTACTCTCCCATTAGCCCGCTGTACCTCTATGGCCGATCCCAGGATATTGGCCTGCAGAAAGCCCGCCACTCGATCAGCCGCCGCAACCACATGCGCCTCTGGCGAGCGCCCTATGATTTTCAGGGTCAGGAGGTTTATCTGGGTCAAATCAGTCGGGATATCGGTGTAAAAGCCAATAAGCGCACCCTCACCACCCACGCAATTGATCCCTATGTGGATCACACACGTGACAGCCTGGCCGGCGATCTCGCGTATTCCCAAGGTCTCTCGGGCATCGCCTATGTCTCGGGCTCACAACGCTCCACAGAAGAGGAAACCTTTTACAATCTCACGCCAGACCCCTATTACTCAGATGGCTACCGCGCGGTTTTTTTCTTCGCTGAGACACCGGTAGCGCTTACCGAAATTGATCAGCTGCTGTGGTTACCGCACTGGCATCCGGCCCTCGCGCCCATAACCGCCGACCAACAATGAAAGCGAGTATTTTTCGAACCTCGTGTCGGATCAGCCCACGCTACGGCGTGAACACTGCGGTGCAGATCATCGGATTGGCAACGATGGCCAGCTTGCTAGCCGCCTGCTCCAGTCAACCCCAGATACCCTTCTCCTACACACTCGAACCCCTCTCATTTGAACCAGGCAATACTTACAACGTGACCGATGGAAGGGCGCGCTTCCGGGAGATTTTCTGCGCCGCTAACGAAGACCACGGTGAGTTGCTACCCGACTACACCCCGTGTGAGGAGGCGCTGGTGCGCTTTGACGATGAACCGCCAGCGACCGGCTTGCCGGTCGACTTGGGCAATTCGTCGAGTGACCTGTTGGCCAAGATGGTTCCGGGCTTGGGTTATTCCTGCGTGAAGCGGTGGCTGCACCATGACAATTCGGCGCCTAATCACGTGGCGACACTCGGCTATGAAACCGGATTTATTGAGGTAGAGGGTATTGCCAGCTCGGAGACCAACGCTGCGTTGATCGCAGAGTATGTCGCCAATCTTGGGCCGGAGCATAACGAGCGACCACTCATTCTGGTGGGCTATTCCAAAGGCCTGCCTGACATTTTTGCCTTCCTCGCAGGTTATCCAACGCTCACCCCACGGGTTGCTGCCGTAGTCTCCTACGCGGGTGCCGTGTGGGGGTCGCCGCTGGCAAACGAAGCCGATGAAAAACAGTTGCGATGGCTCACGCGAATCCCCGGCGCCGAGTGCGAGAAAAAAGACTCTAAAGCGCTCGAGACACTCAGCCCCGCCAATCGTCAGGCGTGGTTTGCCGAACACACCTTGCCACAACATATCCGTTACTACTCGATCGTGGCATTTCCAGACCCTGACAACATCTCCAACGGGCTTCAGCGCTTTCATCGACAACTGGGTGAGCTGAAAGACGCCCGCAACGACAGTCAGTTGGTGTTTTATGATCAGGTCATACCGGGGTCAACGATTCTCGGCTTCTTTAACGCCGACCACTGGGCTATGTCAGTGCCGATAGCCCGCCAGCACGAGGTGTCTCAGGCGCTCATCGCCGATCAAAATGACTTCCCGCGCGAAATCGCTCTGGAAGCGATCCTTAGGTACATCGAAGAAGATTTGGGCACTGCCGAGACCCCCTAGTACGGCACTCAGGTCGCCGTATGTGTTGGGGGGCTTGGCTAAGTACCTGCCAGACCCGCCACGATCTTGGGCGGGTTGAGCGGTAGATCTCTGAAGCGCACGCCAGTGGATTGATATACCGCCTCGGCAATAGCCGGCATGGGCGGCACGATCGGGACCTCTCCTACCCCTTTCACACCAAAGGGATGAAGGGGATTGGGCACTTCGACAATCACCGTATCGATGTAAGGCAAGTCCGACGCAACCGGAATGCGGTAATCGAGGAAGCCTGGGTTTTCCAGAACACCCTCGTCGTTGTAGAGATATTCTTCATTGAGCGCCCAGCCAATGCCCTGCACCGCACCGCCCTGCATTTGGCCTTCCACATAGTCAGGGTGAATCGCTTTGCCCGCATCCTGTATGGCTGTGTAACGCGTGATCGTGGTGCGACCGGTTTCTTTATCCACCTCAGCGTCACAAATGTGTACTCCAAAACTCGGGGCCGAGATCGGAAGAGCACACGTCTGAACTCCAGTCACCGACGGTAATCTCGTTTGC
>CAXPKH010000155.1:0-30707 GCA_964217615.1 Luminiphilus sp.
GGCAAGCTGGGCGAGCAACAGAACCGACACGACAAATACAGCAACACCGAGTATGCCCTCGAACCCAATATCAAAAGCTCCCCGGGCGGTTTGCGGGATTTACAGGTTATCGAATGGATCACGCTTCGATGCTTTAAGCACAGCCTCGGCGACAAAGAGGGACCGGCATTTCTCAGCAACACCGAGCTAAACCAGCTCCACCAGGGCAAGGAATTTCTGAGTCAAGTACGTTTTGCACTGCACAGCATGACGGGGAGACCCGAAGACCGGCTTTTGTTTGATCACCAAAAACAGCTCGCGGCCGTTTGGAATATGGTCGACGGAGACAAGTTGGCAGTGGAACAGTTCATGCAGGTGTACTACCGGTGGATGAAGACACTGAGCCAGCTCAATGAGCTGCTGATCGAAGTTTTTGAACATCGACTCTCGGAGGTTTCTGATGATCGGGGTTCAGATGTCCGCCTGATCGACGATGATTTTGAAGTCTCCGATGGCCGCATTCGCGCACGGCACGATGCCGTGTTTACTCGCGAGCCCAGTAATTTGCTAAGGATCTTCGTATTAATTGGCAATGACCCGCTTGTCGACCGGATTGAACCAAACACCCAACGGCTTATTCGACGGGACGCGCACCTGATCGACGATGCGTTTCGGGCCAATGAATGCAACCGAGATCTGTTTATGCAGGTGTTGGGTGTGCCACACAACATGACCAAACAGCTCCGCAGAATGTCCCGCCATGGCGTGATGGGCCGATACCTTCCCGCCTTTGGGGCCGTCATCGGGCAGATGCAATTCGACCTTTTCCACGCTTACACCGTAGACGCACACACCATGGAGGTCATCGCCAACACCCGGAGATTTATGCGCGCGGACTACACGGACCGATTTCCGGTTTCTACGAGAATCGCGCGCAGACTGAGAGATCCGAAGCTGCTCTACATCGCCGCGCTGTTTCATGACATCGGCAAGGGCCGCGGCGGCGATCACTCGGAGCTTGGCGCGGTGGATGCTGAGACCTTTTGTCGAGAACACCAAGTATCACCGTCCGATACTGCGCTGATTATCTGGCTGGTTAAGAATCACCTGCTGATGAGTCACATTGCCCAGCGCCGAGATATCTCTGATCCCGAAGAGATTCAGCGATTTGCAGAGATTGTGGGTACCCAAGAGCGTCTCGATTATCTTTATACCCTTACCGTTGCGGATATTGCCGGCACCAACCCCGAACTATGGAATGCGTGGCGCTCTTCACTCATGCGCCAGCTCTACACCGAAACTCGCCGCGCATTGAGCCGAGGTCTGCAAAATCCCATTGCGCGCGAGGAGGTTATTCGGGCCACCAAGCGCGCCGCGACGGAAGCGCTGGAGTACCGCGGCTTCCTGGAAGACGAATTGTTAGCGCTCTGGACCTCTCGAGGCGACGACTACTTTGTCCGGGAACGGGCGGAGGACATTGCCTGGCACACCGAGGCAATCGCCGACCATGATCTGTCGGATGGCGCCCTCGTACTGGTGCGCCAGGCGGGGGAATCACCGATCGGCAATGCCACACAGATTTTCGTCCACGCCCGCGACGAGCCGAATACCTTCGCCAAAATTTGTGCCGCGCTCGACTCGCTGGACCTAAGCGTGCACGACGCGCGTATTTACAGCGACGACGATGGCAGCACGCTCGATACTTTTTATGTGTTGCGAAGCGATGGGACCTCTCTCGACTCCCATCCCGACACCTTTCTGGAGATTCGCCGGGTCATCCAGCGCAACCTGCAGCAGACATATGCAAAAACGGTAAGCCGCCGGATGCCGAGAACAGTTCGCGCCTTCACCATTCCGACCCAGATTCAATTTTCCAAAGATCAGCTGAGCGGCCTCACGACGCTGGAAATCAGCACCGCAGACCGACCCGGTTTGTTGGCGCGAATTGGTTCTGTGCTATCGCACCACGGTGTAATGGTGCAAGGCGCCAAAATTCAGACACTTGGTGAAAGAGTTGAAGATGTCTTCTTCCTCTCTGATGACAACGGTCGGTCACTTGAGGATGAATCGCTGATTGCGCGGCTCGAGGGAGAGCTGATTCACGAGATGAACTCGGGACAGGGCAGTGAACCCATTCCCAAGGAGATATCCGTTTGAATAGTGGGTTGGAGAGGTTGCAGCCCTACCCTTTTGAGAGGCTCAACGCCCTATTTCAGGATGTGAAACCTGCCGACATTCAGGCTATTCCCCTGACTATTGGAGAGCCGCAACATCCACCGCCCGTCGCCGTCACCGAACTGCTGTCCGAACACGCGCCGCTGGTGGGTAAGTACCCCACGACCAACGGCACAGCTTCATTACGAGCAGCGATTGCCCAGTGGCTGGCGCGGCGATTTTCATTGAGCGCGGTCGATTCTGACCAGCAGGTGCTGCCGCTCAACGGCACGCGGGAGGGGCTTTTTGCTCTGGCTCAAACGGTCGTGACCCACGGTCAGCGGGGCGCGGTAATCTCACCCAACCCTTTTTATCAAATCTATGAAGGCGCGGCGCTACTCGCCGGATCATCTCCACAATTCATCAATTGCGATCTCAGCAACGGCTTTAAACCCGACTTTTCGGCGATTACCCCAGACCAGTGGCAGGCTTGCCAACTGCTTTATATCTGTACCCCCGGCAACCCGTCGGGAGCGGTATTGTCCTCGGCAGAATTGCAACAGTTAATTACGCTCGCGCAAGAACATGATTTTGTCATCGCAAGCGACGAGTGCTATAGCGAAATCTACCCCGACGAAGCCCAACCCCCGCCCGGGTTATTGGGTGCGGCCGCAGAACTCGGAATAGCCGACTTCCGGAACTGTCTGTGCTTCCACAGCCTTTCCAAACGATCAAACCTGCCGGGTCTGCGCTCAGGATTCGTTGCAGGGGACAGCCGCTGGATCGAGCGCTTTCGCCGCTACAGGACCTACCACGGGTGCGCGATGCCCATACATCATCAGATTGCGAGTGAGTGGGCGTGGTCAGACGAAAGTCACGTTGTGGAGAATCGCGCCAGCTATCGGGATAAATTCAATTCGGTGCTGCCGATCATTTCGGCGGTGATGCCGACGCCAGTTCCCGAAGCCGGCTTTTACCTGTGGCCGGAAACACCGATTGACGACGAGCAGTTTGCCAAAGCGTTATGGCAGCGCACCGGTGTTGCGGTGTTACCGGGACGATACCTCGGACGGGATACGGCGCAGGGTAATCCGGGTGCTATGCGCGTAAGAATGGCGCTCGTTGCGGAGCGCGATCTTTGCCTAGAGGCAGCGGAACGCATAGCAAACAGCCTTCGCGCTGGCTAGTGAGATGACAAATTCGGGCAACTTGAACAAGGCGGAACGCATCGCATACATCGACGCGCGGCTGCAGGCGCTCTATCCCGAAACACCGGTACCCCTTGATCACCGAGACCCCTACACCCTGCTGATCGCCGTCCTGCTGAGCGCCCAATGTACCGACGAGCGCGTCAATCAGGTCACTCCGAACCTCTTCAAACGCGCCGCCTCGCCAGATCAGATGATCACACTCTCGGTCGAGGACATACGCTGCATCATCAGACCCTGCGGATTATCGCCACAAAAGTCCAAAGCGATTCACCGGCTCAGCGAAATACTGATCGAACAGCATGGCGGCGACGTTCCCGCTGACATGGCGGCTTTGGAGGCTCTACCCGGCGTGGGCCATAAGACCGCCAGCGTGGTGATGGCGCAGGCATTTGGCATGCCAACCTTCCCCGTAGACACGCACATCCACCGGCTCGCCCAGCGCTGGGGACTCACCCGGGGCCGCAACGTTGCAGAAACGGAAAAAGACTTAAAGCGCGCCTTCCCCGAGATCCGCTGGAACGCGCTCCATTTGCAGATTATTTTTTACGGTCGGCAATACTGCACGGCGAGGGGTTGCGACGGCAGAGTCTGTGAAATCTGCAGAACCTGTTACCCCAACCGCAAGCAACCCAAGCGTTGCCACAAGCCGTAAGCGTGAACCCAGAAATCTGTGAATTCTGCTACCCTGAGGCCCGCGAAGGCCACTGGCATTTGCCCGACGCGATGAATCTCTGACAGCAACCCCCGATTCCCTTTAAGACCCTATGACACAACCGACCCTGTATGGCATCCCCAACTGCGACTCAGTGCGCAAAGCCCGAGGATGGCTCGAAACCCAACAGATCGAATATCAATTTGTGGATTTCAAAGAAACGCCTCCGGACGTCAGCCAACTGAGCGACTGGCTCCGCGCAGTGGGTGTAGCTCAATTGGTCAACCGGCGCAGTACCACCTATCGGCAGTTGCCTGAGACCGATAAAAACGCGCTGGAAAATGGAGAAGTTGCCTCAACACTCGCTAATCACCCCACCCTGATCAAACGGCCCGTGCTCGTTTGGCAGGGTGACGTCGCCGTTGGATTCTCGGCGGACGATTACGCCCACCGTTTTAATGTGTAAGGAGCCGTGATGAGCGCTTTATATGGTTTTGGGCTGGGCATTGCGACTGAAAACGCCAAGGGAGAGACCCTAGATACCTTCTATCCATATCCACTGGCGGAGGTCACTGAATCAGTCGGGACGCTACTGAAAGACGTTTCTGGACGCCTCGATACCTCACAGCTCCTGTCGCTGGTCGCGTCGCTCGAAGCGCTGGGCGAAGCCCACCACGCAGATATTGCACGACAGCTGACTGCCACCAGCCAACCCGTCGTTGCCACCCCACTTATCGACAACCGCCCGCCAGCTTCGGTTGAGGAGGCTTATCTCAAACTACATCTGCTATCGCATCGATTGGTTAAACCCCATGAAACCGACCTCGATGGGCTATTCGGCCTACTACCCAATGTCGCCTGGACCGATCAGGGACCGGTAGATTTGTCCGAACTCGCACAGCGGCAACTCGACGCACGGCTAAGGGGCGGTGTGTTGGAAGTCGCGAGCGTCGACAAATTTCCCAAAATGACTCAGTACGTCGTACCCCCCGGCGTTCGCATCGCACACACTGCGCGCGTTCGACTCGGCGCTTATCTGGGCGCGGGGACTACAGTGATGCATGAGGGCTTCATTAATTTCAATGCCGGTACCGAGGGGCCCGGGATGATCGAGGGCCGCATTTCCGCCGGGGTATGGGTTGGGGCAGGGTCCGACCTTGGGGGTGGTTGCTCGACCATGGGCACGCTCTCGGGCGGTGGCGATATCATTATTTCCGTGGGCAAAGAGTGCCTGATTGGTGCCAATGCAGGCCTGGGCATCCCGCTGGGAGATCGTTGCACCATTGAAGCCGGTCTGTTTGTCACTGCGGGCACCAAGGTCAACGTGCTGGATGATCGGCAGCACGTGGTTGAGACGGTATCTGCCCGAACACTTGCGGGGCGATCCGACCTCTTGTTTCGCAGACATTCCACCAGCGGTGCGGTGCAATGTCTGACTAACAAGAGCGCCGTTGAACTCAACGAGATGTTGCATGCCCATAATTGATGAAACCGACCCCACGCTGGCACTGACGCGGCAGCTGATCGCTCGACCGTCGGTCACGCCCGATGATTCGGGCTGTCAGCAACTGATGGGCCAACGCCTGACGCAAGCTGGATTTGTTGTCGAGCACATGCGCTTCGGTGAGGTTGATAATTTGTGGGCGACCCGCGGTGATCAAGGACCTTTACTGGTATTTGCGGGACACACAGATGTGGTCCCACCCGGTGATTCAACGATCTGGCAGTCCGATCCCTTCGAGGCAACGGTCAGGGGCGAAAATCTCGTCGGTCGCGGAGCGGCAGACATGAAAGCCAGCCTTGCGGCCATGGTCATCGCTTGCGAAAACTTCGTAAGCGCCTATCCCGATCACGCCGGTCGTATTGGCTTTCTCATCACCTCTGATGAAGAGGGGCCCGCCAAAGATGGCACTGTCAAAGTCATGGAGGCGCTCACAAAACGTGGCGAGCGGATTGACTGGTGCGTTGTGGGCGAACCCTCCAGTACTGGGACGCTGGGAGATATGGTCAAAAATGGTCGGCGTGGCTCACTCAACGCGACCCTGATCATCCACGGCAAACAAGGTCACATCGCCTATCCTCATCTGGCAGACAACCCGATTCACCGCGCGCTCCCCGCCCTCAATGCCCTAACCATTGAATCGTGGGATACAGGCAATGAATTCTTTGACCCCACGTCGCTGCAAATCTCAACCGTCAGGGCCGGCCAAGGAGTCACTAACGTCATTCCCGGCACCCTGGAGGTGCTCTTCAACGTGCGCTTCAGTACCCAAGTCACTGCCGATGCCATTCGCGAGCGCTGCGAGGCCATCCTGAATCAACACAACCTCAGCTACGACATCGAGTGGTCCTTGAGCGGCGAGCCTTTCCTTACCACACCAGGCGCACTGCTCGACGCAGTGACACAAAGCATTGAGGGTGTGACAGGGAATCGGCCCGATGTCTCAACCGGGGGCGGGACCTCCGACGGGCGTTTTATTGCACCGAGTGGCGCGCAGGTCGTTGAAGTCGGCCACGTCAATGAAACGATTCATCAATGCAATGAGCACGTAAAGCTGGCTGACATTGCTCGACTGACAGAAATCTATCGGGGCATTCTCAACCGCTTACTGGTCCATTGAACGCTCGGAGACGAGCGCAAGCGACAAACCCCGCGCCTGCCATCGCGCAGACTCAGCGGAGACAAACTCACCAACAAAAGCCAGCAACCCCCGCGCCAGTGGCGTCCTCGAGCCAGTCGCCGCCGGACACAATACCGTCATGCCCACGCCGACTCCGGGGGCCAGCACCGCCTCGGCACCTCGGGTCACCACGATCAGGCTCTCAATGACCTCGCGGGCCTCCGTCATTACCGTGTCAAGCGGCGTTATCGACGATTCTGAGGGAACCCCCTGACCCGTCGATATCGCCGGTAACGCGAGCGTGATGTGCTCGATGGGCATCCGTTGTCGCATCAGGTCCAACAGGTAGCCCTGCCCGATCGCCGTATGCAGCGCGACCTCATGCGCCTCCACCCGTTTGCCCGCATCAGCCAACACCGCTTGAACGGAACGCTCAACGGACAGACGTCCACAGAAAATCGGTCGCGGGTGAGCAGCGGCCGCTGTCAACGCCGCGGCCGTCATAGACTCAACGCCAATCCACCAAGCGCTCGCCGTCACCCTAGCCTCCCATCTCAGTGGGATTAACGCTTTCCTGTTGCCGCACAAAAACATCAAAACGAACGGTCTTACCGGCCAAGGTATGGGAGGGTTTTTGCGAGCCCAACGCCGGCGCGCGCAAGGGACGTTTTACCACAATACGCTCCACCGGCTGATGCCAAGCCCAATCCCATAGCGACTCACTGTCGTCTTCTGAGTCAGTCAAGCACTGAAGCATGGCCGCTTCCTTTTTCACAGCGGCACGCTTCTTACGCTCGGGAAACATGGGGTCAAGATAAAGGATACTGTCCGGCGGCACATGCAAAAGCCGGCTGTCATAGTGTTGCACCGTCATTTTGGCAGCAGCCTCCCGAACCTTGTCATAGCCGCTTACCCGGGCGGCGTTAATCGCTTCATCCAGCAACCATGCCAAAACGGGCACACGCTCACAAAGCGTCACCTGACAGCCCAGATCTGCGAGTACAAATGCGTCGCGACCCAGCCCCCCGGTTGCGTCCCATACCGAGCGCTGTAGACCGGCTTTAATACCGACTGCCCGACCCAGCAGTTCATTCTGGCCACCGCGTCGACGATGCAGCATGGAGGCCGAATCAAAAGCGATACGGACCTGACTGCCTGACATCGCCAGCCAGGCGTCCGTCTCGCCCACCACGAGATGAAGACCGACGGCGTCTGCGGGTCCGCACAGAGGGCTTGATAACGCCGCAGCAGCGGCGCGAGCGCGCCGCGGCGACTCTCCTTCAAGCGACACCACGGGGATCGGCTGTACGGGAGATGGGTCGGGGTCATCCGCAATGGTTTGCATTGGTTCATCCGCCATGATTGACTGAGGGAAATCTCCAAAAATCATACTATGTCCCAACTGCACCAAGGTTTGGCCGCCGGACTACTTGTGATCGGCACCCTACTGCCACAGGCCGGCTGCTCACCGTTGGCGCAATATGACATCACGCTCAACGACCAGATAGTCTACCAACCTACCCCCGCAATCCGTGTCGGGGGCATAGCGGATCCGGGTCTGAAAAATTGTCTCGAGCAAACACTCATAGACGCCCAGATCAGCGAACCCGACGCTCTGGAGCAGCTCAACTGCAGTGACGCAGGCATCGTGTCGCTTGCCGGGTTGGAGCAGTTCCCCAGCATCCGCTCCCTCAAGCTCAGTGGAAATGCCGTCAGAAATTTACTGGTCTTGGAGCGACTCACCGATTTGCAACAACTCTGGCTGGACAGCAACGACATTGTGGATCCCATACCCGTGTTACGCATGCGTTCGCTACGCCAACTCGACCTCGCGGATAACCCGGGACTACAATGCCCATCATCAGACCAGATCCCTGCGAGCATGCAACTCACGCTGCCCGATCACTGCAAGGCGACATGATCTACTGGCTATATAAAGCGATCGCGCTACTGCCTCTGCCCTTCAAATATGCGTTGGCATGGGTGGCAGCGTTATTGCTGCAGCGCGTTTTCCGCTATCGCAGCGGGGTCATCGACAGCAACCTCCAAAATGCTTTTCCAGATCGCGACGCCGCATGGCGTCGTGATATCGCCCAGCGTTTCTATCGTCAGTTCACCGACGTGACCATGGAGATTCTCCATGCCTCTCGGATGACGCTCGCTGATTTCAAGCAACGGGTCACGGTCGAGGGCCTTGATGAGTTGGAGAGGCTCACCGAAAACCGAGCCAAGTCAGTCATTGTCCTGACTATTCATCTGGGAAACTGGGAGTGGATGATGCATGCGGCCAATGCCCACGGGGATATCCCTATTGACCCGGTTTACAAACGCCTGCGCAACGCGGGTGCCGAGCGATTCGCCTATGAAGTCCGGAGTCGTTTTGGGGGCGAACCGATTCTGATGGAGAAGGTTGCTCGAAACGTGCTGAAACACCGTCGCCGATTTCGGGCACTGGTACTGTTGGCGGACCAGTCTCCCGGTGCTCGCGACAACGTTTACTGGACCGAATGGCTAAACCAATCCACCGGGTTTTTTCTCGGCCCGGCGACCATCTCTCAGCTCACAGGGTTCCCGGTGATGTTCGCGCGGTGTCGGCGAAAATCCCGTGGCCGGTATCATCTGAGCCTGATACCCATTGTCGAGACACCCGGCCAGATGACCGAAGAAGAAATCATCGAGGCATATATCCGGGCGGCAGAACAAACCATTCGGGAGGAGCCCGAAAGCTACTTGTGGTCGAACCGGCGATGGAAGCATCGGCCACCGACTCAGGATGCCTGAGCAGAGATTCTGGTACTCCGGGGTACAAAACTCGCGGCGAGATTAACCCATTCAAAGCCTGTTTCCTGAGTGGCGTGAATCACATGGCATCCGTCCATGCCCATCCACCCGGCAAGCGCGGCATCAGCCAAATCAGGCGAATTATTCTGCTGGCTGATATGCGCTACGAACAGCATTTTCAGCTTGCTGGTATCGGCGGAATCGAGAAATGCTCTCGCCTGCGCGTTGGCAAGATGGCCATAGTCACCACCGACGCGAGTCTTGACTGAACGGGGATACGGCCCCTCCGCCAACATGATGGGGTCGTGATTGAATTCAAGCACCAGCGCGTCGCACCCTGAAAAAGCACGGACCACATGAGGGGTGATGCTACCGAGATCGGTCAGGATGCCGAGCTTCAGCGCGCCTGACCAAAGGCAGAACTGGACGGGCTCCCGAGCATCATGGGGCACGGGTTCGGCGGCAATGTGACAATCGCCCACATCAAACCTGTCCCCGGGGCGGATGAACACGCCACGGCCCAGTCCATCCAGTTTGGCGCTACTTGCCGTGCCCGCGGTCAAAAACACGGGTAAATCATAGGCTTTGGAGAGCGCTACCACACCGCGACAGTGATCGCCGTGTTCGTGGGTCACCAGTATGGCGTCGATGGAGGTAGCCGTGAGACCGCGGCCGCTCAAACGGTCCTCAATTTCTTTTCTCGCAAGCCCACAGTCGATGAGGATCAGGGTCTCTCCCGTATCGACCAGCGTCGCGTTCCCCTTGCTACCACTACCGAGGGACGCTATCCGCATCAGGTGATATTACCCCTTAGCAGCGTCAGGAGCGCCTGCTGCTCCCGCCGATCCACAGACTCGCCATCAGGGCCCAGCAAGGTAATCAGAATCACCTCCTCCCCCGAGGCGTCCAGTCGAATCTGATACCGGTGGCCAGCCAGCGGGTGGTCGTCCTCACCACCCCATAACCAGTCAAACCACCCGCTCTCTTCCTCGTCCCGGGGCCCAACAAAGGTGACATAGAGAATGCCCTGGCTGCGATCGCGATCATCTATCGCGAAATCAGCGTCTTCGGTTCCCTTCACTACCGATGCCCAAGCGCGGTCAAAAGGCAGCTCCAAGCGGATGCGAGTGACCGCCTCAGTATCCTCCAACGTGATGCGGCCCGAGTCGCTCATCGAACGGTCAGCCATCATCGATATGGGCGTGGAATCCGCACTGTTGGCCAGGTACTGGGCGACATCCTGGAGCATCTTTCGCTCGAGCTCGTCGTCATCTGACTGCGGCGGCCAGCTCACATCTTCTACACCTCTGTTCTGCTGCAGCACGTGAAGCTCAGCCGTATTTCTTTGCACGCCGGTATCGACTCGAAAGCGAAAGCGCACCGCCAACTCTTGGTCCTCAAGCTTGAACCATTGGGTATCGATGAGCCCTGCCTCCGCATCCACCGCGGCAACACCGATGCCGCTGTTGGTTAAAAACGTCCTGACCTGAGGCCATAGTTGTCCGGGCGCTACACTGACCAGCGCCCAACGTTCCCCCGACAGGCTCTGAATGCGGACCGAATCACCCTGATTATTCGCCGTCAGTGGCGTCGGGCGCGGGGTTTCAAATTGTGTCGCAAGCTGCCCGCTCGCGACCACGGGCGGCACCGGATAATCGGGCTGAATGGCGTCAGTGGTTAAATGCGGAGGCACATCAATGGGAGGCAACTCCGAAGCAGACTGATATCGACTGGCATTATCCGGGAACAAGCCGTCCTCTCCGAACAACCAGCTACAGCCCGATAACATCAGCGCAATCACGATGACACTGCTTGTGCGGATCACGAAAAGTAAGCCTCCAGCGCGCGCAACACCGACTCATGATGTCCCTCTGACAGCGGCGTCAGGGGTAGTCGAATTCCTGCGTCAATCATACCTCGTTGAGCCATCGCCCACTTGACCGGAATAGGATTAGATTCAATAAACAGTAACCGATTAAGGTCAGCGAGTCGCTGATCGATAACCTCCGCGGCATCCCACTCTCCCGCTACCGCATGACGACACAGCGCTGCCATGTCTGCCGCAGCGATATTGGCAGTGACCGAAACGTTACCTTTGCCGCCGTGACGCATTAAGGTGAGGGCGGAGGCGTCATCACCGGAAAATACGGCGAAGCCCTGTGGCACCGCACTGATCAGCGCCTTACCCCGCTCTATGTCACCCGTTGCATCCTTGATGGCAACAATGTTGTCTATCTGACTCAACCTCACCACCGTTTCGTTCAACAAATCGCAGCCCGTGCGGCCTGGCACGTTGTACAAAATGATAGGGAGATTCACTGACCGAGCGACCGCCTGAAAATGCTCAAACAGGCCCTGTTGAGTGGGTTTGTTGTAGTAAGGAGTCACCGAGAGCGAGTAATCCGCGCCGGCCTCGGCAGCGGAGACGGTGAGCTCAATCGCCTCATGCGTCGAGTTGCCCCCAGTACCCGCCACCACCGGGATCCTCCCACCCGATTGCTCAACTGCAAAGCGAATGACCTCACAGTGCTCAGGTACCGTCAGGGTGGGACTCTCGCCAGTCGTGCCCACAACACCCAGTGCGGCTGTGCCCGCCTCGATGTGATATTCGATGAGTCGCGCAAGCGTTGCCCAATCAATTGCACCGTCTGGGTGCATGGGCGTTACCAACGCAACAATGCTTCCGGTTATCATCGAGTTACTCCGGGAGTCCCCTGACGGGACGAGGAAAGAAAATCATGGTGCCGCAATTATCCACTTCAGACCGAGTTTCACAACCTCACATTGCGCTACTAAGATGCTTCGGCATTTCCGGCATCGGCCCACTTTTATTGATCGCATCGCTGGCTCTGGGGTCATCCAGCAGTTTCTCACAGGGCACGGACTTCGAACTTAAAATTGAACCGCTCACCAACATTGACCAACAGTTTATGTCAGAGCAACGGCAGCGCATCGAACAGCTGGCCAATCGGTTGGGGAGAAATCTTTCTGGGGAGGAAGATCGGGACCTCGATACTCTGCAACGCATCATTGATGATCGGTTAATCGCCACTGACGATACCCTCAGTTTGCAGGCCATGGGGGTGGTACTGGGCGATCTGCTGGCCGACAGACTGGATATGGCGTGGGTGGTTTACCGCGACCGCATAGGTCGCTCCAGAGCGCTCCGTTATCGTGAAACGGAGGTTTATCTGTTTCCCATAACCATGATCTCCAGACGCCAGGAAGCAGGCAACAATCGCTCGGTACGGTCAGTTTATGATGAGGCAGTCACGACCACGCTACCGCGCATACCCGGCGGCAAGTGGCTCAAGTAACCGTCTGCGAAAACTCCCCATTAGCCCCCCGCACAACGGCATTGGCCTCGCGCCCCGCTAAGACGCTTCTGATCTGGGCACGTATTTGAATACGCCCCCTGCGCCAATGGTTCGATGAACACCGCCCACGCGGTTGAGGTCGCCGCTGTCGTATGCCGCATCACCCGGGTACAAAAAAACCATACGGTCGGCGTCTCTCACCACTCGTGGGAAAAAGTGAGGCGGCGCGCGGCGCTGAAGGGCCTCATCCAGCGGGGAAGATTGCGTCAGGTGCGCAATGTCATGGAGCGAGACGAGTGTCGGCGGGCTCATCGGTAAATCTCCGCGCTGATGCGCCGCGACTGCATCGGCAGGGTCCCACCACTGAAAATCAACGATTTCGCGGCCATCGACCTGAACCGCAACGGTTTCCGCGACCTGTGCCAGAAAAAACCAGGTGGCGAAGCGACGCTTGACCACGGTCGGGGTCAGCCAGTGCGAAAATGGCATCAAAGTATCCGGTGCCAGAGCGATGCCAGCCTCTTCTGCCAATTCCCGGCAGGCCGCCGTATAAGCCTGGGCCACCTCGTCCTGACCGTCATCATCAGGCTCCACCTTGCCGCCAGGGAATACCCACAGGCCCGGCATGTGCTTGAGGGCATCGTTGCGACGCAGCAACAGGACCTCGAGACGCTCTGCGATCTGGCGCACCAAGATGGCGGTCGCTGCAGGGGTCGCGGCCTGAACTTCGTCTGAAAACTCCAGCATCGCGCTAGGGAACAGGCGCGCAGGCGAGGCACTGCACGTAGACATGCATGGGATCTCGCAAGTCCGACAACCCCTTCACCACCGGCTTGAGACTTGCCACCATAGAATCGGTCCATCCCCAGCTCACGGGTAACGAGGCACCCAACGAGCGACTCAGTTCCTCCAACAGCACACTCTCAAATGACGGCGGCACGGTGGTGCGTCCGGTTCTCCAGTTTTCCACACCCGCCAGCGTGGCGGCGGCGGCAACCGCTTGGTCCAACCCGCCCAATTCATCCACCAGGCCAATCTCGGCGGCTTCAGCCCCGGTCCAGACCAGTCCGCCAGCGATCGCTTCAACCGCTTCAGGCTCCATCTCCCTGCCCCGGGCAACCAGGTCAACAAAATCGTTGTACGCGCTGTAGGACAAAGCTTGGATGATTCGAGCCATTTCCGGACTTACGCCGCGATCGAGGCTGACCGCTCCAGCCAATGAAGTGGTGCCGACTCCATCGGACGTCACACCGAGATACTCGAAGATACCCTCGATAGTGGGGAACGCAGAAAAAGCACCAATGCTTCCCGTTAACGTGGTGGGCAATGCCCAGATCTGATCTGCCTCGGCGGCAATCCAGTAGCCCCCCGAAGCCGCCACGGTGCCCATCGAAACCACGACCGGGATACCGACCTCCCTTGCCTCGGCCAACTTACGACGAATCAGGTCAGAAGCGAAAACACTACCACCGGGAGAGTTCACTCGGAGCACAATCGCTGCGATGTCCTCCGCTTCCATCGCCGTGTCGATATAACCATTGATGGTGTCACTGCCCGCCATACCTTCTTCGCTCTCGCCCGGCATCAACGTGCCCTCGACCGGAACAATCGCGATCAGCGGCAATCCCTCTTCTGCCAACATGCGCTGCTGCTTCATATCCTCAAAATAGCGCTCAAACGCCACGGTTTCTGCGAGGCCTTCTTCGTCCGTCACGCCGACGCGCTCAGCCAGTAAGGTATTCATTTCAGTGTGATCTGCCAGCGCGTCGACCCATCCCCCCGCCAACAAGGTCTCGGCCAAATCGTTTTCAGAAGCCGCCAGCTCCTCCGCAAAGCCGTCGATAAATGCATTCAGTGAACCCTGCGGCATCTCTCTACCGGCCTCTGCCAACTCGGTATAAGCCGCCCAGAGGCCTGATATCCAGCGCGAAACCACGGCGCGCTCACTCTCTGACATGTCATCACGCAAATAAGGCTCCACGGCCGATTTGTTCTCACCCGCTCTAAAAACATGCATCGTCACGCGCACCTTCTCGAGAAAACTGCGCAGATAGGACCGATAGACCGAGAACCCTTCGAGGAACATGCCCCCCTCGGGATGCAGCAGCACCTGATCGGCCTGAGAGGCCAGCAGATATTGTGCTTGTGAGTAAAAATCTCCCACCGCTATCACGGGTTTTTCCGTCGCTTTAAAGTCAGCAATCGCCTCTGTCAGCTCGAGCGTCTGGCTGGTCGAAGGTCCAGCAAGATCCTCAAGATTCAGGATGAGCGCGGTAATACGATCGTCGCCCGCCGCCCACTGAATCGCCCTGACCAGATCGTGGAGCAGTATCGGACGCTCGTAATCTTGATTCAAAAAGGCCGAAACAGGATCCACGGGCGCACTGTCTTCTACCAAAGGCCCGGAGGGCGCGATCAGGAGTGCCGCCTGCTCGGGTAGCGGCTCAGGCGCGGAATCCTTCATTCCTAAACTGAAAGCGACCAAAAAAATGGCGATGAACACCAGCGGTAACAGCACGGAGATTGCACGGCTGATACCACTCAAAATTCGCCATATTCCCTTTAGTAAACGCATCATGACTCAGCACTCTCCTCAGCGTGGTCAGCGGCTTTTGCCGCGATTAATGTGGGCGGTCAATCCGCTTCCCGCAGCTCGCGCCCACGAAAACGAATAAACAACATACAGCAGGTGAATTGAATTACCACCGCGCTCAGTCCAACGACGGACAAAAAATCTCCTCGGTAGGCGAAGGCTGCCTCGACCGACGAAATAAAATAAAAAAGTAGGATGAGTTCATACCAGATAAAAAGCCGCAAACCCTCTTTCAAAGCCGCCCATAGAAAAAAAAGCAGGGGGGCGCATCGTAATCCCGTCAGCGCCCAGGTGCCGGCGAAGCGCTCCACATCGGCCGCCTGCTGCAAGAGGAGCACTACCCAAGTCAGCCACATGAGAATCCACAACGTCTGTGTAAGCCATTGCCGGGGCGGTATAACACGCATTGCGGATTTAATCCCCACCGGGTGTGCGCAGTGCCCACTGCGCTACCCGTTTGCCCAAGGCCCGGCAGATCTCAGATTCATTGTCATCTAACGGGCGCTCGCCTGTCTCGGTCGCCCAGTGACTGGCGCCATAGGGGGTTCCGCCCGCCGCAGTCGCTCGAAGCGCAGGTATCGAGTAAGGCACCCCCACCAACACCATGCCATGATGCAACAGGGGCACCATCATGCTTAGCAAAGTCGCTTCCTGCCCGCCGTGTAGCGACGCGGTGGAGGTGAACACTGCTGCGGGTCTGTCAATCAGCGCCCCCTGGAGCCAGAGGCTGCTGCTTTCGTCGAGAAATTGCTTGAGGGGCGCCGCCATATTGCCAAACCGGGTGGGACTGCCAATCACCAGGCCGGCGCAATCCCGCAGGTCCTCCTGAGTAGCCGGCAACGGCGCCATATCTGACTCGATCTCATCAGAAGACAGCGGCCGAACGGTTCTGAGCTTTGCTTCAATGCCGCTCACCATCTCAACCCCGCGGGCGATCTGACGCGCCATCGCGGCAGTTGCACCGTCCCGGCTGTAGTACGCCACGAGAATGTAGGGTTGATGACTCAAAATATCGGATCCATCGGGTCACTCGACGTCGCATCCAACACCACGGTAGAGTGAGGCAGTTCAGAGACACATTGGACCCGCATGGTAACGCATCCAAGGCGCGCAAAGGTGGCGCGCGCAATTCAATATTTGGCCAGTCGTCTGTTTGAGGATCGGCTGACAGCAAAGGCCGCCGCGCTGACTTTCGTCAGCCTATTTGCGCTGGTACCCCTGCTGACCGTGACCCTTTCGATTGCCTCGGCGCTGCCCGTCGCAGGGAATATCGAGGAGAAATTAAGCGAGTTTCTGCTGCAATTCCTGCTGCCAGAGAGCTCGAATCAGGTTGTCCAGTACCTCTCTACCTTCATCAGCCAGGCGCGGTCACTCACGCTGGCGGGCGTCGCTATTTTGTTGGTCACGGCAATTCTCATGCTGCGCAATGTTGAGCAGGCGCTCAATGAAATATGGCAAAACCGCGTCAATCGTCGGCCATTACAGGGCGTTTTACTCTACTGGACCGTTTTAAGCCTGGGGCCGGTCGCCATCGGCCTTGGTTTGGGTGCCAGAGCTTATCTCTTTGCCGCCACCAACGAAATTGGTGGCCTGAACGTATTGGGTCTCGGCACCGTGCTGATCGGATTGCTCCCGTTTATCATGAGCACGGTGGGCCTGACCTGCCTTTACGTGGTGGTGCCGAACTGCCAAGTGCCCTGGCGCCATGCGCTGGCGGGCGGTGTGTTTGCCGCCATTACCTTTACCATCGCGAGGGCGTTGTTCACCACGGTGATGGCGCAATCCAGCTACACCCTCGTTTATGGGGCGTTCGCAGCTGCACCGCTCTTCCTGCTGTGGCTTTATGTTACCTGGATCATTGTGCTGGCTGGCGCGGTACTGACACATGCACTGTCTGCCTATCAAAGCAGTGAGCAGGCCGGTACACCACTCCTGATGAAAGCGCTGGATACACTGTATCTCTTCTGGCTGGCCCAGCAGGATGGGCGAGTCCTATCTGACCTTGATGTCATCGGGGCCAACGAGTGGTCACCCGTCGCCATCGATGCCAACAGCTGGAGACAAATCCGAGATCGGCTGAGTGAGGTGAATATCCTGCAGAGAAGCGAACGAGGACATTATCTTCTCAGTCGAGATCTCCACACCGTTACGCTTGCGGATCTCGCGGGCATCCTGCGGGCTGAACCCGACTATCGGGCCACGGACAACTCACCGCTCTGGCGACAGGCCGCCGCGACTTTGCTGACGCAACAAAGGGAACATGAGGCCGGACGACTAGCCACTCCCCTCGCGGTTTTGTTCGCCTCCTCTGATGTCTAGCCGCGCCTTGATCCCATGGCTTCGCCTCGCGTGTACGCTGGCGATACTGGCTGGCTGCCAGACTGAACCCTCTGAGCTGCCCCACGCAGGCCACTGGCGAGTCGTCAATTACTGGGCCATCTGGTGCACGCCGTGCAGGACAGAAATCCCCGAACTGAACGCCCTCCATGAGGAGACCGACCTTCGGGTTCTGGGGGTCAATTTTGAGGGTCAAACTGGCGAGTCATTGGCCGCTCAAGCGGCAGAGCTGGGCATTACTTTCCCTTTGGTGGAGAACGACCCGGGGCCCTCGCTGGGACAACCACGTCCCCGCGTGCTACCCACCACCTGGTTGGTGAGCCCCGACGGGGTTGTTACCGACACGCTGGTAGGTCCCCAAACCCGAGAGTCGATACTGGGGGTGTGGGAGGCCAGACGCGCTCTGCCTTGAGCCGCTGGCTCCCCCAGCCCGCAACCAGACCGTGGATTTCCCTTGAGATCGCGCTCGAATTTGATCCAATCAGCCTCGCATGGGCAAAAAAAAGCCGGCTGTTCAACAGCCGGCAATGAAGGAGCCACTCAAAACGGGGAGAGTCTCGTGAATCGGACTCTCGTTGCTCAGATGTTTCCCTTGCAATGTCCCCGCAGGCATCACCATCTCAACAACTGACTCTAAGACAGGCCGTATCGAGGAAAGTTCCCAACAATTTTCATTTTTTTTAAGCGACCCAGCAGGCAGAGCTACTTTGGCCATCACCCGAAGTCACAAAGACCTCCAGCTCTACGATGTCACCCATCAACCCCTCCGCCAACAGACACTCGAGTAGATAATGGGCGAGCGCCTCCACGGTCACGTTCACGATAGGTAACAGTAAGGTTTCGTCGCAGGGAAACCGCAGGGTTTTCCCATTGAAGGTCACGAAATATTCGTCATCCCTTACCACGACCTCAAGCCAGGGGGATTGCGCAGGCAGCAGCAGATACTCGTCATGAGCATCACACAGCTTCTGCAAGGCGCGCTTATACACGTTGTAATCGGCCGAAAAACCGTTTTCACCCATTTCGGCAACAATGCGGGCCGAAACCCCATAATTGTGTCCGTGCAGGCGCTCTCTCTCGGTTGCAGAGAAAATCGTGAAGTGGGCCGCAGAGAACTTATGCGCCTGTTTGTTGATATGCAGAGTAGCCAACCGATTCATCGCCTTGCCTCAGGGAACTAAACCGATATGGTGTTGGAAGTGAAGGCGTTGGGCAACTGATACAAAGACAAGACATCGACATGAGCCCGTGACCTCAGCCCGGAGCTGCAGTAATCTGGCCCACCACGCATCTTGGCAGAAAATTATGCAACCCATCGCCATTTTGACCGGCGCGAGTTCGGGCATCGGGGCCGCAGCGGCAGAGCAATTTGTTGCCGAGGGGTACGCCGTCACTAACCTATCACGGCGGGATTGCCCCGTTCCAGGCGTGAGGACACTGACCACAGATCTCTCTGATGCTGAGTCACTCAACAAGAGCTGCGAAGCGCTGAAGGCGATGGTAACCGATCACAGTGGCCCATCGGTCTGTCTCGTGCACAACGCCTCTCTGATGCTCAAGGATCGCTGCGATACCACCGAGGACGCGGCGATGCTGCAAGCGCTGTCGGTGAATGTGCTGGGGATTAATGCGCTGAATCGTGCGCTACTCCCGGTCATGCCCAAAACATCCAGCGTACTGTACGTGGGTTCTACCCTCTCCGAAAAAGCCGTAGCTGGCGCCTATAGTTATATTGTCAGCAAGCATGCCCAACTGGGCATGATGCGCGCAACCTGCCAGGACTTGATGGGGCGAGGCATTCACACCGCCCTGATTTGCCCCGGGTTCACCGATACCTCGATGCTGAGACAGCATGTGGGTAACGACGACGCTGTGCTCAAAACCCTAGGAGAAATGAACAGCTACGGCAGGCTGGTAGCGCCTCAGGAGATTGCGGATCTGATTGTCTGGGCGCATCACCATCCGGCGATCAATGGCGCTGTGATGCATGCCAATCTGGGCCAGGTAGAGCACTGAGGTGAGCGTTGTGGACGCCCAAATCAGGGAACGTCGCGAGCGGGCATTTCTGGTGTTGGCCGGTATTTTTCTCTCGGCCATGACGCTGCTGAACGTGGTGGGGATCACGCGGTTTATTCAATTGGGGCCCCTGGCATTGGCGGTGGGCGTTCTACCCTATCCCCTCACCTTCCTCTGTACCGACTTGATCAGCGAGTTGTACGGACGAGCGCGCGCCAATTTCCTCGTATCAGTGGGCCTGGGAATCAACTTCCTGATTCTCGGCGTACTGACTCTGGGCGCGATGGCGCCGGCAGTGCCGGAGGCAGTAATGCCTCCCTGGCAAGTACTGCAACTCGCCGAGCCCGTCTCTCTGCCTAACGGCGCTGTAGTGGAGGGGGAGATTGGCCTCTTCCATCTCATTTACGCAACCACCTCAGGTGCCGTATTCGCATCGATGATGGCTTACATCGCCGCGCAATATTGCGACGTTCAGCTCTACCATTTCTGGAAGCGTGTCACGAAAGGCAAGCACCTGTGGCTACGCAATAATTTCAGCACGCTACTGAGTCAGTTGGTGGATTCTGTGATGGTGGTGACGGTGACCTTTGGCGCGGCCTTTCTGGCCGGTGACATTGCCGCGGCGACACTCCTCACGCTGGTCGGCAGCAACTATGCGTTCAAAGCCATTTGCGCGCTGATCGATACCGTCCCGCTCTATGCCGCGGTTCATTGGTTGCGCGGCTATCTGCAGCTTGCTCCCGGCGAGTACGCTATTGACCAGCCGACGTGAGCAATAAACCTGAATCTCTGACAAAGGGAATCGTGATCGCTCTGGATTCTGCCAGACTCAGTTGATCAAGTTGGGCAACAAAATCTTGCGCCGTACTGGGATCTCTGGGAAGCCGAAGCGCACAATAGCGCGCCACATCATCCGACAAGTGCAATCCGGCAGTTCGGGCCTTCAGGCTCAACAACGCTGCAATCTGCTCCTCTGAGAAAGGGGGCAGCTGAAAGACCGGCAAACTGCCTAATCGGGAACGTAAATCCGGCAGTAAATTTGACAGCCGCTGTGGGGGGCAGGCGCCGGCGATGACCAGACAACTGCCTCGCTCCTGAGACTGGTTGAACAAATTGAACAGCGGCTCGTGCCAGCGTGATTCAGCCTCAATCGCATCAATATCATCGATGGCGATCAGGCCCGTATTCTCGACACCTGACAGCACCTGCTCCGGCGAATACGCCAGTAGATCGCGCAGGGGGAGGTACTGCGCGTCATACCCCCATCGATCGCAACACGCCTGAAGCACGTGGCTCTTACCGAACCCGCTATTGCCCCAGAGATAGGCGCTGCCCTCTGCCTTTGATCCGCCCGCCAACCAGTTTTCCAGCGTCTGGGTGGCAGATCGACTAAGCCAATTTTCCCAAGTCGCGAGATCCTCGCGCCGCATGGGCAAGGGTATTTGGCTGCTCCGAGTCATGGGCTGTCCCACATGGCGCCTGAGGGGTCGCAGATCTTCATCAGAAACCTCGCCACGACAGTTCCAGCCCGAACTCGGGGTCTGAGTTCAGCCATTCAAAAGCCTGAAGCGACGACATCAGGCGCATTAAAGTCTCGGGGTCGCTGACGCCAAATACTTCCAGCACCAACGTATCTCCCTGCACCGCGACGGGCCGAACACGCTCCAGCGTTTGCAAACCGCCCATGGCCTCGGTTACCGCCTTGTAGTCTGCGAGACTGACCACGTTTCTGACAGAGACAGTCAACGAGGCCGCAGTCGCCGAACCCGTCAACGCGACCGCGTAACGCAAGCGCATCTCTTCGGTTGCGAGTCGCACGCCGGGTTCAATCACGGTCGCTACCGAGTCGGCTTGCACCGTACTGGCGCGCTCCTCGGCGCCGTCTGAATATACCCATTCGGCAATGTACCTTCCCTCGCTCAAACGGATCAGCCTGCCCAGTAGTAAGTGCGTCATACCATAGCGTTCAGAAGCCTCGATCACAGCGCCGAAGTCTCGTTGCCATAGTCCCTCCGGCGACACCAGAAGCGCGTCAGGCAGATCGTAGAGTGGTCTACGCAGATTCAGGCCGAGGGCTTCAAACTCTGCGGTCATAGCCGTCCATAGGACTTCCTCTTCTGCCCCATTGCCAAAGCGACGGCCCCCAGGTTCGTCGATGACCAACCACAGCAGGATCGGCGGCCGCTCCTCGGTCCATAACGTGCCATTGGACTCTCTGATCAGTTCCTCGAGCGCGGTTTGGTCGATGTGCGCCACAAAGCGTGTGATGCCCTGAACGCGCTCAAACTGAAATAAAGACAGATGCGCGCGTGCCGAGGCTAACGCGGCTTTGGCGGCCGGATGCGCGAGCAGGCTCGGATCTCCCGAGCGCTGAAGCAGAGCTCTCTGCAGCGCTTCGGTCGCGGCGGCATCAATCGTTGACTCACTGCGGTCCTGCACTTCAATACGGATAATCAACGCTTCGTCGGGGGCGGCGGGTGCGGCGCTAACGCCTGTCAGCGTAAGGATGACGCCAGTGATCAGCCAACGGAATGCCGTTGCAAACCACCTTCGCGGATGCCGAAAAGAATCGTATTGGGCTCGCCTATAAAACATTGACCCGCCAGTCATACCAATGCCGTCATGGGGTAGAGTGCGCAGTGTATCGCTTCGTCGCTGTCAAGGACCGTTGCATTATCGCGCAAATACCCGGTCATTACTTTCCAGCGGTTAGCGGGCACATTACTATCTCCCCTCGTCTTTCGGGAACAGCGTATGAGCACGTCCAACGAACCGCAATCCTCCCTGACTTATCGCGATGCGGGCGTCGATATTGACGCGGGCAATGCGCTGGTGGAGCGTATCAAGCATGTGAGTCAGGCGACGCGGCGTCCAGAAGTCCTCGGCGGGCTGGGAGGCTTCGGTGCGCTGTGTACGATCCCCCCCGGCTACTCGGAGCCGGTACTCGTCTCTGGCACAGACGGCGTAGGAACAAAATTACGCCTCGCCATGGACCTGGGTATCCACGACACCATCGGCATTGATCTGGTCGCCATGTGTAGCAACGATATTGCTGTTGTGGGCGCAGAACCGCTGTTCTTTTTGGACTATTACGCCACGGGAAAGCTTAATGTAGACATAGCCACCTCAGTGGTGACGGGCATCGGCCGCGGCTGTGAAATGGCAGGGGCGGCGCTGGTGGGCGGTGAGACAGCCGAGATGCCTGGCATGTATCAAGGAGAAGACTACGATCTGGCGGGGTTCTGCGTGGGCGTCGTTGAGAGGGCGCTACTGATTGATGGCAGTAAAGTTGAGGCTGGCGACACCCTACTGGCATTACCCTCCAGCGGCCCGCACTCCAACGGCTACTCCCTCATTCGCAAAGTGCTGGAACACACTGGCGATGACAGCCGGCAAGCCTGCGGCAATGCGACTTTGGGTGAGGCGCTGCTGGCACCCACGGTGATCTATAACCGTCCCCTGCTCGCTCTACAGGAGCAAGTTGAAGTGCGCGCCATGGCCCACATCACCGGAGGCGGAATTCTTGAGAATCTGCCCCGGGTGCTGCCGGCGGGATTGGGCGCTCGGATTCATCGGGACAGCTGGCAACTCCCCGCCGTATTTCAGTGGCTTCAGAATGGCGGCAATATCACCGATGCAGAAATGATGCGCACCTTCAACTGCGGCGTCGGTATGATCGTCGTCGTTGCCAGTGCGCATGCCTCAGAGGCGCTCGCGCTTTTAAAGACGCAGGGGATCGACGGATGGGAGCTTGGCGTGATCACTGATCATGCGACCGGTGTTCACTTCGACTGATATGGGAGGCACAAAAAGTATTGCGGTATTGCTGTCGGGCCGGGGGTCCAACTTCCAATCCCTGCTGAATGCCAGTCGCGCCGATTTGCTGGGTGGCTCGATCAGTCTAGTGGTCGCCAACCGCCCCGGCGCGGGAGGTTTGGAGATCGCCCAGAACGCTGGCATCGAAACGGCACTCCTTGATCACACAGGCTATGCGACCCGTGAGGATTTTGATCGTGATCTGGCCGCAGCCGTAGAGACTGTCTCGCCCGATCTGGTCGTGCTCGCCGGCTTTATGCGCATTTTGACGAGCGAATTTGTCTCGCGCTTTGAGAATCGCTTGATGAATATCCACCCGTCATTGCTACCTCGCTATCCCGGGCTCAACACGCATCAACGCGCGCTGGATAACGGTGACACTCATGCGGGTGCAACCGTGCATTACGTTAACGGGGAACTCGACGGCGGTCCTCCGGTCCTACAGGCACGAGTGGCGGTGTGCGAGAATGACGACGCCGAGACGCTTGCTGCCAGAGTATTGGAGATAGAGCATCAAATTTATCCCGCCGCCGTCAACTGGCACCTGACAGGTCAATTGACGTTCAAAGCGGGGGTACTCTACAAAGACGAAGAGCCCGTACCGCTGACGGGTTGTTTATGGGAGGGAAGCGAATGATACCGCGCAACTGCCTGCTTTCGATCATGCTCACAGTCTTAGCCGGCGCCGCCAACGGTAGCGATCTGGCGCTACCGACGTATCGCGCAGAGTATAAAACTGAAGTCAGCGGCATGGATGTGACACTCGTCCGCACGCTAACCGAGAAAAATGGGCAGTACCAACTCAATCAGTCGGGAAAGAAGACCTTTTTGGTGAAGCTCAGCGAGGACGCTGATTTCAGCGTCGAGAACGGCCGGGTGGTTGGCGACCACTTTGTCTACCAACTCAGCGGAATTAGCAATCGACGCCGGGAAGTCATCTTTGATAAGAACGCCGGCGTGATTCGGAGTCTGCGCAAAAAAAAGTGGACCGAGCATCCCTGGGCCGATGATGTTCTCGATCGACTCAGTCTTCAGGAACAGTGGCGGTTAATCCTGCTGAATGCCGATACCCCGCCCGAGCTTGTGGCACTGTCAGTCGTCGATGGCGAACGAATCAAGCTGAAAGAATTCGAGTTGGTTGAGACCGTGCTGATCGATACACCTGTTGGCCCACTGAATACCGTGCACTATCGGGAACGCCGCGATGACCCTGAGAAAAGGCGCTCCGACACTTGGCTGGCGGTGGATCATACGTTCTTGATGGTTCGCACCGAACATGTCGAGGACGGCTCGCAAACCGTCATCGAGCTGATGAGCGGCGCAGTGGAAGGAAAAGGCATTACAGGGCTGGGGCCGGCAGAGGCCCAGTAAAGGCCTGACGGCGACCGGGGAGCGCCGGCAAGTCAGGTCTTGGGCAAGGTTACGCCAGTTTGACCCTGATATTTTCCTCCCCGATCGGCATAGCTCGTCTCACACACTTCGTCTGACTCAAAGAAGAGCATCTGAGCGACGCCCTCATTAGCGTAGATCTTGGCCGGTAGCGTTGTGGTATTAGAAAACTCCAGTGTGACATGGCCCTCCCACTCCGGTTCCAGCGGGGTGACATTCACAATGATTCCGCAACGGGCGTAGGTAGATTTACCCAAACACACGGTCAGTACGTTACGCGGGATACGAAAATACTCTACCGTGCAGGCGAGCGCGAAAGAGTTGGGCGGAATCACGCAGACATCCCCCTCGACATGCACAAAGCTGTTTTCGTCAAAATGCTTTGGGTCGACTGTAGCGGAGTGGATATTGGTGAAAACCTTGAACTCCCGAGAGCAGCGCACGTCATAACCGTAACTCGAGGTGCCATAGGAAATCAGCCTGCGATCACCCTCCATCCGCACCTGATCCGGCGCAAAGGGCTCAATCATGCCCGCCTCTTCAGCCATTTTGCGGATCCATCGGTCTGATTTAATGCTCACTTTTCACTCCTCGCTGCTCGGTTAAAGCGGTCACAGCTCTCAGTCACTGATACTGATCGTTGGCGCGGTTGCTGGGGTTTGCGCCGCGAGCGTCTCCATTAATTGGCGTGCCGCCGCCCGATAAACGGCGGCCACCGCACCCTCGGGTTCGGCAGCTACGATCGGAAGCCCCTGATCGGAATACGCGCGAATCGCAGAAGCCAGCGGCACTTGACCCAACAGGGGCACACCGTATTGCTCGGCCAGGCGTACCCCGCCTGCTTCGCCAAAAAGGGCTTCGGTATGACCGCATTCGGCGCACACAAAGGCCGCCATGTTTTCGATCAATCCCAGGACCGGCACTTCGACCTTCTCAAACATTTCTATGCCCTTACGTGCATCCAGCAAGGCAATATCCTGTGGCGTGGTAACAATCACCGCACCGGAAAGCGTAGCGCGTTGGGCCAACGTCAACTGGATATCGCCGGTACCCGGGGGCATATCCACCAGCAGAATATCGATGTCTCCCCACAAGGTTTTCTCAAGTAGCTGACTCATTGCAGAGCTTGCCATGGGCCCCCGCCAAACCATGGGTGTGCGGGCGGACGCCAAGTAGCCCATCGACATCGTTTTAAGACCATGGGCTTTGACTGGTAGCAAGAATTCGCCGCCTTGCTGATCGGGTGTAGTGCTCTCTGGCACACCCAGCAGTAGTTGCTGGCTGGGGCCGTAAATATCGGCATCGAGCAACCCCACCGACAGACCCTGTTGGCTGAGTGCCACGGCCAAATTCGTCGTTACCGTGGACTTACCCACGCCGCCCTTGCCAGAAGCAATCGCTACTACTTGGTGAGAGGCTGACACCTCGCGCTCCTCGTCTCGCTGTGACGCGAGAGTATACTCTCTGGACACCGGTAGCCGATCACTTGCGCACAGCGAATTCATGGAAAATCCGGTAGACTGCGCGCCTTTCCCTAGATGACCCCGACGACCATGAATGGCGCCCCAAGACAAATACTGGTGACTTCGGCGTTACCCTATGCCAATGCGCCGCTGCACCTCGGGCATATGCTGGAGCAGACACAAACCGATATATGGGTCCGGTTTCAGCGGTCCATGGGAAACCACTGCCGCTATGTGTGTGCCGACGACGCGCACGGCACAGCCATTATGTTGTCCGCCGAAGCGGCCGGGCGCACGCCCGAGGATCACATCGCGACTATCAAGGCACAACACGAACAAGATTCCGCGGGTTTCCTGATTCAATTCGACCAGTATCACTCGACCCACTCTCCCGAGAACCAGCATTGGTCCGAAACCATCTTCAAGCGCTTGGAAGCTGGGGGGCACATTGCGATTCGAGAAATCATTCAAGCCTTTGATCCCGAAAAGGGACTGTTTTTGGCTGACCGGTTCATCAAGGGTACCTGCCCAAAATGTCAGGCTGCCGATCAGTACGGAGATAACTGCGAAGCGTGTGGCGCCACCTACGCCCCCGCGGATCTGATCGATCCCGTATCGGCCCTTTCGGGCGCCAAACCGGTGGACAAGGCCTCCAACCACTTGTTTTTTGCACTGACGCACTTTGAAAAACTGTTGGCCGATTGGATCGACAGCGATCAGATGCAGCGGCCGATCGCCAACAAGCTCAGGGAATGGCTCGACGCAGGCTTACAGGATTGGGATATCAGTCGAGATGCCCCGTATTTCGGGTTTGAGATCCCTGGCCATCCCGGCAAATACTTTTATGTCTGGCTCGATGCTCCCATCGGCTATATCGCCAGCCATCAAGTCCTGTGCGAGCGCACAGGAGATGACTTTGACAGTTATTGGTTGCCCGGTGGAGACACTGAGCTCTATCACTTCATCGGCAAAGACATCGTCAATTTCCATGGGTTGTTCTGGCCCGCCATGCTCGACAGCGCGGGCCTCCGGCAACCCTCGGCGGTTTTTGCACACGGTTTTCTGACCGTCAATGGTGTCAAAATGTCGAAAAGCCGCGGCACCTTCATCCTTGCAGAGACCTACCTTAAGCATTTGGACCCGGAGTACATCCGTTATTATTTCGCCGCCAAGCTCTCCAGCGGCGTGGACGACATTGACCTCAACCTTGACGATTTTGTACAGCGCGTCAATGCGGATCTCATTGGCAAGGTGGTCAATATTGCCAGTCGTTGCGCCGGTTTCCTGCGCAAGAAGTTCGACAACACACTGAGCAGTGAATGTGCGGAACCTGCCTTGGTGCAGTCTTTTATTGACGCGGGCGGTGCCATCGCCACGCTCTATGAGACGCGGGAATTCAACCGCGCCATGCGCGATATTATCGCGCTTGCGGATCGCGCCAATCAGTACATTGACGAGCAAAAGCCGTGGGTAATGGCCAAGGACGAGACGCAAGCTGAAAAGGTGCAGGCGGTGTGCTCGGTGGGGATCAATCTGTTTCGGGTGCTGGCCACCTATCTCAAACCGGTGTTACCGGCCATGGCAGAAAAATCTGAGGCGTTCCTGCAGACCTCTCTGGATTGGACCGCGCTGCAGAGCCCTCTGACTGACCATACATTGGCACCCTTCGAGCCGCTGCTGCAGCGAGTCGATGCAGAGGTGGTCGCAGAGATGGTCAAAGCGAGTAAAAGTGGGGCCTGAGCGCCACATACTTCCTGCCAGACACCTGATATATTGCCTACTATTGCGGGTTTGAGTCGATAGTTCCACCGCGGGGGATGACATGCTGGGTGATATCGCGCTGCTATTGGTGGGTGCGGTCTTGGTCAATAATTTTGTACTGGTGCAGTTCCTCGGCCTGTGCCCCTTTATGGGCGTCTCCAACAAACTCGAGACCGCCATGGGCATGTCAGTTGCCACGACTTTCGTGCTGACTCTGGCGTCCGTCTGCAGTTATCTCACCTACAATTATCTGCTGGTACCCCTTGATCTGGCTTATCTGCGAACCATCAGTTTTATTCTCGTGATCGCAGTGGTGGTGCAGTTCACAGAGATGGTGGTGCGAAAGTCTAGCCCGCTGTTGCATCGAGTTCTCGGTGTGTTTTTACCGCTGATTACCACTAATTGTGCCGTGCTCGGTGTGGCACTCCTCAACATTAACCAAGCGCATACTTTTATCGAGTCGCTCTTCTATGGATTGGGGGCAGCGCTGGGCTTTTCACTGGTATTGGTGCTGTTTGCGGCCATGCGCGAGCGGCTGGCGGTGGCAGATATCCCCGAGCCGTTTCAGGGAGCCGCGATTGGCATGATCACCGCCGGGCTGGCATCACTGGCCTTCATGGGTTTCGCAGGCCTCATCTGATGCTGGATTGGCTGGCCAATGAGCCACTTATCGCCGCGTTGACCGCCCTGCTGCTTCTGGGCGCAGGTTTTGGCGCGTTGCTGGGCTATGCAGCAATCCGATTCAAAGTAGAGGGCAACCCCCTCAGCGAGCAGATCAATGCCTTGCTACCCCAAACCCAGTGCGGCCAGTGCGGTTATCCCGGGTGTCGACCCTACTCCGAAGCAATTGCAGATGGTGACGCCATCAATAAATGTCCTCCGGGCGGAGAGGAGACCATTCAAGCTCTGGCTGACCTCCTCGACGTTGAACCCCAGCCGCTTGACGCCGAACACGGTGTGGAGAAAGAACCGGTGGTCGCCTGGATCCGTGAGGACGAGTGCATCGGTTGCACCAAGTGCATTCAGGCCTGTCCGGTCGATGCTATTTTGGGTGCGGCGAAGGTGATGCATACGGTGATTGCCGATGAATGTACGGGGTGCGATCTGTGCATTGACCCCTGTCCCGTAGACTGCATTGACCTCATTCCTCGAAAACAGGGGATCGGTTTCTGGCATTGGCCACTCCCCGCGGACCGGTTCCGTCCGGTAGAGGTGATTGCAACAGACTCTGCGGCGCGGACGGCGGCATGAGGGTCATACATGATATTCATGGGGGTATTCACCCCCCGGAGCGCAAAGCCCTCTCGCAACCGGGAAAGCTACGAGCATTGAGCTTAGCGCCTGTGTTGGCACTCCCCATGAGGCAACATATGGGCCTCGCCGCACAACCTATCGTGGCGGTGGGCGATGTGGTCTTGGGAGGTCAACTGTTAGCTGAAGCAAACGGCGCAATGAGTGTTCCCGTGCACGCACCTACCTCGGGAAAGGTGCGCGCCATTGCCTCCCGACCCAGCGCCCACGCCTCAGGGCTTCAGGATATCTGCATTGAGCTTGAGACCGCTGGACGGGATCAATGGATTGCTCTACAGGGCATACCGAAGTGGCGCGACTGCGAACCCGCGGCGCTGGCAGAGCAGGTTCGCAACGCCGGCATCGCCGGAATGGGTGGGGCCGGCTTCCCCACCGCCGTAAAATTAACCCCCGGGCCCCAACGGCCCATCGAGCTTCTCCTGATCAACGGTACGGAGTGCGAACCCTACATCACCGCCGACGACACCTTGATGCAGTGTTATGCCGATCAGTTGATTGAAGGATCCACAATCCTCGCGCACATTCTGGGCGCCAATTCGATCCTGATCGGGATCGAGGACAACAAGCCCGAAGCCATTGCCTGCGTACAAACTGCGGTAGATACGGCTGATGCGCCTATCGAAGTTGTCAGTTTCCCTACCAAGTACCCCTCGGGTGGCGAAAAACAAGTGATCGAAATTCTGACCGGGGCGCAGGTGCCCTCGGGGGGAATCCCCGCAGATATCGGCATTGTGTGCCTGAACCCCGGCACTGCCGTGGCCGTGCAGCAGGCGATCATCGACGGCAAGCCGCTGACTCACCGCATTGTCACGCTGACAGGAGAGGCCTTATCGCAACCCTGTAACACCCTCGCCTGCTTGGGAACGCCGATTGGGCACTTGCTACAAGAAGCCGGCATGTCGTCGGGACCCCGACAGCGCATCATTCATGGCGGACCCATGATGGGCTTCGCGGTTTCGGATCTCGAAGCCCCCATCACCAAAATCACAAATTGTCTGCTGGCACCGACCGAAGCGGAATTGCCATTGCCCGAAGAGCCCAAGCCCTGCATTCGATGTGGCCATTGCGCGGAAGCTTGCCCTGCTTCTTTATTACCACAGCAGTTGTACTGGTACGCCCGCGCCAAAGACCAGGAGCAACTGGCGACGCACCGCCTCTTTGACTGTATTGAGTGTGGCGCCTGCGCGTACGTGTGCCCCAGCCAGATTCCTTTGGTGCAGTACTATCGGGCGGCCAAGGGTCAGATACGGGACAGTGAGCAGGAGCGGAAGCGCTCGGATAACTCAAGGGCACGCTTCGAGGCCCG
>CAXPKH010000156.1:0-13897 GCA_964217615.1 Luminiphilus sp.
GTCGCCAATTAATCGGGAGTTTTTAGCTATGGCCACGATACTTGCACACATCGAAATCAAACCCGGAACCGAAGCCCAGTGGGAAGCGATCATGGAAGATATGGTGCGTCAGACATTTGCGAACGAGGAACAGGTGCTGCGCTACGAATATTTCAAGGGACAAAGCCCGCTGCATTATTACTGTCTGCTGTCTTTTGAGGACAAATGGGCTTTTTATCTTCATCAGGCTTCTGACTACCACGAGGGGCATGACTTTGGGTCGGTATTGGCGGATTTCACGCTGGAATATCTGGATCCGGTCAAGGGCGCTTGCGAACTGCCGCCGACATTGAACCCGCCATTACCCTCAGATGCGACAGATGCCTTGCGCGCTACTGAGGCCCTATTCCCCGTCAACGTGGCTGCTTGGTGGTCAGATAGAGCCTAGAGCAGCTTTTATTTCGCAGTGAATTCAATATGCAGCGCTTTCATTGCCCGTAGCAGGTAGTGGGGGTGGTAGCTGAAATCATTTTTGCCCTCTGCAAACCACATTGAATCAATGCGATCGACCAGTGCGCGAAAAGACCAATACAGTTCGCGCCGTGCCAGCGGCGCGCCCAGGCAATGATGTTTTCCAGAGCCAAATGCCATGTGGCCACCCGCATGGGGTCGCTCCAGATCGAGCACATCAGGCGATTCAAAACGGCGCTCGTCCCGATTGGCAGCGGCGAAGCGGATATTGATCAGGCTTCCCGCTGGGATCGTCACGCCGCTTAATTCCACATCTTTGGCAGTGGCACGCATCAAGCTTTGTACGGGTGATTCCAGCCGCAACACTTCTTCGACAAACACTTTCAAGTAGCGGTCGGGGTCGGATTTCAGCTGTTCCCAAGCCAGCGGGTTTTCGATTAACAGCTTGACCCCCGCGGAAATCGCATTGGTCGTTGTCTCGGAACCGCCAACAAAGGTGTCGGCCATCATCTCCGCGTGCAGTTCGTTGTCGTTCATGGGACGACCCCATGCCTCGATCACGGTGTTGACCAGTGCGCTTAATAGCGAATCGTCGGGGTTTTGCCGCAGGCGCTCAAAAATCGGCTGAAAATAGTGTTGCGCTTCAATTTCCTTGCGCACCGAGACCAGTTCCTCTTCCTCAGACTGCATCAGACTAATGCGGTGAAAGAACGCCTCGGTCCATTCCTTGATCTGCCAAATATCGTCTGGGTTGGCGCCCATCTGTTTGCCAATGATTAATAAGGGCAGCGGAATCGCAAATTGCTTTACCCATTCACAGTGCCCGTCACCAATAAAGTCATCGATCAAGCGATAGGCCAGATCCCGCACTTCATCTTCGAGCGCCTCGATTTTCTTAGGACGAAATGCATCGTTAAATACCGCGCGAACCGATTTATGGTCCGGGTCATCACGCCCATTGAGGGTTTTTGCGGGTACCCACCCCTCCTGCTCAAAGGTGTCCCGCACCCGGCGTGCCCGTGGGCTCGGCTCCGTGGCATCGGTCAGGTAGGCCGTCTCGTTTGTGAAGTGCTCGGTATCGGTCAGAATCTGGCGAACGTCTTCGAAACGCGTGATCACATACATGCCCGTGGCCGGGCACTGGTAAACAGGCGCCTCATCCCTCAGGGTTTTATAGGCTTCATAGGGACATTGCTGAGTTTCTCTATCAAAGAGGTTAACTTCGCTGACGGATTTCGGATTCATCGCTCGTCCGGGTTGCTGAAACACGCAGATTGCAGACTATAGGGTGTGAATGGGTCGCTGAGAACCCGCGAGGGTCTTTTCTGCTCGGTCTTCAATTGCTAAAGCGTGATCAATACTTCGGGTTACACTGTAACGCCCCAAAAAACTATTTTTGAGACGTTCCATGAGCGATCACCAGATTCCTTGCACTCACACGGGCAGCCTGCCGAGGCCTGACTCACTGGTCCAATTGATGTTTGCTGTATCCGATGGCATTCCGGTCGATGAAAGTGCGCTGCAAGAGCGGATAGAGGCCTCGATTGCTGAGGTAGTCCAGCGTCAGATCGACGCCGGCGTTACCGTGATTAATGACGGCGAAATGTCAAAGCCCTCCTATGCGACCTATGTGCAGGATCGCCTGTCCGGTTTTGGTGGGGAGACGGTGCAGAACTACTTTTTCGAAGATCTTCAGGACTTTCCCCGCAGCGCCGAGATGGTGGCGGGTAACCCCGGTCGGCGGAAGCGCAAAGCGCCGAGTTGCACCGAGGCAATTACCGTGACTAACGCGCAAGCCGCAGTCGATGACATGGTGGCGCTGGTCGCCGCCGCCAAAGCGCGAGGGCATGAACAGATTTTTTCCAGCGCAGCCTCGCCGGGCGTGATTTCCCTCTTTTTCAATAACGACTTTTATCCGAGCCACGAGGAATACGTGTTCGCCATTGCCGAAGCGATGCGCCATGAATACGAGGCTATTGCGGCGGCGGGGGCGGTGGTTCAGCTCGACTGTCCGGATCTGGCTATGGGCCGTCATTCAGCCTACGCAAGTCAGGATCTGGAAACGTTTCGAAAAACCATTGCTATTAACATAGCAGCACTGAATCACGCCGTTAGAAATATTCCCGAGGAACAACTGCGCATGCACTTGTGCTGGGGTAATTATCCGGGGCCCCACCATCACGACGTACCGATCAGTGACATTATCGACATTGTCTGGACAGCCAAGCCCCAAACGGTGCTGGTTGAGGGCGCCAACTCGCGCCATGCCCACGAGTGGGCCGTGCTGAAGGAACTCGGTGTGCCGGCGCACAAGAAGCTGTGTCCGGGCCTTATCGAGCCGCAATCCAATTATATCGAGCACCCCGAGCTGGTCGCGCAACGCCTAGGGCGATGGGCGGAGGTGGTTGACCCTGAGCGTTTGATGGCGGGTGTCGACTGCGGGTTTTCGGTGCACGTCGGCAGCACCAGCATTGACCCTGACGTTGCGTTCGCCAAGTTGGGAGCCTTGGCCGAGGGCTGTGAGATCGCATCCAAGCGACTCTTTGCATAGGTCTGGGTCGAGAGGCTTCTATTAGGTCGCTGGTTACGGTCGATTGAATAACTGACAGAGGAGTCCCATGGCAAACCCATTGCCCAAGCATCCGCAATTGCGCGGTAACTTCGCGCCGATTAATTTTGAGGCCAACTGTCATGACCTCGTGGTAGAAGGGGCCGTGCCCGAGGCGCTCGCGGGGTCACTTTATCGTATTGGTCCCAACCCCAAGTTTGTCCCGGAGCAAGGCTATCACTGGTTTTTTGGTGCGGGCATGGTGCACGCCTTTCATTTTTCGGGCGGTCGCGTCGATTACGTCAATCGCTGGGTGCGCACGCCTAAATTCGAGGCAGAGTGGGCCGCTGGTGGCAGCTTACCGATGAGTTTTCTGACGGATCCGGATACCGGCGCGATCCAGTCAGATCGGCGTAACGGCCTCGCTAACACTCATATTTTCTGGCACGCCGACCAACTCCTGGCGCTGGAGGAGGGGAGTCACCCGTTCTCCCTCGCGCCTGACACATTGGATTCACTGGGTTATGGACATTATGCGGATGACATTGTGGGGCCGATGACTGCGCACCCCAAAATTGACCCGCTGACCGGTGAATTGCACGGCTTTGGGTATATGTCCGATGCCATGGGCAGTCCGACCATGACCTACCACGTAGTCGATGCGCAAGGTCGGGTCAAACGCTCCGATGCGTTTACGGCCCCTTACGCGGCGATGGTGCATGACTTCGTAGTGACCCGGGACTATGTCGTATTTCCAGTATTTCCGCTCACCTTTGACTTGAGCCGCTTGGCCAAACTGGGATCCCCGTTCGCCTTTGAGTCTGGCGCAGGCGCGTTCATTGGTGTTTTAGAGCGAGAGGCGCCGATCAGTGAGATTCGCTGGCTAGAGGCGCCGGTTTGCTTTGTATTTCACTATCTCAACGCGTGGAACGAAGGCAGCTCGATCACTTTTGATGCCGTCGATTTTTCCGTCGCCCCGAATTTTCCTGATACTGACGGCCAGTTTCCAGGCTTGGAGGACGCACAGGGCAAGCTCACGCGCTGGCGGCTTGATTTAAGGACTTCGCAAATTGATCGCGAGGTTATCTGGGATGTGTCGACAGAGTTCCCTAGGATCGATGATCGTTATGCCATGGGACAGCATCGACATGGCTTCCTTGCCACTGCTTCTCAAAGGCAGCGTGGCGATGCTGGTCTGTTTCATGAGATCAGCCACTTTGATTTTGAGACGGGTAGCCGTCAGACGTGGGATGCCGGTTTTGGCAATGGTGCCTCCGAGCCGGTATTTGTTCCGGGCGGGGTCGCAGAGGGCGAAGGATGGTTATTGGCGACGGTCTATGATGCCGAGCGTCATGCCTCCTCGGTGGTGGTGCTCGATGCAATGGCTGTTGCCGAGGGACCTGTCGCCACCGCACGCCTGGATCACCGTGTTCCATTCGGATTCCACGGTAGCTGGCGACCCGAGGTTTAGGGCCGCCCCCTGATGGGATCGTCGCGAGTCGTCAGTTACCGTTTGACGCTCGCTCGCAGCGGGATCAGTCCATTGGCTTGGTGCCTTATGGGCGTTTTAGCCGGTTGTATCATGGTGGGCCGCGGCCAATCGGCGGCGGCACCCGATGCTATTTTTCAGGACTGCCCAACTTGTCCTTCGATGGTGGTCGTGCCGCCGGGGCAGTTTGTCATGGGTGAGGATCATTACTCACGGATGCGCGACGGGAGTCTGCGACCCCATGGTCCCGCGCGCCGCATTGACATAAAGCGGGCGTTTGCGGTGGCGCGCTTTGAAGTCACCGAAGCCGAATTTACAGCGTTTGTGAGCGCTTCGGGTTACCGCATTGAGTCAGATTGCGGGCTGTCCGATCAGGAGCTCGCGGACACGGTTGGCCGCGCTCCCGCTGCGCTTCCGGTTGTCTGCGTCAGTTGGCGCGACGCAAACGCGTATGCGGACTGGTTGTCACAATTGACTGGCCAGCCGTATCGCCTGTTGACCGAAGCGGAGTGGGAATATGTCGCGCTGGCAGGATCAACCGAAACGTGGCCCTGGGGTGCGACGGCTGAAGAGATCTGCCGGTATGCCAATGTGCTCGATGAGTCAGCAATGGCCGTGTTGCAGGATCATCCGGTGAGTCGCGTTCCAGGGGCCGCCGCGAACTGCAGTGATGGCGCAGCCACCCGTTCGCCCGTGGGACGTTACGCCGCAAATGCTTATGGCGTTTACGACATGGTTGGGAATGTCTGGGAATGGGTTGCAGACTGCTCGGTATTGCCTTATCCCAATCGTCCGACAGATGGATCGGCGGTCTTATTGATCTCCGAGGCGTGCACGCATCGTGCGATACGGGGTGGGAGCTGGCGAAGCCGTCTGGAGCGCCAGAGGGTGACATTTCGCGGTCGCGATCCTGAGGACGCCCGCAGTGATATCTTTGGGTTTAGGGTGGCAAGAAGCTTGTCCGACTGAGCGTTACCACGTCGGTGATCGCGGATTCAGGCGCATCAGCAGGCCGCTTTAGCGCCCGGGTTAGCAGAACTTGGATGGCCACAATGCAGAGCAGGCGGAGAAAGAGTGGGTCAATCCCAGAGGATTGGAGCAGTGGATTTTGCAACCGGTAGGTAGACGATGGCTTCTGCAAAAGGCGATGACCGGGGCGGCGGGTCTTTGCCTGGGCTTACGCTCGCAACTGCCAATCGCGCAAGGGACTGCAGATTCCAGCGCCTTGGCTGCGCCCCCTGATGCCCGTTTTTCGGAGATTCTCCGCATCACCCCCGACGATAGAATCGTACTGGTGCCGCCGGTCGCAGAGATGGGGCAGAACGTCATCACCACGCTCGCAGCGTTGGTTGCCGAGGAGTTGGACGTCGATTGGTCGCGGGTTGAGGTCGAGATCGCGCCGCACCATCGGGATTTCTACAATGACCGTGGTCAGGCTGCGGGCAACAGTCGCGCGGTGCGACTTTGGTATGAGCCGCTCAGGCAGCTGGGCGCGGCCGCACGTATCGTATTGACAGAGGCGGCCGCCCAGCGTTGGAAAGCCCCGGTCGCGCGACTGCGGGCCGCTGGAGGGCGAGTGACGGATCCCGTCACCGGCCGCAGGGCAACTTATGGCGAGTTGTGTCAGGAGGCTGCGACCCTGCGTCTTCCCCCATCGCCAACGCTTCGACCGCCCCGTGATTGGCGATTGCTGGGTAAAACCCAGTTGCGTAAGGATGGCGCGGCGAAGGTGACGGGCGCTGCACAATTTGGGGCCGACGTGCGGCTCCCCGGGATGGTTTACGCCGCAGTAAAAATGGCGCCGGATCCTGGTGGCGCGCTCACTGTTGAACCGCCCACCGAACTGCCCTCGGGTGTTTTGACCATTAGGACCCTCGACAACGCCATCGCCGTAGTGGCCACCTCCTGGTGGCGAGCCCATGCGGTGCTGAAATCGCTGTCAATCGCGCATCGTGAGGGCGAGTTTGCTCGAGCGGGTCAAGCCGCGATTACCGAAGAACTGCACGCGGCGCTCGCTGATGGGCGAGGCACCATCGCACTGAGCACGCAGCAAGCGCTGAGCAGCGAGGCGACGGGTTGGATCGAAGCACGGTATACGCAACCCTATCTGGCCCATGCTTGTATGGAGCCCATGACGGCGACAGTCTCTGTCGAAGCGGAGCGGGTGCTCGTTTATGCCCCCACCCAATCCCCCAAGCGCAGCGCCGAACGGGTGGCGGCGCTTCTGGGACGCCCTGTCACCGATGTTCACATGTTTAATACGTATCTCGGCGGTGGATTTGGGCGCAAAGGCCTCGATTTTGGTGCAACGCTTCAGGCGACAACGCTCTCCGCACAGACCGGTCGCCCAGTGCAGGTGATCTGGGATCGGGAGACTGACACTGAGCAGGATCAATTTCGTCCTGCGGCCGCTTATCAATGTAGGGCGCGATTGGACGAGGCGGGGATGCCGACCGATCTGGAGTTGCGGATCGCAACCCAGTCCCTGAGAAAACAGTTATTTCCAGAGCGCTATCATGCCGGCGTTGTCGAGGTTTCGCCCACACCCTTCCCTTACGACGTGCCAGCTCTGGAAATACGCTGGTGCGAGGCACACCTGCCGATTCGGGTCGGCTTCTGGCGGGGCGTGCACAGTTCCGCTCACCCCTTTGCCATTGAATCCTTTATCGATCACTTGGCACATCAAGCACAGCAGGATCCTTACCACTATCGGCGCGCGCTGTTGTCAAAAAAGCCGCGGCTGTTGGCGGTACTCGATAAGGCCGCAGGCTTGGCAGACTGGGGCAGAGCGTTACCGCCCACTCACGGTTTGGGTATTGCGTGCATTGAGGGTTGGGGCAGTTTTTGTGCACAGGTGGCAGAAGTCTCGGTATCCCCAACTGGCGTTCACATCGAGCGCATCTGGGTCGCAGCCGATTGTGGCGTAGTGCTGTGTCCGGGAACCGTTGAGGCTCAACTGCAAGGCGCGGTGGCAGATGTGCTGGGAATGGTGTTGGGAGGAGGGATGTCCTTCGAACGCGGCGCTGCCTCACAAAATAACTTTCATAGCTACCCCGTCATGAGATTCCCGCAGATGCCCGAGGTCGAGGTCTCGCTGACGGCCTCTGCGGAAGCTCCTGGAGGGGTCGGCGAATTGGGTGTGCCCTGCACGGCAGCGGCGGTTGCCAACGCCGTGTTTGCCGCCAGTGGTCAGCGCGCGACCGACCTGCCGATATCGCTATCACCAGCGTAAGCGGTTTATCAGCTTCTCAAGCGAGCGTCCCGACGCGGGCTGTCGCAGTGCCCTTCCTCTCCCCTTCGGCCCTGAGCGCAGACCCGTTGAATACAAACCGATAGCGAAACTCGCCCAGTGTCTCAGTTTGAGCAGTCTGGCCGCCGCTCCAACACTGTGTTCGGGCGGCGCAACCAAAGATTCCAGGAAAACCCCTTGCAAATAAACAAAAAAGGAATAAGGTTATTCCTTAAAGTTGTTATCGACCGGTTTTCATCGATCGACCGGCTTTTTCAGACGATAAAAAGGGGGTTCCCATGAAGGAACAACAGGCAATCATTTCTTGGAAAGTGGCGGGGTTCGCGCTCGGTTTACTGCTGATCGTGGCGACCTATTTGGTTCAACCGCTGGGAGTTTCAACACAGTTTGTGGTCACCGACGCCATTGTTACCCATGCGTTGGCACCCGAGGCCGCAGCGTCCAACGCGTATCTGGCCAAATACGGGGAGAAATCTGATTGGGGTATCGGCTATGGCTGGATGCTGGTGTTCGGGATGTTCGCGGGCGGTCTAGTCTCAGCTCGGCTGCTGAGAGCCCGACAGCCCGATGCGGACAAGGGCTCCATGCCCGCGATGTGGCAGGCCGCGTTTGGTGACTCACGGAGCAAGCGCTACCTCGCCGCGTTTGGTGGGGGTGTGTTGCTGTTATTTGGCGCTCGGCTAGCCGGCGGTTGCACCAGCGGCCACATGATCAGCGGTATTTCCCAATTGGCCGTAAGTTCATTGGTCTTTGGCATGTTTACCTTCGGAGCGGCGATTTTGGCGGCCCGGTTTCTGTATCGCGGGAGGGCATAAATCATGGGTACCTTAACGATCGGATTTCTCATTGGTTGTATTTTCGGTGCGATTCTCTACATGGGTGGCGCCACCAGCTATCGCCGTATTCTGGGAACGCTTCTGCTCAAGGACATGTGGATCATCAAATTGATGTGCACCGCCATCGGCGTGGGGACTTTGGGGATCTATCTACTCGACCTAAATGGCCTCGCTAACTTGAGTATCAAGCCTGCCTATCTCGGAGGCGTTGCAGTAGGCGGCATCATTTTTGGGATCGGTTGGGCCGTTTCGGGCTACTGCCCAGGCACGTGTGTAGTGGGCGCTTCCGAGGGCAAATGGGATGCCATTTTTACTGTGATCGGTGGCCTTGTAGGTGCCGCGATATTTGCGGTCGCCTATCCGGTTATGGAAACGTTGCTACTGGCGCCGCTTGATTTTGGCAAAATCACGCTGCAAGACATCACAGGCCTTAGCAGCGTGTATCTAGCACTCCCACTCAGTGCGATGTTGCTGTCGCTGGCGTTTTTTGTCCTCAAAGACCGCTACGAGTAAGGCGATTGCAGAAACGAAGATGATAGCCGCGCCGCGCAGCCCGTTATTGTTTTTGCGCGGCGGCGAGGCGGAGCGTGTTGGAGCGTTTGTCCTCGCCATCGTGACTCCAGCCGGGTGCCAGCAAAAGATAGCGTAACTTGTCCCGCCAGCTGGCTCCGCGGCGAATATCTCGAGCGATATCGGCATACTCTCCGAAGGAGACAGTTACCGGGTTAAAACTGTCGATATTGCGTGTCAGACCGTAACGCACGGGCTCTTCTGGCATTTCGGCGCTAAACGTACCGAAAAGACGATCCCAAATGATCAATACGCCGGCATGATTTCGGTCGAGGTAACGCACATTTGACGCATGGTGCACGCGATGGTGCGACGGCGTATTGAAGAACCACTCGAACCAGCCGGGCATTCGATCCACGGTCTCGGTGTGAAGCCAGAACTGATAAATCAGACTGAGACTCATCATTGTAATGATCATGAACGGGTCAAACCCGAGTAATGCCAGGGGGCACCAAAACAGATACTTAACGACACGTTCCCCCACCCCTTGTCGCAATGCCGTGCCGTAGTTGTAGTACTGCGAGTTGTGATGCGATACGTGCCCGGCCCACAAGAGCCGAACCTCGTGGTTCGCGCGATGGAAGCTGTAGTAGGTCAGGTCATCGAGGAAAAACAGTAGCACCCACCATTGTGGCGCGCGGCTAACGACTTCGTTGAATGGCGAAGCCTGCCAGCAATAGAACATCAGCATTATCCCGCAGAGTTTGGGAACGATATCAATAACTACCGTGAGTCCCATCACGCCCATCGAAGCAAAAAAGTCTTGTCGGTGATAGAGAGGCAGTGCCTTGCGCCAGGCGAGTCCCCATTCTAGGGCCAGTGCAATCAAGAATACGGGAAGCGCGTAAATGACCCAGTCATCTTTGAGGAGCGCCAGTGTTTGATCGAGGGTGCTTTCCATCAATTTGCCTTACAAATCACGCTTCCAAAATGCTTTTTTCACGGCGCAGTTGCGTCAGTTGCGCCATGATGGATACCGCGATTTCCATTGTGGTTTTAGAGCCAATGGACAAGCCCACCGGCGCATGCAGCCTCGCCAGCGCTTCTGTATTCAGCCCGAGCTTGAGCAAGCGTTCCATGCGCTTCTCCGTCGTGCGCACAGAACCGAGCGCGCCAACGTACCACGCGGAGGACTCCAACGCTTCCATAAGTGCCATGTCATCGACTCTCGGGTCATGGCTCAGCGTGATTACAGCACAATGTTCGTCGCTCCCATGCGTTCTGACGATATCGTCGGGTAATCCGAGAATTTTCTCGAGTTCAGGCCCCTGCCACTGGGCTAACGCCCATTCGCGAGAGTCAGTCAGCAACACCTCGTAATCCATGGCCAAGGCCAGCGTGCTCAAGTGAGCCGCCAATTGTCCTGCGCCCACCAGTAGCAGCCGATGCCGCGGACCTAAGCAGTGCGACATTTGCGCTTCGTCTTTATTGAGGCTCAGGTATTGGTCCGTTGTGGTCAGCTGGGACTGCCCACTGGCGAGATCGACGCGCCGCAATAGGGTGCGGCGCTCGACCATGGCTTGCTGAGCTTCACGGACCCAGGGGGTATCCTTGTCATCGAGTTGCTGGATGGCGAGTTCGAGACGACCGCCGCAGGGAAGCCCCCATTTTTCATTGTCCTCGGCGCTCACGCCATACTCACTGAAGTGCACCATGGGTCCATCGAAGTTCCCAGCGAGCAGACGGGCTATTAAGTCCTCCTCGACACATCCTCCCGAAACGCTACCCACCTGTGATCCATCGGCACGAAAGACCACCAGCGAGCCGACGGGCCGCGGCGAGGATCCGATGGTTGCGGTAACGGTCACCAGCCAAGGCTGCTCTCCTTCGGTGAGTGATGCCAGCAAAGTGCTCAGAATGGTGTGGTCGGAAGAAAGCATTTGGTCTCGACAGGAGAGTGACTGGCGCATTGACTCAACCTACGAGTCAGCAACGCAACTTTTACCCGCAAGTGTAGAGCACTGATGTGGCTTCTGGGAGTGTTTGTCCCAGCACTGCCGGCGCAGAGTGCACGGCGCTAAAGTTATGGCATAAGAGTTGCCGATACCGCATCATACGCAACCCATTTTTCTAATTTGATACTTCAGGTGGTGAAGCATGCCTAACCCTGTTTACATTTATGACGCAGTGCGCACGCCGCGCAGTCGAGGTAAGTCCTCAGGAACGCTGCACGAGGTCAAGCCGATTGATTTGGCGGCGGGTTTGCTCGTTGAGTTGCAGAAGCGTCACGATCTCGATACCAGCTACGTGGACGACGTGGTCATGGGATGCGTTTCACCCGTGGGTGAGCAGGGCTCCGACGTCGCCAAGATGATTGTGCAAAACGCCGAGTGGGACGAATCTGTTCCTGGCGTACAACTCGATCGTTTTTGTGCTTCCGGCCTTGAGGCCGTCAACATTGCGGCGCAAAAAATCGCCTCTGGCTGGGAAGATCTGGTTGTTGCGGGAGGTGTTGAATCCATGTCGCGCGTGCCCATGGGCTCCAATGGCGGCGCCATGTCGAGCGATCCGACCTTTGCCGTCAAAACGGGTTTTGTCCCTCAGGGTATCGGTGCGGACACCATCGCGACGCTAGCGGGGTGGTCGCGTGAGGACGTTGATCGTTATGCCGTGACGTCTCAGCAGCGCGCGGCTAACGCGCGCGATAATGGCTGGTTCGATCGCTCGGTCGTGCCGGTTAAAGACAGCAGCGGCGTGACCATTCTGCAGAGAGATGATTTCATCAAGCCCGATACCACCGTAGAGGGGCTCTCTGGTTTGAAGCCCTCATTTGAAGTGCCTGGTAGCATGGGCTTCGATGACGTGATTCTCGCCAAATACAACACCTTAGATCGTATCGATCACGTGCACACCCCAGGAAACTCCTCCGGCATCGTTGACGGCGCCAGCGCGGTCATGGTCGGTAGCGAAAAAGCGGGCAATGATCTGGGGCTCAAGCCCCGCGGTCGCATATTGGCCACAGCGGTCCTGGCCACAGACCCGATCATCATGCTGACCGGGCCCGGACCCGCGGCAAAGAAATGCTTGGCGAAAGCCGGCCTGACGCCGGCGGACATCGATCTATGGGAAATTAATGAAGCGTTCGCATCGGTCGTACTGCGCTATATGCAGGATTTGGATCTCGATCTGGAAATTACCAATGTCAATGGCGGCGCGATCGCGATGGGACACCCCCTCGGTGCCACTGGAGGATGTCTGGTGAGTACCGTGCTCGATGAACTCGAGCGACGTGATGTCAAACGCGCCATGCTGTCGCTGTGCGTTGGTGGTGGCATGGGCATTTCAACAATTATTGAGCGTGTTTGAGCGTCAGGTTAGAGGGAAATAAAGCAGCATGAGTGCATTTAGTTACGAAAAAGACGCCAATGGTGTGGTCACCGTGACCATGGATATGGAAGGCCCGGTCAACTCGATGTCCGAGGCTTTCCTACCCGCGCTTCGCGAGACCGTTGAAAAGCTTGAAGCAGAGAGTGAGCTGGCAGGTGTGGTGCTGGCGTCAGCGAAGAAAACTTTTTTTGCAGGTGGGGATTTAAATTCGCTGTGTCAGGTGACTCACGAGAATGCGGAAGCCTTCTTCAACGAGGCGCAAGCGATCAAGGCGGAGTTCCGCCGCCTTGAGAAGCTGGGCAAGCCGACAGTAGCGGCGATTAATGGTGCGGCGCTGGGTGGCGGTCTCGAACTCGCGCTGGCCTGTCATTACCGCATTGCCTGGGATAACAAGGCGGTTCAATTGGGTTTTCCTGAAGTGACCTTGGGCTTGCTTCCCGGCGGCGGTGGTGTGGTCAAAGCCATTTATCTGATGGGGCTGATGGCCTCCAACGAATATCTTATCGAGGGCAAGCGTGTCGCGCCCGCCAAGGCGAAAGAGGCCGGACTCATCAACGAGACCGTCGAGAACCTTGAAGATCTCATACCGCGGGCGAAGGCCTGGATCGCCGAGAATCAGGACAACGAGGCGGCCTGCACACAACCTTGGGATACTGCGGGTTACAAAATTCCGGGCGGCAATGCCAAGCACCCAGCTGTGGCGCAAATGCTGCCGGTGGCTTCAGCCATGATCGCGCAGAAGACCCGCGGCTTACTCCCGGCGCCGGTCAAGATTCTTGACGTCGCGGTATCTGCAATGCGCGTGGACTTTGATACGGCCATGCGCATTGAGAGTCGAGGGCTGACAGAACTCGCACTGACACCGGTCGCGAAGAACATGATCAACACGTTCTTCTTTAACCTGAATCAGATTAACGGCGGCGCCTCTCGACCCAAAGATATCCCCCCGCAGAAAACCGAGAAAGTGGGTGTGTTGGGCGCCGGCATGATGGGGCAGGGGATTGCCTACGTATCCGCCATGGCGGGTATCGAGGTGGTCCTGAAAGACATCTCCATCGAAGCGGCAGAGAAGGGCAGGGCGTACAGTGAAAACCTGCTCAACAAGCGGGTTGAGCGTGGTCGCATGTCCGCTGAGCAGGCGCAAAAGGTGTTGGCGCTGATCAAGCCGACAGCGGATAACGCGGATCTCGATGGTTGCGACCTCATTATTGAGGCCGTGTTTGAAAATATGGCCCTTAAACATGAAATCACCAAGGAGTTGGGGCCGCATCTTGCAGAAGGCGGTGTGTGGGGATCAAAAACCTCAACGTTGCCGATCACGCAACTCGCAGAGGCTAGCGCCAACGCCGAAAATTTTATTGGCATCCACTTCTTTTCTCCGGTCGATAAAATGCCGCTGGTCGAGATCATCATGGGCGAGAAAACCG
>CAXPKH010000157.1:0-3271 GCA_964217615.1 Luminiphilus sp.
ATCACCGAGGTGGCCTTCACATTCGATATAAAAAACGTACGTCCACTTTTCGGTTTTTGATGGGCGAGAGTCAATACGCGTCAGGCTAACCCCCTTTTCCTCAAATGGCCGCAACAGGCCCAGCAAAGCGCCGGGGCGGTTCCGTGCCGAGACCAGCAAGGAAGTTTTGTCATAGCCGCTAGGTGGCACACTCTCTCTGCCCAAAACCAAAAACCGGGTGGTGTTACTGCTACTGTCCTGAATGGCGCTGGCGAGAGGCATCAGCCTGTACTGCTTTAACGCCAGCTCTCCCGCGATCGCCGCGACGCCATGCTCACTGCCCGCTCGGCGCGCAGCCTCTCCATTACTGGCCACAGATTCTCTCGGCACGTCGGGCAAGTGACTGTCGAGCCATTGGCGACACTGCCCCAGCGCCTGCTCGTGGCCAATCACAAGATTGATACTATCGAGCGCCATATCTTCGGTCTGGTCGCGGTCGGCAACGAGTAAGTGATGGACGACCGGTAACTCGATTTCACCCGTGATCTGGAGCGGCGACTCCAAAAAACAGTCCAGCGTCTGCCCGACCATACCCTCTGTCGAGTTTTCCACTGGCACCACGCCGTAATCGCAAAGCCGTTCCTCGACTTGACGAAAGACCTTATGGATACTCGCCTGACCCTGGGGCAGGGCAGATTGACCAAAATGCTTCAGCGCTGCCGCCTGCGAATAAGTGCCTTCGGGGCCCAGAAACGCAACCGAGAGTGGCTGCTCGAGCGCCAAACAGCCTGACATCAACTCCCTGAAAATCGCCGCGACCTGATCACCCGCCAAAGGTCCGGGATTGCGCGCTTGAATCGCTCTCAGGACTTGAGCTTCCCGCTCGGGACGATAGAACACGGGAGCTTCTTCTTGAGACTGTGATGCCTGAAGCTTGACCTCCGCCACTTGCTGAGCGCAACGAGCTCGCTCACTGACAAGCTCCAGCAGTTGCAGATCAATCTCGTCGATACGCTCTCTAATTTGGCTAAGTTGCTGATCAGAATCCATAGGACCTGTCCTCGCTAGGTTTGACTAGCCGTAGCGTCGCTCAAAATCCTTCATAAAAACACATAGCGCCTCTACCGAGGACTGCTCCACCGCATTGTACAAGCTCGCGCGCATTCCGCCGACCGACCGATGGCCTTTCAGGTTGAGCAGGTCAGCTGCCTCTGCCTCTGCTAAAAAAGCCGAGTCGAGCTTATCGTCGGCAAGGGTGAAGGGTACATTCATTAGCGAGCGGCTCTGCCGCTCTATGGGGTTGTGGTAAAAGCCACTCTCATCAATGGTCCGATACAGCATCGCCGCCTTACTCTGATTAATCGCTGCCATCTCACCTAATCCGCCCAACTCCTCCAGCCACTCAAAGACCAGTCCCGCGAGGTAAATTGCGAAGGTAGGTGGCGTGTTATACATAGAGTCGTTGTCGGCGGCGATCTGCCAATTCAGCATCGCGGGTGTACCTTCGCGGCAACGTCCGAGTAGGTCTCTCCTCACGATGGCAAGACACAAGCCCGCGGGGCCAATATTCTTTTGGGCGCCGGCATAGATGACGTCATACCGATTCACATCGATAGGCCTCGATAAAATAGTCGATGACATGTCCGCAATCAGCGGCACCGAGACGTCGGGAACGAAGGCAAATTCCAGCCCCCCAATGGTCTCGTTGGGACAGTAGTGCAGATATGCGGCATCGGGGTGGGCTTGCCAACTCTCCTCGACGGGCACGACAAAGAAATCCTGATCTGCTGAACTTGCCGCCACGCGAACATCCGCGAATCGGCGTCCCTCTTCCAACGCCTTTTTCGACCACTGCCCCGTGACCACCTGGTCGACCGTTTGACCTGGCTCACTCAAATTCAAGGGTACGGCAGCGAATTGCATAGATGCGCCGCCCTGCAAAAACAGCACCGCATAATCGTCGGAAATGTTGAGCAATCGGCGAAGCGTAGCCTCCGCTCCCTGCGCCACGGTAATAAACTCGGCGCTACGGTGACTGACCTCCATGACCGATGAACCCACCGAGGCCCAATCGAGCATCTCGTCTCTCGCTCGAGTCAGCACAGGAAGCGGCAGAGCGGCGGGTCCCGCACAAAAATTGTGCTTGCGACTCACTCGTCGGCGCCCTCATCTCCCTCAGTATCGGCGTCATGGGGCGCATTGCTAGGAACGGCAGAAGAATCGGCGGCAATGGGGTCAGAAGGCGAACCGGCTTCAATATCGTCCTCTGCGATACGGCTAACACTGACCAACGCCTCGCCGTCGCGGGTACGAATCACTCTCACGCCCTGCGTGTTTCGGCCCTGAACACTGACTTCCTCGACCCGGGTCCTTACCGCCGTGCCCTGATTGGAAATCAGCATGATCTCATCGCCATCCCAGACCTGTTCCGCCCCCACGAGCGGCCCATTACGCGAGGACGCTGTCATGCCGATCACGCCCTTGGTCCCCCGTCCCTTAACCGGAAACTCATTGGTCTCAGACCGCTTGCCGTAACCATTTTCGCTCACGGTCAGAATCTTGCTACCCGCCTGGGGCACCAGAAGTGATATCAACCGATGACCCTCACCCAAGCGGATACCTTTGACACCCCTTGCCGTTCGGCCCATCGCTCTCACCGCTGATTCAGGGAAGCGAACAACCTTTCCCTCACTGGAAAACAACATGATGTCCTGTGTGCCATCGGTCACGGCCGTGCCGACCAATACGTCATCCTCATCCAATTCGATGGCGCGCAAGCCCACGCTGCGTTGCCGCGAGAAGAGGCTCATATCGGTCTTCTTGACGGTGCCGTTGCTGGTCGCCATAAAGATGTAGCGGTCCGTTTCATAACCCTCAATGGGCAGGATCGATGTAATTCGCTCCCCCTCATCAAGGGGCAACAGATTCACCATGGGTCGACCGCGTGCGGAACGGCTCGCTAAGGGAATGTGGAAAACCTTCAGCCAGTACACTTTACCGAGGTTGGAAAAACACAGGATCGTGGCATGAGTGCTCGCGATCAGCAGATGCTCAATGAAGTCCTCATCCTTGACGGCGGTCGCGCTCTTTCCAGTGCCACCCCGACGTTGCGCCTGATAGTCGGTCAGCGACTGGGTTTTGGCATAGCCGCCGTGGGATATGGTAACCACCCGATCTTCTTCGGTAATGAGATCCTCAACCGTCAAATCATGAGCTGAATCAGAAATCTGGGTTCTTCGCTCGTCACCAAACTCTTCTACCAACGCTTCCAGTTCTTCGCGAATCACCTGCT
>CAXPKH010000158.1:0-2293 GCA_964217615.1 Luminiphilus sp.
CGACCCCCAGTGCCGCGCACATTGTTTCGGGCTGGCCCCAGGTAATAGCGTAGGGGATGCGTCGATAGCGCAGCAAGGCAACCATCTTCTGGGTGTATGGGGAGCCGGTTCCCCCCACCAGCTGGACGGGATCGAGAGACGTCATTGAAACTCCTTGCGGCGTCATGAAGCGACCTATATATTGGCATAAATAGTGCCAATAAGTAAGCGGTGGCGCTTGGAAGGAGCTGTATCACACTGGTTTGCCTGTGACATCGAGTATCTGCGCTGTGACCAAGCAATCCGTCAGCGTGACGTCCACTAGGACCAACAAGCTGGCAGCTGCCTCTCACGAGTGCGGATTGTGAGCAGTTTTCGAAGGTGCCGCTGACGAATACTCTTAATAGGCAACTGTGCCAGACACTGTGGCAATCAACATGGAGACTGCGGGTATGACATCACGACGCAAACTGTGGCTCGGCTCCATCGTGCTCTATGCGCTGTTCGTTAGCTGGTACACCGACTTTGGTGGCCCACTGACAGAAGCCGAAATTCAGGCATTCATCGCCAAGACACAGGATCAGAATCTGGGTGGTGCCCCCTCTGCCCGGGGAGCGCTCCTCGACTTTCTCCGCAATGACACGGGTGGCCAGTTTTTGATGTTCAACGCGTTAGATCTGGCCAAGAACCCACCCCAGATCGAGGGCGCACCGCCCGATGCCGACGCGCAAACGCTGATCGACCTCTACATGGAGCACATGATTCCCGCCCTCCTCTCCCGCGCGAGCCACCCTGTCGTGGTGGGCAAATCGGTCGCCGACAGCCTCGATCTGCAAGGTATTGAAGGAGCGGAAGCATGGTCGGACGGCGCGATCATGCGTTACCGCAGTCGGCGCACATTGATCGATATCATCGGCGATCCCGAGTTCTACGCGCGTCACGATTTTAAGTTGGCGGGCCTCGAGAAAACCATCGCTTACCCCATTGAGCCGCGGATTTATCTCGGCGACCTGCGTCTATTACTCGGGCTTTTCATGTTGGCGATCACCGCACTCCTCGATGCACGCCAGACGCGAAAAGAGCCTCGTGCCGATTCCCAATAGCTTTCTTGGTTTTTCGTCGCAAGTTGTATAGCTTGGCGCAACTGATATTTTCATCTAACGCTCACTGACACCATGACCCAACAACGCCCACAACTCAAAGACCTCGAAGCCATTCGGCACCGCTATGCGGCGGAGCGTGACAAACGCATCCGCGAGGACGGCAACGACCAGTACATCGAAATCGCAGGCGATTTGGCGCACTACGTCGACGATCCTTATGTTGAGCAAGGGTTTCAAAGAGAGCCGATCGACAAGGCCGTCGATGCATTGATTATCGGTGGCGGCTTTGGCGGCCTGCTGGCAGGTGCGCGGCTTCGACAAGCCGGTGTCAAAGATATCTGTGTCGTCGAAAAGGGCGGCGACTTTGGGGGCACCTGGTACTGGAACCGCTACCCCGGCGCACAGTGTGATGTGGAGTCCTACATTTATCTGCCGCTGCTCGAAGAACTCGGCTACATGCCGAAAGAAAAGTACTCCCATGCGCCGGAGATTCTTGCGCACAGTCGGGCCATCGGCAGGCACTTTGACCTTTATGACGGCGCGCTGTTTCAGACCGGGGTGAGAGAGTTGCGCTGGAGCGAGGACGAACGCCGTTGGCTTGTCAGCACCGATCGCGGTGATGTCATTCGCGCCCGCTTTGTCTCTCTGGCCAGCGGTCCGCTGAACCGCCCCAAGCTCCCCGGCATTCCGGGTATTCGAGACTTTAAAGGCCATACTTTTCATACCAGCCGCTGGGACTACGACTACACCGGCGGCACAGCGGAGGGCGGTTTGGACAAGCTGTCTGACAAGCGAATCGCCGTGATCGGTACCGGTGCTACGGCAGTGCAGTGTGTGCCGCATCTTGCGGCGAGCGCCGCGCACTTGTTTGTTTGCCAGCGGACACCCTCCAGTATTGATGTGCGTGATAACCGACCCACCGATCCTGAATGGGCCGCCGACCTCAAGCCAGGCTGGCAGCGAGAACGGATGGATAACTTCAATGCGCTGGTGACTGGCCAGCCGCAGAAAGTCGATCTGGTCGACGATGGCTGGACCTCTCTGATCGGCAAAATGCTCAGGCTCTATTTGGAGAGTCAGGACGGCGAAGCGCTCAGCCTGCCTGACATTATGGATCTCGCGAACCTCGAAAAAATGAATGAGCTGCGCGCGAGAATCGAAGCCCTCGTTGAAGACCCCAACACCTCGGAAGCGCTAAAGCCCTGGTACCG
>CAXPKH010000159.1:0-31021 GCA_964217615.1 Luminiphilus sp.
GTCAGCCGAGCCAGTGACCTACCGCGTGTTGATCGCCGGTGAGGATGCTGGACACCTGATTGTCGACCGACAGGAAGACCAACTCGCTGTTGATTTTGATTACAAACAGAATGGTCGAGGCCCGACCTTCACTGAGGCATTGAGTCTGGACGACCGTGGTTTCCCCGTTAATTGGAAGATTGTAGGCACCACAACTTTTGGAAGCCCGGTTGAGGAATATTTTCAAGCCGACGACAACGTTGCGAGATGGCGGGATGCGAGTGGCCCGGGTGATGCCAGCTATGACGATGACCCCGGCTTCTATATCAACCAGAATGGCAGCAGTTACGCCAATGCCTTATTGGTGAGTGCCTTACTGCGCGATCCCGCCGGGAAAACCGAGGTCTATCCCGGTGGTGAGGCGTCAGTTGTTAAGCGCTGGACGAAAACGGTGGAGAATGAAGGTGTTGCCGCTGAGGTGACGGCATATCAGATTCTCGGCTTGGACACAGACCCGCGCCTCGTATTTTTGGATAAGGACGGCAAGTATTTTGGTACTGCCAGCCCGCGCTCTGCAATTGTTCCAGAGGGCTTTGAGGCGATTGAGCAGCAGCTAAGATTGCTCTCCGAAGAGCTCTCAACAGACCGGTTCGTCAATATTCAGGCTGAGGTCGCGCATCAATTTGACCGTCCTGTGCGCATTCGTAACGTCCGCATTTTTGATCCCCAGGCACTGTCGCTGACGACACTAAGTGACGTGGTGATTTACGGCGAGAGAATCGCCAGTGTGCAGCCAGCAGGAAGCCCGGTATTGGCAGACGAGGTGGTCATTGACGGAGAGGGTGGCGCCCTGGTGCCCGGTATGTACGAGATGCATGGCCATCTTGGTCAAGACAATGCGCTGCTCAATATTGCGGCGGGCGTTACCTCGGTTCGCGATATGGGCAATCAAAATGCAGTACTGGAAGATCTCATGGGCCGCATTAATACCGGGCTGATTGCGGGGCCGCGGATCACACGCTCTTGCTTTATCGAGGGCGAGAGCCCTTTTTCAGCTTCCTCTGGTGAGACCGTTGCCACGCTTGAGGAGGCTCTGGATATGGTCCGATGGTGTGGCTCGCGAGATTTCCATCAGGTCAAACTTTACAACTCAATGAAACCTGAGTGGGCTGAAACGCTGGTTAATGAGGCCCACAAGCTGGGTATGCGCGTTGCAGGCCATGTTCCGGCTTTTTCAACAGCCGACGCTATGATTGCGGTGGGTTTTAACGAGATCACCCATGCCAACCAACTGATGCTTGGCTGGGTACTGGCGCCTGACGAGGACACCAGGACCTTATTCCGGTTTACCGCGATGAAGCGCTTCCAGAACCTGTCTTTGGAAGATAATGCCGTGCAGCAGACGTTGGAGAATCTCATTGCACTTGGCGTTGTTCACGACCCCACAATTGCCATACATGAATATGGTCTGACAGCGATAGATGGTGAAGTCGCCCCGATGGCCAGAGCGATTATCGATCACCTGCCGACCAATGAGCAGCGATCACTCAAGCAGGAGATGTTCGGTACCGAGTCAGAGCAAGAGCGAGCCGAGTATATTGCGGCCTTCAAATTTATTATGGCAGTGCTCTCGGAAATCCATCGGCGTGGTGGTTTGCTGGTTCCCGGCACGGATTTGGGCGGTTCATTTTTCTATCACCGCGAGCTGGAACTCTTCCAGCAACTGGGCATGTCTCCCGCCGAGGTGCTGAAGCGAGCGTCTTGGGATATGGCTAAGTATCTGGGCCAAAATGAAGACTTGGGCTCAATTGAAAAAGGCAAATACGCGGACTTCTATCTCGTCGCAGGTGATCCAACGGAGCAACTCGACGCCATTCGCGAGATTAGAATGGTTGCATCAAACGGGGTCATTTACTTTCCCGAAGAAATTTATCCCCATTTTGGCATCAAGGCTTTCGCAACATCGCCGCCTATGACCCAAGGCGATTAACTTACGGGTGAGGCGCCTTGCGCCGACTCTACGGCAGACATAAAAAGCGGTGCCAGCGGCCTGTGTTGTCCGGACAGGGCAGATGCCGATTCGCCCGCTCGTCCAGATAAAAGTGCGCCTCGTCGCATCGCACCTGTGCAATTTTCCGGGGCTGAATACCATTAGCGCCCAATTAATGGCACATGGAAGCGGCGCTGGGGAAAGCAATGTCAAGACGTGAAGGTAAACGACACTATCTGCTGGCAGAAGGTGCCCACTCAACAGGCAGTGATGATCTTGACGCACGCTTGAGTGCACTGCTCGAAGCCAAAATGCATGGCATCGCCTTTAGTGCCTACACCGAAGAACAAAAACCCGGGGACCCGCTGTCTGTCGAACAGATCGAGCGCCGAATGGCGATTCTCGCACCGCACTTTAATTGGATCCGGTCTTTTTCCGTTACCGCCGGCAATGAGTTGATTCCCCGAGTGGCCAAGGATCAGGGCTTAAAAACTCTGGTGGGCGCCTGGTTGGGTACCGATCCTGAAAAGAATCGATTGGAAATGGATAACTTGATTGCCCTGGCTCACGAGGGCCTGGTTGATGTCGCGGCGGTCGGTAACGAGGTGCTGTATCGCGGCGATCTGACCGAGGCGGAGTTGCTTGGTTTTATGGCGGAAGCGCGAGAGCGGCTGCCGTCTCATGTGCCCATGGGCTATGTAGACGCCTATTACGAGTTTGAGGATCGCCCGGCTGTGACTGCGGCCTGCGATGTACTGCTGAGTAATTGCTATCCCTTTTGGGAAGGGTGCGCGCACCCCTACGCCATTTTGTATATGCAAGACATGTTTCGCCGGTTACAAAAAGTGGCCGAGGGCAAGCGCATCATTATTTCCGAAACCGGGTGGCCCAGTGCAGGCGGCAGTTTTTACGGCGCGGAATCGTCGCCTCAGGGCGCTTATCTCTATTTCCTGAAGGCGATGGAGTGGGCCGCCAGCGAAAACATCGAGATGTTTTACTTTGCCTCGTTTGATGAGGCGTGGAAGGTGGCCGGTGAGGCAGGCGAGGGTGACGTCGGTGCCCATTGGGGTTTGTGGGACAAGAACGAACGGTTCAAGTACGCTAGCGCCTTATGAGGCAATGTTCGTCAATCGATTACAAGCGCGCCATCTGTTACTCGGGGTTTAGAGACGGTCAAAGTCCTGATGCCGGCGTGTTTCCCAGCAAAGACGAAATCGCCAGCGATTTGAACATTCTGCAGGGCGAGTGGGATGCTTTGCGACTCTACGCCTGTGATACCCACACCGAACGTGTTTTGGCGGTCATTGACGAAATGCGACTGCCCTTCAAAGTTATGTTGGGCGCCTACATTACCGCTGAGGTCAGTAACCCAAATTGCCCGTGGGGCGGCGAGTACCCTGCCAGCGAGCTGAGAGAAAATAAGCGCAAAAATCAGCTCGAGATCGAGCGCGCCATTGCTCTGGCAAACCAATACCCTGAAATTGTCGACGTTGTATCAGCGGGCAATGAGGCGACGGTGGATTGGACAGATCACTTGGTCTCCCCCGAAGCCGTGACCGAGTATGTGGCTTATCTGCAGCAAAACATCAAACAGCCTGTCACGTTCTGTGAAAACTATGTGCCCTGGCTAGGAAAGCTAGACGCATTGGCTGAGCAGGTAGATCTGATTTCCATCCACACTTATCCCGTGTGGGAGTACAAAACGATTGACGAGGCATTGGCTTACACCAAAGAAAACTACGCGGCGGTATGCCAATGCCACCCTCACAAACAGGTGATCATCACCGAAGCGGGGTGGGCAACTGCGTCAAATGGCCGCGGTATTCCACCCGAGAACGTGGGCGAGTTTTATCAAAAACGATATCTGGAGGAGCTACAAAAGTGGGCTTGCGAGCAGGGTGTGCTGGTGTACGTTTTTGAGGCTTTCGACGAGAACTGGAAAGGGTCAGATCATCCGCTTGAACCGGAAAAGCATTGGGGCCTATATCGCGCTGACCGAAGACCTAAGCTGGCCATGAGTTGATTCAGCGCCTGTAAATTCATCTTTAGGCGTTCAGTTTTCCGCAGTGTTATTAGTGCTAGCAATGACGGATTGGAATCCTGAAGAAAAAAAACGCTGAAGGTTTTGAATTGCTTCTTCAACATCTCCCGAATCACAGAGTCCCGCCGATTGGTCGTCTACCAGCCGCGTATCCAGTAGCAGGTTGATTACCGAGGAGCGCAGGAAATAAATCCCCCAGTGAAGTGTGGGCTCGCTGGCATGAGGCATGCTTTTCCGAAACTCTTCAATAAATTGATTTACCACCTGATCGTATTTATGCACTTGTACTCTCGGTTGCAGGTGCGAGGCTTCACTGTAGAGAAAAGCCATCAGCCGGGTGTAGTTTCGCCAGCCGTTTCCATGCGAGAGATGTTGTTCCAAGATGGGCCTGACATACGCCTCGACCAGCGCTTCGACTGGAATAGGTCCCTCATTGAATTTGTGTCTATAGGAGGCGAGCAGCGCCAGCATGGCTCGCTGATGTGCATCCGCGCGTCGGTCGACTACCGCTTGCAGCACATCTTCCTTTGAGCCGAAATGGTAGTAACACAGAGAAGGGGGAACCCCAGAGAGACTATGAATGTCTCTGAGTGAGGTGCCAGAGAATCCGTGCAGAGAGAACAGCTCCTCCGCTGCATTCAGGATTTTATTTTTTGTTTCAATCGACCGCTGTTGGTCGGATCGCACCTTCTGCTGCAGGCTCGCACCCATACTCTTACTCGGAGCAACGCATGATTTGCATAGGACCAGTACCTTAACAGACATTCCAACGCCGGGTTGCCCTCTGTGCAGGCCAGAGCCAGGTGATTGGTAGCCGTGCCGGGGCTCAAGTTCTTGAACCTGCTGGATTGCGGGAGATGCAGTTGCATCAACTGATTTGACCGAATGAGAGCGTTGATTTGATCACCTGGCGTGGAGGTTCAGTGGATTGCAAAACCGAGCGCGGAGGGGTGAATCCATTGAATCGATGTAAACGAGCGAGTAGGATAGAAATTGGCCGATCGTTCAAATTAAGACGTATTGCGAGCTGAACCGGGGAGAATACGATCGCTTGGAGCCGCACATTCCTGAGCTTTTGGTTTGGGATTACAGTGTGAAAAGCGTGAACTTATCTGCACCAATAAGAACATTACAAGAGGATAGATTGATGAAACTAAAAAAAGTGTCGCGCTCATTCCAAGTATTGTTATCAGTGGCATCGCTAGCTGCAACGTCGGGCTCTCTGCAGGCACAAAACGTGCTGGAGGAGGTGATCGTGATCTCCAGTAAGCAGGCCGCCGGCGTCTCCACTCAGGACTTGCCTGCTTCGGTAGTCACCTTCAATGAAGCCGCGTTGAAGCAAGCTTTCACTGTCGATCTGGTCGACATTGGGAAGATGGTCAGCAATGCTGAACTCAATAACGTTGGTACCTACGCCAGCTACCCTAACTTTTTCATTCGCGGTATGGGTGTTAACGGCTCTACCCGAACCAATGACCCTAAAGTTGGCATCTTCATGGATGGTATCTACTTGGGGTATAACGCCGGAGCTCTGGCCAGCACCTTTGATGTGGAGGCCGTCGAGGTTTTGCGGGGGCCGCAGGGAACCCTGCTGGGTAGAAACGTCACCGGTGGCGCGGTATTGGTTAAATCGAAACGGCCGGGCGACGAATTCGCTTTCACCATCGAGGCTGATGTGGGCAACTATAGTTCGACCGAGGTGAGCGCGAGTATCGAGGGCCCGTTGTCTGAAAATATCTTCGGTAAATTGGCCGTCATTAAAATGGATCGCGATGGCTACTTCGAAGACAACAATGGCGGCACCGTCGACACGAGTATTTACCCTGCTGGAATGCCCGATACAGACACCGGCGACAAGGTTGGCATGGATCTCACCATCATTCGGCCAATGCTCAGGTTCGAGTTCACTGAGAACTTCGAAGCCACGTTAATTGCCGAGTTTCTTGAAAATAATACCGGTAGCGCGAACTCGCAGAATGTTGCGCACAACTGCCGGCCCATTCCTGGAGTCGACAACCGTGACATTGTCTGTGGGCAGGGTAGCCAATTTCTGGCGCAGACCCTCTGGGGCTTCACGCCGCCCGCCGACAAATACGAGATTAATCACGATTTGATCGGATATACCGATCTGGAGACCAGCTCTCTGGTTTTGGATGCTACCTGGGATTTAGGCCACGGCATTATCACCACGATCGCCGGGTACCGCGAAGTTGAGTACAACTCCAGCACCGATTTTGACGGTACGCCGTTCACCATTTTTCACTTTAACGACAACAAAGAAGAGCAGGATCAGACCAGTATTGAGGTGCGCTACTCCTCCACTTTTTCTGACCGGTTTAATTTTGTTGTTGGCGTGAATCGTTTTGATCAGGACTACTCAATTGGTGAGAGAAGGAATTTCTTCGTCTCTCTAAATGCCGCGACCTACTCTGAGACTGAGCATAAGACGACGGGCATATTTGGTGAGGCCAATATCTCTGTTACCGATGCTTTGACCTTGACCGTGGGTGGTCGTTGGACCAAGGAGGAAAAGAAGATAGACATCGGCGTCTTGGGTTCCTGCGAACTAGACTTTTCATCCTGCACAAACAACACCTCTAACGAGAAAGACTGGTCAGATTTCTCTCCAAAAGTAGCAGCCACCTACCATTTCAGTGATGAAACCATGGCTTATGCTAGTTGGACTCGCGGGTTTGCCAGTGGAGTATTCAACGCACGAGCAGCCACACTGGATGCGGTCGGGCCCACCGACCCTGAAGAAGTAGATTCTTTTGAAGTGGGATTCAAAACCAGCTTTTTGGGTGGTCGAGGTAACTTGAGCCTTGCTTACTTCATGGCCGATTACGAAGACCTCATCATGTTTGTTAACAACCCCTGTGATGACTGTGGTGCCAGCCTCATTAACTTCAATGCGGGTGAGGCGGAGATCAGCGGTTTTGAGGCAGAGATGCAGTTCCAAGTCACGGACAGGCTCAGAATCGACGGATCGCTTGGCACGGTGGACCCTGAATTCACAAATATCAAATATTTTGATGCCAACGCAGACGGCGTAGTAAACGATCAAGATAACCAGCTAGCCAGAACCTGGGACTTCCAGAAAGTTACTGAGCTCAGCTACAGCCTCGCTGCCATGTATGACTTTGATCTTGCCGGCGGCGCTGCTCTCATGGGACGGGTGGCTTATTCATGGCGCGACGACTACATGACGGATTTATACAACAAGCCCTGGTTACAGCAGGAGTCCTTTGGTTTGCTTGATGCCAGCCTCACTTACACATCGCCTAGTGAGAAAGTAAGAGTATCGGTGTATGGCAAAAATCTCAGCGACGAGGAGTATTTCGATTACGCCGCAGACGTTGGTTCTCTGGATTCTGCGCGATGGGGCGGAGCCCCAAGAACCTATGGGGTTCGGGTATCCTATCGGTACTGATTTTAGCTCGTCACACTAAGCACAATGCGAGGGAGGGCTAAAGCCCTCCCTTTTTTTAGGGTCAATTTGGCGTGTCCTAGGTGCAGCTGCATGATGCGGCTTTCAGTTGGTATCAGCGGGGATGTTCATGCATCACACTGAAAAAGCAATGAGTGAGAGGGCGGCGTGGTGGGCATTAATACTGCTGACGGCGAGCTATACGTTTTCCTTCGTCGACCGACAGATTATTAATTTGTTGGTCGACCCCATTCGCGCTGATTTGTCACTGTCGGATTCAGAGGTGAGTTTTCTTCAGGGCTTGGCGTTTGTGATGCCCTACGTATTGCTGAGTATTCCCATCGGTAGGATTGTCGACCGCGCCAATCGAATACGCGTGCTGGTCATGGGAATTCTGGTCTGGACAGTAAGCTGCGTGAGTTGCGGTTTAGCGCGTAACTTTTGGCAGTTGGGTTTGGCGCGGGTTGGCGTGGGTGCAGGTGAGGCCAGTGTTACGCCGGCCTCGTGGTCATTGCTGGCGGACTATTTCCCAGAAGAAAAGCGGGCGCTGCCCGTCAGCCTTTTTTTGATGGGGCCCTATTTGGGTGCGGGGTTGTCGTTGATCCTCGGTGCTGAAGTGATCGCCTGGGCCAGTGGATTGGGGACGGTTTCATTGCCATTCGTAGGTTCGCTTGCGCCCTGGCAGCTGACTTTTATGCTGGTGGCGCTACCCGGTCTTTGCATGGCCTTGCTATTGCCTTTGCTAACAGAGCCTGTGAGAAGCGAACGGCTGACCAGCGGTAATGAGGCGATGAGTTGGCGCGCCGCAAAAGATTTTATTTGGCCGCGTCGCAGTTTGTTTGGCGCCTATTTGCTGGGTGCACCGTTTGTCGTCTTGGTGCTTTACGCCCTTCAGGCGTGGGTGCCGAGCCTGCTGATTCGGGTGCATGGCTTGGAGATTGTTCAGGCTGGGCGTTACTACGGCGCAATCGCCTTGCTCGCGGGGTCGGCAGGGGTGTTGAGTGGCCCCGTGATGTCGCGTTACCTGGCTCGACGGGGACACGGTGGGCGTGCGGCACTGCTCACTGCATTGTTCAGCACGTTGCTGCTGATTCCCATACTGATAGCGGCTGGGCTGGCAACATCGATCACGTGGGCGCTTATCTTGATCACCCTCGCCAGCTACTGGGTGACATTTCCCTTGGCCTTGTTCGCCACGGGCTTGCAGAACGCATCACCCAATGAGTTGCGAGGTCTTATGGCGGGGTGTTATGTGCTGAGCACCAATTTGGTTGGGCTCGCTTTGGGGCCCGCGAGCGTGGCTCTGGTCAGCGATTTTGTCTTTCAGGATTCTCAGGCGGTCGGTAAGTCGCTTGCATTGGTGGGTGCGGTTTTTCTTCCCATGGCTGCGTTACTGATTTGGCGGGGCTTGAGAGCCATAGACAAGAGTAGCGCATAACAATCGGTCAGAACCGCTTATCTGTGGCGTCGCTGGACGCCCGGGCGGAACCGGTACAGGTTTCACCCATCGAGTCCGGCGCTTGAATACCGTTGACAACGCCGTCGCTCTCTCGGAGAGTCGACGCTCTAACCGCAAATGGATCGAATCACGATGACGATAAACAAGCTTCTTTTGAGCGCGCTGGTCTTTTTGCCATTGCTGGGTACACATATATCTGCAGTGGGTCATGAACATGGTGATGCGCTCGATCAAGAGCAGCTGTTAGCCGGCTTTGGCTGGGACTTTGAGAGCGCCGAGATTGTTACAGAAAAGGTCGCCGACGGCCTCTATGTGCTATTCGGGCTGGGCGGCAATATCGCGGTTTCTATCGGTGAAGATGGGGTGCTGGTGGTAGACGACCAGTTCCCGCAGATGATGGACAAAATCAAAGCGGCTATTGCCACATTGGGTGGAGACGGCGTCGATTTTGTGATCAATACCCATGGCCACTTCGATCATGCGGAGGGGAATTTAGCACTTGGCCCTGAGGGAGCAATGATTGTCTCCCACGACAATGCGAGAGCCTTAATGGCGAATGGCGCTGTTGTAAATATGATTATGGCCAAGTATGCGCAACCGCCTTATCCCAAAGACGCCCTACCTGTCGTGACCTATGACGGCAGCATGCATATCCACTTTAATGACGAGAGCATTGCGCTGCGGCATTTCTCTAACGCACACACCAACGGTGATACGGCGGTTTTCTTTCCTCGCCACAACGCGGTTCACCTCGGTGACGTGTTCAATAACACCGGCTATCCCTTTGTGGATGTCGATGGCGGCGGTGACATAGACGGCATGATTGCTTTCTGTGAATCAGTCCTCGCACTGGTCGATGAGGAGACGGTTGTCATCCCTGGTCATGGTGCTTTAGCAGACAAAGCCACGCTTTCGCGCTACGTCGACATGCTGAAGACAGTGCGGAACCGAGTGGCCGATATGGTCGCGCAGGGTATGTCTTTGGAAGCGGTTGAGGCGGCCGCACCTGTCGCAGATTTTGAAGACGAGTTTGGTCCTGTGAGCGCATCGTTGGGTTTCGTTAACCGGGTTTACACCAGCCTGCAAAAGGACTGATACAGCCGCTAGCCGGTTGGGAGCGCCGCCAGCCCATAGTCTGAGTAGTGATGACGGTCTGTGTGGCGTGCCCGGGTTGAAACCGATCTGTTTCTGAGGATTTCATGACGTCAGCTATCTCCACTCAGCATCCCGAAACCATCGCGTATTTGAAACAACCTTTTGGTCAGTTGAGTTGGCTCATTAATGCCCATGCCGTTAATCAGCCCGAGCGTATCGCCCTGGATGATGGAGAAGAGAGGCTCACCTGGTCCGAAACTGCGGCGCTGGTTAATCGCATCGCGGCACAGCTCCAGGCGGAGGGCCTAGAGAAGGGGCAGGCGGTATCCATTTTGGGGACCACGACCATTCGCTACGCACTGGCCTATCTGGGTGCCATTGTTGCGGGCGGTTGTGCGGCGCCACTCACCACCTCGGCGACCCCCGAACAGCTCGCCGCCATGATGGCCGACAGCGGTGCGGGGCATCTGTTTATTGATCACACCAAGCGCGCAGAGCTTAGTGACAGCGGAGTGACTTTGCCCTCCCTTAAGCACGTGATGATGGATGCACCTGATGACTCAGATGGCGCGCCCTTCCTATTCGAGTGGATGGCCGCCGAAGGTGCGACACCTCATCACGTCGAGACCGGTCCCAATGATCCCTACAACATTATTTATTCAAGTGGCACCACCGGCACCCCCAAGGGAATCGTACATAGCCGCCAAATGCGCTGGTACCAAATGGCGGTGGGAGAGGAGAGCGGGCTGGGTTTGCCCGGGCAGGTGACCTTGCTCTCCACGCCGATGTACTCCAACACCACGCTGGGCATTTTTGTGGCCACCATGGCCTATGGCGGCACCGCGGTGGTGATGCGCAAGTTCGACTGCGCGCGCTGGCTGGAATTAGCCGAGCAACATCGTGCGACCCATACGATTCTGGTGCCGGTGCAGTACCAGCGATTGATGGATTTCCCTCAATTTGATGAATACGACATCTCAAGCCTCGCGCTGAAATACTGCACCAGCGCTCCCTTCTCTGCGGAACTCAAAGCCGAGGTGGTGCGCCGTATGCCTGGCGCCCTGATCGAGATCTACTCCATGACCGAGGGTGGTGTGGTTTGCCTGCTCCGCGCCGACACCCACCCCGACAAGCTCCACACCGTGGGTATCCCTTGGGGCGGCAGCGAGGTGTTTACCATTGATGAGCAGTTGAACCGGTTGCCCGCGGGCGAGATCGGTGAATTAGTGGGGCGCTCGACCACCATGATGTCGGGTTATCAGAACCAGCCTGAGAAAACCGAAGAAGCTAGCTGGTACGACGAGAACGGCGAGCGCTGGCAGCGCATGGGCGACATCGGCCGCGTTGACGAAGACGGTTTCGTGACGCTACTCGGCCGCTCCAAAGACATGATCATTTCTGGGGGCTTCAACATTTACCCGCGGGATCTTGAGGATGCTTTGCTCAAGCAGCCCGAAGTGGTGGATGCTGCCGTGATTGGTGTGCCCTCAAGAGAGTGGGGCGAGACGCCACTGGGCTTTGTGGTGTCGGCTGGCGGAGTAGCGCTGGATCTCCCCGCACTCTGCGCTCGCGCCAACGCCGAATTGGGCAAAACCCAGCGTATCTCAGCGCTCAAGCAGCTCGATGAGCTGCCACGCAGTCACATCGGCAAGATTCTTAAAACCGCGTTGCGCGATTTGGTGTCAGATACTTGACCCATTTCACCGCGCCACGTAGCGTGCGGGTTCGTTTTTACGGCTTCAGTCGCTACTAATAGTCATAACAGGCGCTAACGCGCGCCATAGTCACATATCTCAGGAGAAAGCCATGGGTAATGCCTATATTGTTGATGCGTGTCGCACCCCACGCGGGATTGGCAAAGTGGGAAAGGGCGCGCTCGCGCATTTGCATCCTTCTTATTTGGGTTCCACCGTGCTCGCCGCCATGGCCGAACGCAATAACCTGAATACTGCTGAGGTCGACGACATCATTTGGGGCACCTCCTCCCAATCGGGCAAGCAGGGCGGCGATTTGGGCCGTATGGCGGCTCTCAATGCGGGATATGACGTGCGGTCCTCAGGTGTGACCTTGGATCGTTTCTGCGGCTCGGGCATTACCACGGTGAATCTTGCCGCTGCGCAGATCATGTCGGGCATGGAAGATCTCGTGATCGCCGGTGGCACGGAGATGATGAGCTACCACGGTCAGATTGCTGACCCTTCCAAGCCCCCCATGATTGATTCGGGCAACCTCGAGCTGCGCGCTATGCACCCCCAGTCGCAGCAGGGCGTATGCGCTGATGCAATCGCCACGCTTGAAGGCATCGATCGCGACTCGGCGGATGACCTCGCGTTGGTGAGTCAGGCGCGCGCCGCGCGGGCGATTGCTGAGGGCCGTTTTGATAAATCCCTCATCACGGTAAAAAACCCCGATGGCACGGTCGCGCTCGATCACGAGGAGTTTCCTCGGCCTGAAACCACCAAAGCGGGGTTGGCGGAGCTGAAGACTGTCTTCAGCGTGGTGCGAGACGTGCCGGTCGATGAGGCGGGCACCACCTACGGGGCGCTGATCCAGCAGAAATACCCCGAGATCACCGAGTTCAACCACATCCATCACGCCGGTAATTCCTCAGGCGTGGTCGACGGCGCCGCGGCTTTGCTACTCGCCTCCGAGGCCTATATGGAAAAAAGCGGCATGACGCCCCGGGCGCGAATTGTGGCAACCGCCAATATGGGCGATTGCCCTACGCTGATGCTGAACGCGCCGGTACCAGCGGCGCAAAAAGTCCTGATGAAGGCCGGGCTCACCAAAGACGATATCGACGTATGGGAAATCAACGAAGCCTTCTCTGTTGTAGCGGAGCGGTTCATTCGCAAACTCGATCTCGATCGCGAAAAGGTCAACATCAACGGCGGGGCCATGGCGCTGGGTCACCCCATTGGTGCCACCGGATCAATTCTGGTGGGCACGGCGCTCGATGAACTCGAGCGACAGGGCGGGCGCTATGCGCTGATCACCATGTGCGCAGCAGGTGGGATGGCACCGGCGATTATTATCGAGCGTGTCTAGAGGGCTCTGTTAGGGCTGGCGATTAGAAGGAGCGACCAACCGTCTTCCCAGCCCTTTTCGCCCGCTGGAAACCTCGGTAGATGGTTTCGACGCCCCGAGGGCTGAAAATCGTTGCTTTTCGCCTAAATGACACCTAACTGTCGCCTCTATGACGTGGTCGTTTTCTTATCGATTTGCTCCAATCTTGGCTGAAAAGTAGCGGGGGTAATCCAAAGTGATCAAGAAGTTGCGTAAGCAGCACCATTACTCGCAAGAGCAGTTGGCAATTCTTGCGGGTGTGAGTCTCCGAACAATTCAGCGAATTGAATCGGGTCACTCTGCCAGTCTTGAAACTCTGAAATCTCTCGCTGCTGTGTTCGAGATCGAAATAGAGCTTCTGACAGGAGAGATCGGTGTGATTGATAAAAATACTGAGGAATGGGCGAGTGCACCACTATGGGTGCGGCTCGGGTTTTGGGGTATTCGTGACAGAAAGGTGGCTTTTCGCTTCGAAATATTAAGCCTCACTTTGGGCGCAATCGGTGTTTTTGCGGGTTTCGCTGATAACGCCGAATATTTCCTGTTGGGCGCCGCTTTTTTTGGTGCCGCCTACGCGTATGCAATACAAATTCGCTGGGTCGATAACAAAGGTATTTGGAAGTAAGCAGTAGCTAAGGAGACGTAAGGCATATGCTTTCGCTAAATGGAGTGACACACGTTTATCCCAATGGAACCCGCGCGCTGGACGACATTAATCTTGTGATTCCTAAAGGCATGTTCGGGCTCTTGGGGCCAAACGGTGCAGGTAAATCCACTTTGATGCGTTCGGTGGCAACTTTGCAAACACCTACTTCCGGGATGATGAGTTTCGATGGCATCAATATCGAAGCAGAGCCCGAGAAAATCCGCGCACGTCTAGGGTACTTGCCTCAGGATTTCGGGGTGTATCCCAGAGTTACGGCCTACGACCTCCTAGATCACATGGCGGTACTAAAAGGTATTGCTACTAAATCTGAGCGCAGGGACACCGTAGAAACGCTACTCGCACAGGTAAATCTGTGGGAGGTCCGGAAAAAAGCGATTGCGGGATTCTCAGGTGGGATGCGGCAACGTTTTGGGATAGCGCAAGCGCTGATTGGTAATCCGGATCTCATCATTACCGACGAACCCACTGCGGGGCTGGATCCTGAGGAACGGAACCGATTTTTGAATTTGCTGGCTGAGATTGGTGAGAACGTTGTCGTGATTCTATCGACCCACATCGTGGAGGATGTGGCTGATCTATGCCCAAGAATGGCGGTCATTGTGGCTGGGCAGGTTCAGTTGGAGGGTGCTCCCGATGATTTGATCGCAGCATCGAAAGGCTCTATCTGGGAGAAGACGATCTCGCGCACCCAGATGTCCGATTATGCTGAGCAATTCAACATTATTTCCAGTCGGTTGCAGGCGGGGCGCAGTGTGATTCACATCATGTCTGACAGCGATCCTGGATCAGGCTTTGTCTCGGTTGATGGTGGTCTGGAGGACGTCTACTTCACCACACTCGCGAAGACGCGAGCAGAGGCGTCGAGTTCGGCAATCAACCAATAGGGATATAGTGATGTTCGGATCAATTTTTCGCTTTGAGCTTTTCTTTCAATTGCGGAACCCCGTATTTATTGTCACGGCATTGATCTTCTTTCTGCTGACCTTTGGCGCTGTGACGCTTGAAGATATTCAGATCGGATCCGGCGGCAACATTCACGTCAACAGCCCTTACGCCATTGCACAGACGGTGCTCATCATGTCGCTGTTCTATATGTTCGCAACGACTGCTTTTGTGGCGAACGTGGTGGTACGTGACGATGAGAGCGGTTTTGGGCCAATGGTCCGTTCGACCCGAGTCAGCAAATTTGACTATCTACTGGGTCGCTTTACCGGCGCTTTTGTTGCGGCTTTGGCTGGTTTTTCCTCGGTACCCTTAGCAATGCTCATTGGCTCGCAGATGCCGTGGTTGGATCAAGAGACACTGGGGCCGACGGCGCTTGGCCATTATGTACACGCTTTTTTTGTGTTTGGTGCGCCTAATGTATTGATCACCTCCGCGATTTTCTTTGCGGTTGCCTGCGTTGCACGTTCGATGATGTTGAGTTACGTCGGCGTTGTCGTGTTTCTGGTGCTATATTTTTTGTTAACGGGCCTCGCCGGGAGTCAGCCCGAGTATCGCGATACGATTGCGCTTTTTGAGCCCTTTGGTCTGGGGGCTTTTTCTGATGTCACCCGATATTGGAGTGCGGAAGAGAGTAATAATCTCGTAGCCGCTTTCGAGGGATCTGTTGCGTACAACCGTGGGTTGGTGCTGATGTTGTCGATGCTAGCCTTTTCGGTCGCGTTCTGGCGTTACTCGTTTTCTGAGAAAGGCATGTCCGCGCGCCAGCTCAAAAAAGAGGATAACAGGCGAAAAAAGGAAGCGCTTGAAGCACCCAACGTGGTCAGCAGGCTCCCGCTGCCCAATCAGGCAGCCTCTGCATCAGCGAGACTGATCGCCCGAACACGCCTTGAGATGGGAATGATTTTTAAAAGCCCAGCGTTTTTTGTTCTCATTCTTTTGGGTTTGACTAATTCGGGTGGTGCGCTCTGGTTTGCTAATGAGTTGTACGGCACGCCATCGGTACCCATGACCTTTGCCCTGATCCTGCCCTTGCTGGGTTCTTTCGGGATCATCCCGATCATAATCGCCATATATTTTGCGGGAGAGTTGGTTTGGAGGGATCGCGAGCGCGGTATGAATGAGATTATCGATTCAACTGCGCTGCCCAACTGGGCCTATTTTATCCCGAAGGTGATCGCTGTCTCGGCCGTGTTGGTTGCCACTCTTTTTATTGCCAGTCTGGCCGCGATATTCGTCCAGTTGCTGCGCGGTTATGTTGACCTAGAGCTCCACAAATACTTTTTCTGGTTCATTCTGCCGTTTGCAGTCGACATGTTGATGATCGCCATTTTGGCCGTGTTCCTGCAGTCATTGAGTAGCAGCAAGTATGTAGGCTGGGGGCTAATGGCTATTTACCTCGTCGCCTCCATCACTCTCGTTTCAATAGGTTTTGAGCACCCTCTTTACAACTTTGGTGAGACGGGTTTTGTTCGCATCTCTGACATGAATGGTACAGAGGTGGGCGGTGCTAAATCCTGGTGGCTGCGCCTGTATTGGAGTGGTGTCTGCTTAATATTGTCGGTCTTATCCTATTTGTTTTGGCGGAGAGGGGTGGGTGTCTCCATTGCATCGCAGATCCGCCGATTCCCCTCTCGCTTCAAGGGCGCACCTGCTGGGGTGGCCTTTGCGGGGCTGTTGGTTTCGGCGACATCAGGCGCTTGGTTGTTCTATCAAATGAATGTCATCAGTGAGTATGTGACCAGCGACGAGGTTGAGGAACGGCTGGCAGATTATGAGAAGTCATTCCTTCAATATGAGGGAGTCGGGCAGCCTTCGATTACCAGTGTGGAACTCAATGTCGATTTGTTTCCGGCGGACGGCAAGGCCTATTTTGAGGGCACCTACCAGTTGACTAATGATACGGGCGCGCCTGTCACCGAGTTACATGTGGTCTTTCAGGATGGTTATTCCGAGCTAGTCAATATTGATATCCCCAGCGCCACGCTTACGCTTGATGAGGGCGAAGATTACGGCTACCAAATTTTCGCGCTGGAGCAACCTATGCTTCCCGGAGAGGAGATGACCGTCACCTTTCAGTCGGAGCGTATTAAAAAAGCTTTTCGAACGAGTGATGAGGATTCCCGACTGGTCAAGAATGGAATCTTTCTCAATAACTCAGAGTTCGCTCCCCAGTTTGGGTTCGACCGCTCTGTATTGCTACAAGATCGCACGACACGAAGGAAGTATGACTTGCCGGCTGAACTGCGTATGCCGAAGCTTGAAGACGAGGCGGCCAGAGAGCGGAATTACGTCGGCAATGTCGATTGGGTCATGTCCGATATTACTGTAACGACCAGCGCAGACCAGACACCTGTTGCGCCCGGGAAAGTGGTAAGTGATCGGATTGAGGGCGATCGCCGGGTGGTGCGATTCCAATCCACTAACCCCATTCTCGGCTTTTTCTCCATTCAGTCTGCTGACTACAGTGCGACTAGCAGGCAGCACGACGGGATTGAACTGGAGATTTACCATCATCCGACTCACGCGTTTAACGCGGAGCGGATGCTCGATGCAATGGCTGTATCGCTGGATTACTTTCAGAAAAACTTTGGTCCCTATCAGTTTGATTATGCACGCATCATCGAGTTTCCCGGTTACGCGTCATTTGCTCAGGCATTTGCTGGCACCGTGCCGTATTCTGAGCGAATCGGCTTTATTGCAAACGCTGCCGATGGCAACGACATAGACTATGTGACCTATGTGACGGCACATGAGTATGGCCATCAGTATTGGGCTCACCAGTTGATCAGTGCTTACATGCAAGGTGGCACGATGCTGGTAGAGACCATGGCGCAGTACTCCGCCCTGATGGTCATGAAACAGATGTACGGCGAAGAGCAAATACGCCGCTTTCTCAAGTATGAGCTGGATGCCTATCTGTCTGCGCGGGGTGGAGAGGTTATCGAAGAGTTACCGCTCTATCGTGTAGAAAATCAGGGCTATATTCATTACCGAAAAGGCGCGGTCGTGATGTACTTGCTTCAAGACCGGCTTGGAGAAGATCGCGTGAACCGCATGCTTGCCGAGCTGTTGGAACAATACCGATTCAAGGGACAGCCCTATGCGACAACGATAGATTTAGTGGCAGGTTTCAAGCAACTCGCGCGCGATGATTCAGAGCGACGGTTGGTCTCTGATTTGTTGGAGGAAATTACCCTCTATGACTTTAGCGTGGTCGATGCGACCGTGCGGCCGCTACCCGAGGGTGGTTTTGAGACTACCTTCATCACTTCGGTGAAAAAACTGTATGCGGATGGGGAGGGGGCCGAGCAGGATGCCGAGTTCAATAATCTCGTTGATGTAGGGGCATTTACCAAGCGACCAGACTATGACGTATTGGAGCCAGAGGATGTGCTGTTGTTTGAGATGAGACCGATGAAGTCAGGGCAACAGTCGATAGTCATTGTCACCGCGGAGAAGCCACTTTTTATAGGTATTGATCCTTACAGCAAATTTGTTGACCGCAAGGGAGACGACAATATTATCGAGGTCTCAGAATCTTGAGCTCGTTGATTTTGGTGTTAGCGTGAAGGTTTCAAATATCACCTTTTAAAAGCGCGTTGGCACTACCGCATTAATGGTCGCTAGGCGAGGCACCCCGAATCTGTTCGTCCTACTGGGCCTAAAGGTTATAACTCAGGAGCTGACCCACACGCTCAGGCATGCCCTAGCTTGTTCCGCAGTGGTGTGCACAAGATGAGTTTCCTGCCGCTGTATCCAGCGCGGTACATACGATGCTGAAAGGCAATCGCCGGAGCTCTATCCGTGCGCTCAATTCAACTGTCCAGCTCAAAAAAAGGCTGCTGCTGGGTCAGTAGATGCTCGCTGATGATGGCATCCTCCAGTGTGACTCTCAGCTGATAGCTCAATTCAGGGTCGTCGGCGTGGAAAAGTGAAGTGCTGAACCGCATCCGACAGCGCGGCTCCGGCATACTAAAGATCAACATTGCCGTGACCTGAGGTACAGCTGGGCCCGCATCCTCGTAGTGAATTTCTGGTTGGAGTCTTAAATCCAGAAGCGCCATTGGGTTATCCGCGCACTGTATTGTTATTCCCACCCGAACTGTGTCAGAAGTTTTTTGTTGTTGAGCCTCAAAGGTATCGAGTTCCACTGCTTTACCCGTCAGGTAAGGCGTCGAGAACAACACGGTGCTCGGTATTCCCATTACGACATAAGCTTTGCCGTCCACCAAGCGTACGGACCCCATTTGCTGGGGTATGAGATGAGCTAATGCGGCGTGCGTTGCGAATACGCACAATAATGCACAGGCGCTTAGAGTGAACCGGATACGCATCTTTGAAAATAGGGATAGGTGTCGGTGGCGTAGTAATGATAAATGCCTGAGGGAAAATCGGGCGTGACGCCAAAGCGACCATTGCATTCATCAAGATCGCCCGAGCCGGCCTGATATTCCCAATCCTCTGTGAAAGTCCCTAGTTCATAGAGATCAGTAGAGGGTCGATCAGCGGGCGGGTTATCGCGCAATTGGTAGCTCGAAGTGATGACTCGGATATCGGAGTCGGCGCTGTCCGGATCGTCATACCCCCAACGTGCATAAATAGGGAAGCCATCCGAAGCCCAGCCAATCAGGACCATGTCGTTACCTGTCGCGCCAAGCTTGTCGAGAAAGCCCTCGGGCATGCCGTGATAATGATAGGCGCCTCCGGGCTGCACATGGGCGTTGTTGTCGTCGTCACCAAAGTCAAAGTGTGACTGGCCAAGCGCCTCTATATGCCAGTCTCCTCTGGGGTTGCTCAGGCTACAGTTATTGGCACTGAAACAGGATCCCGCTGTGCCTGGATCAATCTTGACACCATTGAGCACATAGCCAGACGGCCCTGTCGGGCCTCCCAGGTAGGTGGGTGCGCCAGCGAGACTCGGTGCAAGGGTAAACGTCTCCCGCACATCCTGTTCTGAGATCGCATTAGGGTTGTTGGGGTTAGGAAATTGCCCCACCGCATGATCGGGTATGCCATTGGCGACGAGGTCTCGATCAGATTCATCACAGCTCCAGCTGGCGTTGCTGGCAATGTCGAGCGATGATTGATTGTTGTCCGTGATGTCCACGTAATCGCACGCTACTGGATCTGTTCTGCCTGCGATGGGTGTCACGGTATCGTCGTCATTGACCGATCGAATCTGAAATCCTTGAGAAGCCACATTCCAAGCCAATACGATCGTCAACAATTCATCGTCAGGGAGCTTGAGGTTTTCAATGACAAGCTGCTCCTCTTGCTCCTCTACTCGCACCGACGCGCCCTGCAAGCTGGGCGAGTTTTCTTCAGGGTAATAGGACTCGGGTAAACCCACTACCGTGAACTCGTGAGAGTCTTCCGTTATGTTCCCAGTGTTCGAAATCGCTCGAGCGGTTAGCGTATGGGTGCCTTTGGCCATCAGGCCATAGTTCCAGGTTTGCCCAAAACCCGAGTTGAGGGAATTGGCAACATCGGGGTTCGCATTTTCTACGTCTTTGCGCTCCCCTCCGTAGGGCACCTCAAAAGCGAACTGCCCATCGATGAAGATCTCAATGGTAGATATTCCCTCCGAGGCGATGGCCCAGCCTCTGATGTTAGATATGCCCGAGGCGACCTCGCCATCGACCGGTTCTTCCAGCACCACCTTGAGGTCTTGCGCTGCAACCGTGAGGCAACTGAGTACCAACCACAATGATCCTAAAGATCGGAGTGCACCTGATTTGGGGTGCCGAGGCCAAAGTCGTGCCATGAGTTTCTCTTGTTCCAACGCTAAGCGGCCATTGGGCCTTATACGAATGGTTTCCGCAAACCCGTCGCAAGAGCTGGCATAAAAAGCGATAAGGCCGGCGAACAGCAGTGCAGTTTGAAAGTCGTTTATTTCATTCGGTGGGTGGCTAAAAATGCGCCCGGGATAGCCTGTTTAAGGGGGCGTACCGTGCGTTGAATGTTATGGCATAATAAATGCCAATATAATTTAGCGTATGCCAGATGCTTGGCCAGACCAATGGGAGAGGCTATATGAAAAAACTCTATGTCGGCTTGGGCGTTATTGCGGGCCTTGTTGTTGTTCTACTAACCGCCTTACCCACAATTTTGCATGCGGCGGGCTTACACCCAATATACGAAGGTCCAGCGATTGCCCTGCCGGGAAAGCGGGCGTTGATAATCACTACCAGCCATAACGTGCTTGCCAAACCGGGAGAGACTGAAGGGCCTGAAACGGGCGTGATGGCCTCGGAGTTTACCCACCCTTATTACACGTTCCTCGATGGCGGCATGTCGGTTGATTTGGCGAGTATCAAAGGGGGTCTTATACCCATTGATCCCCAGACGCTGTCGTACCCAGTGAGCACACCGGAAGATAGGCGTTACCTCGATGACGCGATTGCGCAGGCAAAAGTGCAAAACTCACTGGCGATTGCTGATGTTGATGTCAGCCAGTACGACATTGTTTTTATCTCGGGCGGATGGGGTGCGGCCTATGATCTTGCGCAGACGCCGGCGATGGCCGAGAAAATGACCCAAGCCTATTACGGCGAGCGTGTGGCAGTCATCGGCGGCGTTTGTCACGGCGTGTTAGGGCTGGTGAAAGCCAAAGATAACGAGGGCAACACCTTGATCGCGGGTCGGCGTATGACCGGCGTATCTGATAAACAGATTAAGGAACTCGGAATCGAAATGACGCCGCTGCACCCCGAGACCGAACTGCGAAAGGCAGGTGCGCTGTATGAGAGCCAGACTGCCTTTCGCGATGTTTTTGCTACGCACGTGGTGGTGGATGACGAGCAGCGCTTTGTGACGGGGCAGAATCAAAACTCGGGGCTTGAGACGGCCCACCGCATGATGCAAGTGATTGCAGAGCGAGGCTAGTCGCCATGATCACCTTGGTGAGAGTTTTGGTGCTGGTGCCCGGCGTGTTGTTCCTGGTCACCGGGCTGCGGTGGCTGCTGGCGCCCGCTGCTGTGGCACCAGAATTCGGCCTGGTGTTGGGCAGTGGCATCGGTCTTAGCTCTCAGGTCGGCGATATGTCGGCTTTCTTTCTGACACTGGCAGTGTGCATTCTGATGGGCCTGACCACACAGCGCAGCATCTGGTACTACCCGCCTATCATCTTACTTTCGCTGACGGCGATAGGTCGCACACTGGCGTGGCTTCTGCACGATGCGGCGCTGGCCACGGACCTGATCGTGCCAGAGGTGGTGGTGGCGTTAATACTATTTTTAGCCTCCCGCTATTTACCCGAACGGTCGTGAGCGCACTATGCGCCAGTTGCTGACGGCTTTTTTCTTTGGCACCGGATTTACGGTTATCGGCAACCTGGCGGTTGGTTCAGTATCAACGGATGCGGATTTGGGGCCTTTGCCTCAACGTGAGGAGGGCGTTCGGCCCAACATCGTATTGATTCTCGCGGATGATCTGGGCTTTTCCGACATCGCGCCCTTCGGCAGTGAGATCAATACGCCTACCTTGTCGGCACTCGCCGAGACCGGTGTGGCCTTCACGAACTACCACACCGCTGCTAACTGCGCGCCAGCCCGGGCCATGCTCCTGACAGGGGTCGATGCGCATCGGGCGGGTGTGCCCAATATTCCTGAGATGCTGGCGCCGGAGCAGCGCCATGACCCTTACTATCAGGGCGTGCTCGGCAGCAACGTGGTGACGGTGGCGACGCTCCTCGAGGGAGCGGGTTATCACACGTACATGGCGGGCAAATGGCATCTGGGCAGTACCGCGGGCAAGTTGCCGAGTCAACGTGGCTTCGAGCGGACCGTTGCGTTGGCCGATTCCGGGGCCGATAACTGGGAGCAGCGCCCTTACATGCCGCTCTATGACAACGCCAATTGGTTTGCCGATGGCGAGCCTTACACCCTGCCAGAAGATTTTTACTCGTCTCGTTTTTTGGTCGACAAAACCATCGAGTTTATCGACACCCATATTCACGACGATGCGCCTTTTTTTGCCTACCTGCCATTTCAGGCCGTACACATTCCGGTGCAGGCACCTCAGGAATTCATCGAATCGTATATGGGTATGTACGATGTGGGCTGGACCGTCATCCGTGAACAACGTCACAAGCGGGCGTCAGCGCTGGGCATTATCCCGCCCGAGGTTGGCACGATGGCGATGTCTACCACAGATGACTGGCAGGCACTGGATGCTGAGCGGCAGCGATACGAAGCCAAACGTATGGCGGTTTATGCCGGCATGGTCGAAGCGATGGATCATCATATCGGCCGTTTGATCTCGTATCTCAAAAGTCAGCGTCAGTTCGAAAACACGATATTCATTTTTACCTCGGATAACGGCGCCGAGGGAGCAGGGGCCGCTGACCCCGATAGCTTTGCGATTCAGAGACAGCTGAGTGCGCTGAGCTACCGCAGTGACTACGACACCTTGGGCCTCAAGGGCAGCTACAACACTATCAGCCCCAGCTTTGCCAGCGCGGCGGTGAGCCCGCTTGCTTACTACAAGTTCTATGCTGGCGAGGGCGGCATGCGGGTGCCGCTGATCGTGGCCGGTACTGCTTTACCCAGACGCGGCGTGCTGAGCGATGCCTTTTCTTTTGTGACGGACATTACCCCCACTATTCTGTCTTTCGCGGGTATCGAACCGCCCCGGGGCAGACACGGTGGCAAACCCATTGAGCCCATGATCGGGCGTGACTTGGCGCCGGTATTGCACGGTGGAGCCGAGCGAGTCTATGGCGAGGATGACGCGGTGGGTTATGAGCTTGCGGGCAATGCCGCGCTATTCCAGGGAGACTACAAAATCGTCTTTAATCGTGGCCCCCTTGGGGACGACCGTTGGCACCTGTTCAACATTAAGGCAGACCCGGGCGAAACCCGTGATCTTTCCAATGAGAGGCCCGAACGGCTGCAACGCATGTTGGCGGCCTACGAGCAGTACGTTATCGACAATCATGTACTGCCTATGCCGGTGGGTTATGGTCATATCAAGCAGTTGGCAATCAATATGATGCGAAAAGCGCTGAGAGAACCTTTGCTCGTCGCTATTCTGGCGCTACTAATCCTGCTGCCATTTTACGTTGCCCACAGACTGCAGCCTCGCGGGTGATACGCGCTTTGATACGCTGAGGCTTCTTCCTCGTTTTACCGGGGCGGGCTGGGCCGACCTCCTGCCCCTAATTCATCATGACGTCTTCCTCCATGATTATTGTGAGGGGGACGCGGTGGCTTACTCTCCATCAGCATACGTCGCAGCACTGCCACCCGCTGTGGCGGGGTGAGGGCGGGCAAAATGGACTCCAGTGAAGTCTGCAGCAACGATTGATATTCCATTTGTTTTGCCTGTCGCACTGTAAGGATTCGCTCAAGTTCTGTTGCGTCGAGAGTCTGAGACCGAACGATCTCCATCAGGGTTTTATCAATCGCTCTCATTTCCTGGCGAAGCGCGCGTACCACGGGCTTTTGTTGATCGAGAATCGTTTTAACCGCTGCGCGACTGGGCTCATCAAGCTCTCCCGTAGCCCAGTGCATGGGAGGTGGATTGCGACGAGCATGACTGAACCAATCCCCCAGTAATGCCCCGATGAAGATGAGGTTAATGGCCACCGAGGCGATCAGCCATTTGTTCGTGTTCACGCCGTTATTCATCGGTGAGCACCTCCATAGGTGAATTGAAAATCAGGAACTCAGCTTCAGACCAGTCGTCTGAGGGCGGCTCTCCCCACAGGCCCCAAATGAATCCCAACGTCAGGGGTGCCGCTGCGAGCACGGCTTGTCGCCAGCCCAGTAGGCCGGGTACAAAAACGGCTGCCAGTTGATCTGCCCAGTGTTGCTTTAGTTGTGTTTGGGCCGGTAGCGACCCGACCAAGATGTCTGTGTGGCTAATGACTTCTGGCTGCCACTCATCAAGCAGATCATCCAGTTGGCTGGCCGTCTCGCGTAATGCCTGTAACTCCGGTGATTGAGCCAGCAGTTGTAGCAGGTTGCCTCGCTCGTCTTCGGGCCATCTTTCAGGCTCTGCGCCATAGGCATTTAAAATCTCTTCTGCCCGGGTTAGGGAAAGTTGCGGTTGTGATGGGGATCGTTTCATGACGACTCCTCCAGAGTAGTTTTGATTTGCTGGCGCGCGCGCGCCAGGAGTGACTCAAGTGCTCTTAGTGAAACACCCATGATCTCGGCGACTTCGCGGTTGGATAAGCTCTGGTAGTAGGTGAGTACCAATGCCGTGCGATGCCGCTCGCTCAAACTGGCAATTGCTCTGGCTACCCTATCCTGGGAATCCAGCGTCTCCAGGACCTGTTCAGCAGTCTCTCTGGCTGTTAGCGCAGACTCTAATGCCGGGGCAAGCGGCACCTCGCGCTCCTGACGCCTGAGCCTATCGACGCAGAGATTATGGGCAATGCGATGCAGCCAGGTGGATAGCCGAGCTCGTTCAGCGTTGTAATCACCGGCTTTCTGCCAAGCGCGCGTCAGCGTCTCTTGCACGATTTCTTCGGCGTGTGATTGCTGAACGAGGAGCCTCACCGCAAACCGGTGAAGTGCCGGTGCGTGTTGCTCCACCAGCATAGCAAAGGCCTCGCGATCACCGCGCGAGACCTGCTCCATCAGTGCGCCATCATCCATCTTTATGATTGGAGCGCTTAATCCTGCGGGCGCCTGCGACTCTTCTGTGCTGCGGCCAGTTCTTCTGGCGAGAGATACCCATCGCCGTTGATATCCAGCATCTCAAAAGCGACCTGTTTGCGTTCCTCAGGGGTCACAAATCCGTCGTCATTGATGTCGGCTTGTTCAAATCGCGCCTCTGCCTTGGCTTTGACCGCTTCGAGGTGCGCGTTTAGCTGGGCTTCCATCTCAGCGCGACTGATATTGCCGTCACCATCCGTATCTGCCTCGTCCAGCCTGTCGGCGCCGCGGCGTTTTTCCGGTAACTGGAACTCCTCAAAGCTAATAAGGCCGTCGCCGTCGGTGTCCATTGCACGCATCATCTGTTTTGGCGACGGTCTTTTATCCCCATTATTATGCGGCCCGTCATGGTGACCGACGGCAGGTTGCGCAACTAAAAAAAGCACGCTGAGCATTGAGGTGGTCATTAAAGTCTTGGTCATCGTTTCTCTCCCTGAAAACGGCGCATCAAAATTGCGCTTCAACATTGATACGCTGTAGCCCCTAAAACCCGTCGCACGGTGTGACAGCCTATCCCAATGCACGCCATTGTGTTGCAACTGGACCGCACCCGACCTTTTGCTTTACCGTCTGTATTTACCGCTGGCCTTGGTATCTGGGAGCCATTGGGATGTCATCGAGTCATCAAAGGGTTTGGCGGGAACGTGGCCTCCCGGTAGCGTCCATAGCAGCCGATGAAACGGCTCATGGGCGCCTCATCTTCCCGAATCCGGACGATCTCAATCGAGCCTGGGACCTCGGAATCTTTTACCTCAAGACCCTTGATAAGCTTGATCTGGAGTCGGCTCGGCGATTTGGCCGTGAACTGATTGATCGGGATAGCCCCCACCGCCAAATCCCCCAGTATGGCGAGCTCGAGGGCTTCATTGCCTTAGAGAACAATCAGCAGACCAAGCTGGCACTCCGTCGCGAGCGCTGGGATCGCTATTACCCAACAGACATTGCAGCGTTCGGTCGCATGCTCGATGCCATCGGCATTGCGATTATGCGTGAGGTGTTCCTTCAATCAGGGATTCCCGAAGCATTGTGGGACCGTGCCTCAGGAGGTTACACCTCCGGCGGAGGCGACGCGTTCCTCAATTTTGTCCACTACGACACGCGCACCCCAAACTGGGGCCTGCGCCCCCACACGGACTACGGTTTCGTAACCATACTCGATGCCAGCGCACCGGGTCTGCAAATTGAGATCAGCGGAGAGTTTGAGGATGTGCCGGTACTTCCCGGCCATCTCATCATCAACTTTGGAGAGGCGCTCAACTTCATCACGGCTCACTCGGATCGCGCGGTAGGTGCAGTGACGCACCGTGTGCTGAGCCAACATGCTACGGACCCGGTTCGACATGGCATCGTCTACTTCGCCAATCCAGCCCTCGACGGCATGCTCTGGCAATTTGACGCGTCCGGAAAAGAGCAGGGTAGTTCCTCGGTGGAAGATTTATTCGCGTTACTCGAGAAAAACCTGACCCAATAAACTTTTCTGGGTTATCAGCCGATCGTTTCCCGGCTGAATTTTGTCATGAGATGCCCACCGCTTCTGGCGTTTCAGCCGTTGCTATGAAAAGCTCGCTGAGCGCGCCATATGGACTCGCATCGGCCGCGATGATCGACACGCGTCTGCTGTTGAAAAAAGCGATCAGGGAGGGCGGTGATGACGGTAAAAGTCGACTCAGTGGAAGGCTACATTTTGTCAAAGTCGCCGGGGGCGAGGCAAAGATTAAGCGAGTTACGGCGTCTTCTGAGGCGGGCCGCTCCAGAAGCCAGTGAAGCGCTAAAGTGGGGGAAGCCCGCGTTTATCGAGGATGGGATACTGTTCCAATACGCTGCACTCAAAAACCATATCAGTCTTCATCCGACCCCATCAGTGATTGATGCGCTCCGTGATCAGTTGCAGTCGTACGAGACATCCCAAAACACGATCCGTTTTAGTCTGGATCATCCAATTCCAGAGGAACTCGTGCTGCGAGTTGCTTTTTTGCGGCTATCACAGAAGATCGAGCAAGGTCTTGGTTGGAAGCAGACCTAGGGAGGCAGCTGCACGCTCCTCGGTCGCGAGTGGCCGAGAATGTCTCTCCAGCACTGATTCATTGAGCGTATGGTGATGCGATGGGGATTGTCGATTCAGAAGGACTCGCACTATGAGGTGGTTCAGCGGAACTGTTCTCTTGGTAATTTGTGTCGGCTGGATATTTCGTGCAGAGATCGTGCTGTTCAGCGTTGCCCAGATGAGGTCGGCGGTGACCGCCATTGGGCCGACGATTGAAATTGAGTGGTCTACTGGCGCTGACGCCCACGACCGAACGCCATCGAGACGGCCGCCCAATATCGTCCTAATAGTCGCCGACGACTTGGGGTGGAACGATCTTTCGATGAACGGTCCAAACCCTACCGCCCAGACACCGAACATCGACGCGCTGGCCGAAGCGGGGGTTACTTTTTCCAAGGGTTACGCCGCCCACGGAACCTGCGCACCCTCCCGCGCGGCCCTGATGTCGGGCCGGTACGGCACACGCTTCGGTTTCGAATTTACCCCGACGCCACCTGGTTTCGCGCCGGTCACAGGCATGCTTAACGCTATGACGAAGAGGCCGTCACTGCCGCCAGCTCTCGCTAATCCGTTGGCTAATACGCGAGACAGCCTCGAATTCGCGGGGCTGGGTATGCCAGCCTCCGAAATCACACTGGCTGAGCTATTGGAGAGCGAGGGATATCACACGGCTCACATAGGAAAGTGGCACCTTGGCGAGGAAAAGGGGATGGCGCCTCATGATCAGGGCTTTGCCGAGAGCCTCCTGATGGCGAGTGGGCTGTACGGACGACGTGATGATGCGGACATCATTCAGGCCAGACAGGCATTTGATCCCATAGACCGCTTCCTCTGGCGGGTGCTGGATTTCGCCGCGAGTTTCAATGGCGGTCCCTGGTTCGAACCGCCGAGATACTTGACTGACTACTACACCGATGAAGCGGTCAAAGTGATCGAAGCCAATAAGGATCGCCCCTTCTTTTTATATCTGGCTCACTGGGCACCGCATACGCCATTGCAGGCGCCGCGTGAGGATTATGAGGCGTTGTCGCACATCGAACTGCATCGGGAACGGGTCTATGCGGCCATGATCCGCGCGCTGGATCGGAGTGTTGGACGTGTCATGGACGCGCTGAAAGCCAATGGACTGGATGAAAACACTTTAGTCGTATTCACTTCTGACAATGGTGGTGCAGGCTATATTGGTTTGCCAAACATTAATGCCCCCTATCGGGGCTGGAAGTCCACCTTATTTGAGGGTGGCATCCGAGTACCATTCCTCGCGAGGTGGCCAGCGAAACTGCCGGCCGGCACTGCCTATGATCTACCCGTTCATCACTTTGATATCTATGCAACCGCCGCGGCAGCAGCCGGTGCGGCGCTGCCCTCTGACAGAATCATTGATGGCATTGATCTAACACCATATGTGACAGATACCCAGCGTACGGACTCGCCACATGAGTACCTATTCTTCAGAGGTGGCGCCGCTCAGGCAGTCAGGGAAGAGCGATGGAAGCTCGTAGTCAGTGCACCTCCCCAGTCAGGTAGCGAACAGCCACCTCGGAAGGAGTGGCTCTTCGATCTTACCGCCGAAGGTGAGCGGAGCAACGTATTGTCCCAGCATCCGGAAGTGGCAAGTCGATTGAGAGGCGCGCTCAAGGCTCACAACGAGATGCAGTCAGAGCCGCTCTGGCCTTGGATATATGCCAGAGCGATTAACGTCGACCGGGATCTGTCTCAGGAAGATCAGCCTGAGGACGAATTCGCTTACATATCTAACTGACTGGCATTTTGTCGGCCTTTATTTGACTGGAGTTACAGGCAGGGCTGACGTGATGATTCTTAATGGTTTCCCCGCGGTAACCGCGTCAATCCGATCGGTTAGTGGTCTTCTTCAAGCAATAAGCGCAGGTTGGTCTGGTACCTGCGGATTCCTCCCCAGCCAGTTAATGTTGCGATGTCATCAAGCGGATTTGCCTAAGTCTCACAAAATGGGAGATCAAATGACATATTTTTCCCGACGAGGGGTGCGTTCCAACTGATAAGAAGAGAGATCAATGCTGGGAGGTGCTCCTGTTACCATCTCACTCACCACCAATCCTACGGCAGGGGAGTGCATCAGTCCTCGCCCCGTAAAACCTGTTGCAAAGAAAATACCGTCCTTGGCATCGATGATCGCATTATGGTCCGCTTCGCTGGTGTCGTAATAACCGGCCCATGCCCCCGTCATTTTGGCTTTGTCAAAGATGCTTGGAAACCGGTGGTACAACCTTTCCCAAACCTCATCCCAACTGTCCCAGGCAGGCTCGAGATCATCAGCCTCGCCCTCGTTGTTACCCTCGTAACCTGCTATGTAGCCCTCGCCCTCAGGCCTGAAATAGATACCTGCTGCAAGATCGGCGACTAACGGTAGCTCGGCGCAGACCGGACGCTCTGTCTTTATCTGAAAGACAGTGTGCTTTTCACCGCGCACGGGCACCTCTACGCCAAAATATTTTCCTACTTCTCGAGTCCAGCAACCGGCACATACCACAGTGATATCTGAGGGCTGAGAGGCGTATTCACGATGATCGCCGTATATAAACTCAACGCCAGCATTGAGGCATTTTTCTTTGTACCAAGTATGCAAGCTTGTCGGGTCGATCCATCCTTCGGATCCGTCCAGTGTTAGGCATCCTCGGTAAAGATCATCGGTATTGAGATCTGAAAATAGCGCCTTGAGGTCTTCGGGGTGCAGAGATCTTGTGCTGGCGCCCATCTCTTGCTGAAGCTTGAGGCTTTGATCGTGGTCCTTGACTCGGGCTGCGTCAAATAGCAAGAGATAGCCGTTGGCCTTAAAGGACACGTCAGTCTGCGTCTTGAGGAAATCGATGCTGTATCGGCTCATCGCAATGTTGGCCGGAGTGCTGAACTGGCTTCTCAACCCGCCACAGCTGCGCGCGAAGCTGGCGCGCTCGTAGCTTTTGTCGATTTCGAATACCGTGATGTTTTCAGCTTTAAGGCTGAGATGGTAAGCCACGCTGAGGCCTATAATGCCTCCACCGATCACTCGTATCGCCATGCGCAACCCCCGCGGAGTTAGTGCTCGTCAGTTCAGTGCAACCGTATGAGTATATTGCGAGGGCAATGAATAACCAATTTGTCGCACCAAGACATACTTGGACATCACAGAACTAAAGACATTCATGGGGTCAATTAAGCGCCGACAACTGACCTGAGGCTTATTGTCGCTCGAGTGGTCGATGGATCGCGATTTAGTGACTTGTGTACAATGACGAAAAGCCGCTTCGAATCGCGCCATGGACGATCAACATCAACATCCGCTATTGGTTCGACGTGACCACGATGATGAATCGCGGCAGCAATTTGCGCGAAGTTTACGGGCGCACCTGTTGAACGAAGTACAACCCGGTGTCTACCATCTCTTGGCCGCGAAGGCGGCGACGGAAGCGCCGATCACAGACCGACATCAAGTCCGCGAAATGATCGCCGACCATCCTTACTATCGAACGTTCTCAGCTTCCCTGCGAACAGCTCAGGAAAGGATCTGGGACTCCGTGATTGACTCGGTAGAAAAAGATCACGCCCGCTTAAAGTCCGCGTATCTTGAAACTGGGGCAAACGCATCCACCGCCGGTTCGCTCAGGCTCAACCCCGACCTCGTC
>CAXPKH010000160.1:0-2807 GCA_964217615.1 Luminiphilus sp.
AGAAGGTGGCCACCCGGTGTTGTAAGGTGCCCGCGCCCTGCAGCGACACGCCGGGCATACTCAAAAGCCCCGCCAGCAGTCGCTCAGATAATTGATCCTCGTGCTCACCCATGGCGCTATAGGCCGCCCGAAACAATGAACGGCGATCGCCGTTCGCACCGGTTGAGGTGGCGAGCCACGTAAAATAGCCCAACGTCCCCAACAAGCCGGCAATCAATTCAAATGCCGGGGTCCCCAGACTAAAGCGCAAAGGCAGATCGTTGGTCGCGCAGCGCAGCTTGTAGGCATGGAGCGCCTCAAGGCGCGCCCGCTTGCCAAACACCACACCCAAGTGCGGGCCATAGAATTTATAGGGGGAACACGCGAGGAAATCACAGCCGAGATCCACGACATCGATCAAGCGGTGCGAGGCGAACTGCACGGCATCGACATAGACCATGGCACCGGTAGCCTGCGCCATGGCGGTCAGAGTTTTCACATCGTTAACACCCCCCGTCAGGTTACTGGCATAGTTCAGTGCCAGCACCCGAGTCCGCGGTGTCAGCAAGGCCTCAAGCGCGGCGGGCTCAACGCGCCAGGTCTCGCGGTCAAATTCCAACCACTTCACCACCATCTGGTTGTCCTCGGCCATCTGTAGCCAAGGTGAAACGTTGCCCTCGTGCTCCATGCGGGAAATGATGATCTCGTCACCGGGCGCAAACTGGTGCGCCAGACTGCGCGAGAGCTGGTAAGTGAGGGTGGTCATGTTGGGCCCGATAATGACCTCTCCCGGATCCTCGGTACCCAAGAAATCAGCCATCGCCGCCACGGCCTCCGCATACATCGCGTCGACCTCCACCGAAGTGGGGTTGAAGACACCCGTATTGCTGTTGAACCGATGGAAGAAATCGACAATGCGGTCGATCGTCTGCTGCGGCACCTGGGTACCGGCGGCGTTATCAAAGTAGATACGGCGTTGCCCGTCGTCGGTGGTTGTCAGTGACGGGAACTGCGCTCTAACAGCATCAATGGGAAATGTCATACAACGGCTCTTCTCTAGCGCACGCCCATTACCGGCGCACGGGGGGTAAAGGCTCCATTATGGAGCTCTAAAGAGTGTCAGAAAGTGTCGATGAATGCATTAACTGTGCGGGCCACAGGTCTGGGGCAGCCATGTGCGCTTCGGCATACAAGCAATCTCTTAATTCTTCGGTATAGCGCCACGCCACGCTATTTGCCCAACCGCGCTACACTCCCATTTTCAAATAAAACTCAGGTGACAGCATGCAACTTGCCGATAAGGTCGCAATCGTTACAGGTGCCGCCCGCGGCTTGGGTCGTGCCTACTGTGAAGCCATGGCGCGAGAAGGTGCAGCGATCGTCGCAGCCGATATTGCCAGCTGCGAGGATACCGTGACCTCAATCACCGCGGCCGGCGGTCGAGCAATCGCTGTCCATCTCGACGTGGCCGACGCCGAAAGCTGCGAGGCCATGGCGACCAGCGCTATTGATGCCTTTGGGCGCATTGATGTGCTGGTTAACAACGCGGCATTGTATGCAGGTTTGCGGGGCGCTCGATTTGAGCACCTGGAGGAGGCGCAATGGGATCGGGTCATGCAGGTCAATATCAAAGGCACGTGGCTCGCCAGTCGAGCTGTGGTCGAACACATGCGCGCCGGCGGCAGTGGATCCATTATCAATATTTCATCCTTAGCGGCGGTCTTTGGTCTGCCTTATGGACTCGACTATGTCGCCTCAAAAGCGGCCGTTATCGGCATGACCCGGGGTATGGCGCGCGAGTTGGGGGGTGATCACATCCGGGTAAATGCGGTAGCGCCCTCAGCGGTGATGACCGAGGGAACCCGCGAGTTTTTTGGGGAGAAATTCGATAAGGCGAAAGCCGTGATCGCCGCCAACCAGCTAATTCCGCGCAATCTGGAAACCGAGGACCTCACCGGTACTCTGCTCTACCTCGCGTCAGATGCCAGCCGTTTGGTCACTGGGCAAACCCACATGGTGGACGGCGGATCCTGGTTTTTGTGATCACAGGCATGATCGCCGGTGTTTGCACGTTGCTCAACCGTCACGGGCCTCGAAGGTAGCGCGGTAAACCATCGAGCTTCGATTGCTACTCCGGGTGCGAGCTTTCTTCCGCTTCCGCTGGAGAGGGTCCCTCGGAAAAATCGAAACGCATCTGATTAGTGGGTTCTGGGTTACGTCTTACGCGCACCTTTTTGGGTGCAACCGGCAGCCAGGAGTACTCCACACCCGACTCTAGCGGCTGCGCCTGCATGCGTTTTTTGAGTTCAGCGGGCGAAAACGGCGTGGTCTGGCTCCAGGACATCGGGGCGCTATCTGCTTCCGCCTGATGTTGTTTCCGTGCGCGGAAAACCCGCGAGCGACAGGTCGCGCTACAGGTTTTTTGATCTGGCCTGCCGTGAAAAACGCTCTTGCAGCCCAGACACATAATCCTGACCTTAACGGCGGGGGCCCGTTTAGCGTTGTGGTGCGCCACTCGGCAAGTGTCACTGCAAAACTTGCTCTTGGCCCTCCGCCGACAGCCGTGCCGGGCACACACCTTAGATAAATTATCGTTTTTCTCTGGCATTAACTCATCATTAAAACGTTGGTTAAGTCTATTTACACGCTATATTTTCTTGTATCAAACGTTTTTTTGACATTTTTTTAGCGGAAGATAATGACAATCAGTTCGCCTTGTGAATTGCCATCGCACCGGTGATGGGAATAAACATCGCAAAAAGGACCATCACGCTTGATTGTTATTACTGACATTGAGCAATCCCAAGATTTTTATTACCTTGCGCGCG
>CAXPKH010000161.1:0-17528 GCA_964217615.1 Luminiphilus sp.
CGAAAGGCTTGTGGCGCGAGTAGCCCAGGCCACCATGAAATTGCATGGCCGTATCTGCCGCATTACAGACCAGCCTGTTGGCGCGGTAATTACACATCGACACCTTGTCCGTCAGCTTCCGAGCAACATCGACTTTGTCCATTTGGTCCATTTGCGCCGCTGTTTTGTAGATCAGTAATCGCAACATTTCCGCTTCGGTTTGCAATTCCACCAGGGGGAACTGGATGCCCTGATTGGCCGACAGGGGCTTACCAAAAGGCGCCCGCTCTTTGGTGTACTTGAAAGTCTCGTCGAGACAGTATTGTGCGGCGCCCAAAGAAGATGCGGCTTGCCTGATCCGGCTCTCGTGAACAAAGTGCATTGCAATTTTCAGCCCTTGATCCACTTCACCCAATACGTTGCCGTCGGGTACGAATACGTCGGAAAAAGTGCAGCGGGGGTGATCGGTGGGCATGTTCAGCGTCCAAAGATAGTCACCTATCGCGAACCCGGATGAATCTGTGGGGACGACAAAGCAGCCGATACCCAAAGCACTACCATCTGCCCCTGAATGTCTCGCAAATACCAGGACGTGGCTGGCTTTATGAAGGCCGGTGGTCCACATTTTTTCTCCCGTGAGACACCAGCCATCGACACCATCCCGAGTGGCCTTTTCGGCACGGGTCTCCATCCAGGTGGCATCCGAGCCATGCGCCGCTTCAGTCAGGCCGAAGCACCAGCCCATCTCCCCTTTTAAAAGGGGCTCCATCCACAGCGACTGCTGCGCAGGGGTGCCAAAGTCCCGCAACATCAGCGGTGTCATCAAATTGCCGACGATCGAGCTCTCATTCTGCAGGTCGTTGTGCAACCCAAGGCCCTTCTGTGCGAGGTATTCTCGGATGCGCGCCATTGCCAGATTAGAGCCGTTCTGGCCGCCGAAAGCCTCAGGTAAGGCATAGCGAAAATGCCCAGCGGCGTCAGCGCGCCGGCGCATCTCCATCAGGAGCGCTTCCCATTCTTCTCGGGGTAGGCCACCGCGATCCCAGTCGGTGCGCGCATGTTCACGACGGTGATCAAAAAAGCGACGGTTATCGTCTTGTGCTTCCAGGGGTTTTATTTCGCGTTCGATGAAGTCATCGAGAACCAGCAGGTAGTCCTCGATGTCGCGTGGAATGTCGAACAGGAATTCTTGGCTCATAAGGGGTACCCCCTAGCAAACAGTCGATGACCATCGCGCTTCGGCGATAGACCGACTGGCATATTTTGGATTATTGATAGCTGTGACCAGTAGCTGTCTTTGTTTGAGGTAGTTAAAGAATGGGGGGTCGTCCTGAATCTCTCTCTTCGCCAGAGCGCGAGACAACCGCTGAGCAATCGTGGCATCTGTCTCGAGGGTTGAGAGCCATTGGGTCGCCGCATTTTCATCCAACGCTCGCAGCGCGGGGCCCATGGACAGCTCGCGCTGGACAATTCCCAGCGCGTTGGCCGCAACTCTGGCATTGAACCGGTTGCGTCCCTCGAGGTGAGGTGCAGCGCTTTCGATCAGAAAAGATTGAATGGCGCTCAGCAGGCCGTCTACGGGTACCTCTGCCGACGCCGCGTCATCCTCGTGATTCATCGGTCTTCCCATTCGTCGATTAAAAGAAGCATATCCAGCTCTGCCTCGGATCGTCTTCGCGCTACCGCGGCTCGCTCAACGTCACCTTGTCCGCTTTTCCAGAGTGCCCCCATGGTCTGGCAGACCAAACCCCAACTCAGTGCGGCGAAGATCTCCCAATAGCGGATGCTGTTGAGATCAGGACTCCACCCGGCGACCGATTGGTAGCCAGCGATTAAGTCCGCATAGTCACCAAAGCCGCCCACAGGCTTCTCCAGTTTTCCAAATCGCCACACATTGGCACAGAGATAGCCCAGATCCTCTCCGGGTGGGCCTTGGTGCGTCAGTTCCCAGTCCAGTACGCCTGCCAATCCCTGATCGTTGATCAGCAAATTGCCGGTGCGAAAGTCTCCATGAAGTAGAACATGGGGGGTTTCTGCTGGGGCATGGTCGATCAACCAATTAAGACCATACTGCAGTGCGGGTGATACATCACCAAACGCGTGGAGTCGTTTTTGTGCCGCCTCGAAGCGCCGGGCCAGTGTTGTAGGACCAATGCTGCTGGGCAGATTCGTGCAGTCGATGGCATGGATGTGTGCGAGGGCCTCACCGCACTGATAGGCGAGCTTATTGCGCGCGTGTGCAAAGTTGGCGTCATTTAGCCATCGCTGGGGGATGCTTTCTCCAGGAATGAACCCCATCAAAAATGCCTCGCCGATGGCGTGATGCTCGTCGAATACACCATAAACCGTGGGTACGGGGACGGCGGTTTTGCTGGCAAGCTGGATGACCTGAGCCTCGTCAACTAAAGACAGCCCCAGAATATTGCCTTCGAGATTGGCCACTGCACCGGCGCTGAAGGGGCGCCGGCGGAGAATCAGCGGCGTATTGCCCCATGACAGTCGCCAGGTTTCGTTATTGGCCCCGCCTGAAAGACGCTCCAAATCCGTGACGGCGGTGCCCTCAAGGGTGTCCGCGAGCAGGGGCAGCAAACTGCTATTCAGATGTTCGGTGAGTTCCTCTGGAAGCATCGCTACAGTGATTAATCCAACTGTGAGTCCGCGACCGCTACGCCTATCCCTGCTCGATCTGAAACGTCAGACCAGCATGGGCTTCCAACCGCTTGACCAGCGCCTCACCCAGCGCTGCTGCCGGCGTCCAGAGTCCACCACTGGCCAGCTCCGGATTTTTCAGCAAGCACATCGCTGCCTCAGCGAGCATCTTGGATGTTGAGCCATAACCCGGATCGCGATCACCCTGAACGCTACTGATCATCAGCTCACCGTCGCTACTCATGCCGGCAAAAATGGCGTCAAAGTCGCCGTTTTCACGTTCTTCCTTGGTGGGACCGTCGCCCGGCTGGAGCTCACTCTTCCCGACGGAATCATCCTTGGCGACGAACTCCGCGGTCGCTTTGCCCTGCCCACCATCCCCTGTCAGTAACATCTCGTCGTAGCGAAAATCTTCGCCGTAGCGGTGGCCGAGTAAAAGGTTGGAGCGATGAATATTCTTCGTGTTGATTGGCGCCATGATAAACGGTGCGCTCCAGCTGCCCAGCTCTTCATCATATTGGGGCGCGGCCCCTGCGGGTTGCTCAGGTCCGGTAAACCCCTCCGCGAGCGCGAACGGATTGGTCAGAACGCCAATAATTTCCGGGTTACTGGCAACCGCTGCCATCGTGGCGCGCATGGAGGCGATCGTGCCGCCCGAGAAACTGCCGTTCATTGCGCGGACGCGACCTTTAACCGTAGCAATGGGCTGGCCAGTTTTGGCGATGGCGTGTTGCTGGAGGTTAAATACGCCCAAGTCAAAGGGGATTGAGTCAAAGCCACAGCTGTGCACGATGCGGGCGCCAGATGCCTTTGCGGCAGAGCCATATTTTGCAATGGTTCCATGCATCCAGCTGGGCTCTCCTGTCAGGTCGACATAATCTGTTCCGTGTTCGGCACATTGTTTCACCAGCTCTTCACCGTACAGTTGATAGGGGCCCACGGTGGTGATGAGCACCTTGCAGGCTTGCACCAGTTGTCGCACGGAGTCAGCGTCGGCGATATCGGCCTCAAGTAAAGCAATGTTGTCGCTGATGCCCATCTCTTCGCGAACTGCGGCAAGCTTTTCCAGTGAGCGACCCGCCATCGCCCACGATAGGTCGTCGTCCCCGTACTCCTGCGACAGATATTCAGCGACCAGCCGGCCGGTGTAACCCGAGGCACCAAATACGACGATGTCGAAGGCGTTATCAGAAGTCATGATTAGCTGGCCTCTCGTTGTTGGTAAGTGTGGGGACCGCAAGAGTACCCTCTCAGTTGCGACAAAGGGGAAATTATTCACGTGAGTCCATACCCGACTCGGCTATTTTTGAGGTATCGCCGGCCTCTGTGCAGCCTGATTGAGCAGTTAAGATGAGCCTGTGGAAATAGAATCAGTCACGCGTAAAAGCATCGAGACGCTGCTAAAGGCGATCGAATCTCGCGATTTGCGGGCGGTGCGTCGAGCGCTGCATCCCAACGCGTGTTGGCAAAATGTGCCTCATCCTGCCGCCGAGGGACGGGAGGCGGTGATCTCGCTATTAGGCGGCATTCTCTGCTGGTCCCAGCGGGTGCAGTGGGACGTTCTTCACATCGCGATAGACGGGATGTCAGGTAGCCTCGAGCGCGTTGATCGTTTTTGGTTAGAGGGCAAAGAATACGCGGTTGCCTGTCACGGCGTATTTGCGGTGGACGCCGAGACCGGTACCGTAATTTCGGTGCGGGATTATGTGGATTTGGGAGAATGGCGTCAGCGGGTGAACCCGGTGCTTGAGGCGATGGCTTCTCGCTCCTCTACCGAGGTAGTCCGCGGTCACCTCGCGGCGCTCAAGAGGGGCGCCCCGCTGGAGGTGGCCGGCTATTTTGCCTTGGACGCCACACTTGAATGCCCTGAGGGCAAGGTGATCGGCTGGGACGCGTTGGCCGATTACTGCACGGCATTGTGCACACAACCGAAGTTGAGTGCGCTCGCATGGGATGCAGTTCAAGCAAAGGCTTACGGGAAGGCCGCGGTTGAATGGCGGTTACCTGTGGGCAATGAGAACGAGCAGTCGGGCCGGGATCACTATGAGATCCGCAATGGCAGAATTGTGCATCTCGTCACGACGCTGCAGCTTAATGCCTTCTGACCCTGCAGTGCATGAGGTAAAGCCGGGCGAAGAGATGCCCAGTGCGTCACGCTGTGGATACCTTAACTAGGTGCTGAGAATCCCAGCGCGACGACAAAAAGCTGAGGTAATGGGGACTTGGTGCGGCGAGATCACGTGGCTTGCGGTGATAGCCAAGGTCCACCGGCGTCTGCGGTCTCAATGTTGAGTTGTCCGGCTAAACCGGCCGTGCGATGGATATTGATCTCCGCATACTCGGGCAGCTGAATCATCTCGAGCATCGCCGCTCGTGAAGGGTACATGGCAATGGCAACCTGATCCCATAATGACTCCACTTCGCCTAGCATCAATCTCGATACGTCGCCAAAGAATCCCACTTCTCCCCCAACCAGCGTTATGAGGCGAGCCACCGCTTTGGCGTAGAGACCATAGGCCTCGTAACCGGTGAGATCACTGTGACGGCCGTCCTCGTATTGGGCGCGCTCGTGAAATTTCAGGAGGTTGACCATATAGATTGGGGATTTGGCGTGCGGCTCAAAAAATTCCTGTAGCTGAGCCTCGGTGGGTGAAACCGCATTGTGAACTTCCATCATGACCTCCTGAAAATGCGTCAAGAAAAAACGAGTAAGCGCCTGCCTGCCACAGTCAGAGCAACGTTCAACCTGCTCTGGCTCCCTTGAGCCGTCTGTATTGCCGGCAAGCCTGCATTTGACTCATCAAGTACATTATGACATAAATAATGCCAATAGTTTCCGGCGTAACGCGCCGGCAAAGTAAGGAACAACAATGCACATACTGCGTACGCCGGACGACTGTTTCGCCGGACTTCCCGATTATCCCTTTGAACCCCATTACACCGATATAGCCGTAGCCAATGATCAGGTAATGCGGATTCATCATATCGATGAGGGCGATCCCCACGCACCGGTAGTATTGCTACTGCATGGGCAGCCCAGCTGGAGTTATCTGTATCGCAAGATGGTCCCGTTATTGGTCGCGCAGGGTCTTCGTGTGGTCGCTCCTGATCTCCCCGGCTATGGCAAATCCGACAAGCCTGCCGCGCGAGAGGACTACAGTTATCAGCGGCAAGTCGATTGGATGGGGGCCTGGCTGGAGGCCAATGACTTGGCTGATGTCACATGCTTCGGTCAAGACTGGGGCGGATTGATTGGTTTGCGCATGGTGGTTGATCACCCGGAGCGCTTCTCGCGCGTGGTCGTGGGCAATACCGGACTGCCCTTCAATCCCTCACCCAATCCTGATCTCGTCGCCAAAATCGCGCATTTTCGATCGGATGGTAAGCGCCTTACCTTCCCCGCAATGGCGCGTGCCCTGTCTCGCTTGCCCCAACTGGGTTCTGAGGATCCGGATGCCTTTCCCATGGGATTCGCGCATTGGCAGAAATTCTGCTGGGAGACGGAAGACATGCCGGCGGGGTTTCTGATGGAAATGATGCTAGCGCCGCCGCCCACATGGAAAGTGGCTCCTCGGCTATTGCTGCATCATTACCTTGGCACGTCGCTTCGCCCTCAGACTGCCCTGGGTCGCGCCTACGAGTCGCCATTCCCAGGCCCTGAGTACAAGATGGGTCCCCGCGCCATGCCGAGCCAGGTACCCACTTTGCCCAACGACCCGTCATTAGAGGCGCAGGCCAGAGCCTGGGTGTTTTACGAGCAGTTCGAGAAGCCCTTTCTTTGCCTATTTACGGCAGACGACCCGGTAACCCGGGGACTCGAAAAGAGCTTTATCGGGCGCGTTCCGGGGACTCGGGGGCTCAATCATCAAGTGTTTGCCAAAGGCGGCCATTTTTTGCAGGAGCGATGCCACCGCGAGCTGAGTTCGGCGATTAGCGATTTGATAGCGCACCATTAGTTGCTCGCCGTACTCTAAATCCGAAGGGGTGCGCTTGAGCGTTACAGCGTTACCAGTCATCACTCCAAAAAAATCGACTGTGAGCCGCTATCTTTTGTAAGGCGTGCCGTATTTTCTTAGTCTGGCCGCTGAACATTTCACCCCGTTATCATGGCTGTTATCCGATGAAGAGCCAACGTTGCGACGGTTGAGAGCGCTATGACCATGGAGACTATCAATACAGAAGTGGTTGTGGTGGGAGGAGGCGTCGTCGGCGTTTCTGTTGCGAGGCTCTTTGCCTTGCGCGGAGCGCAGGTGATCCTCATCGAGCGAGAGCCCCGTTTGGGTTCTGGCACGAGCGCACGCAATAGTGGAGTGATTCATGCGGGGCTGTACTACCCCCAAAACTCGCTTAAAGAAATGCTCTGTTTGCGGGGCAAGTCACTTTTGTACCAATACTGTGCCGACAAAAGCATTCCAAACAGAAAAATTGGCAAGTGGATTGTCTCGGCAGCGGGGCAAGAGTCGCAGCTGGAAGAAATCTATCAGCGAGCGGTCGGTAATGATGTACCTATTAAGCGGTTGTCTGCGGCCGAAATGAAAAAAGAGGCGGCAGAGCTGTCCTGTTCGGCCGCCTTGGAGAGCCCCTCTACCGGAATCGTTGATGTGCAGCGATTAGTCCAGTCACTCTCCCTCGATTTGGAGCAAGCGGGGGGCTTGGCTTATTGCCAAGCGTGCGCAACATCTCTGGCGGCGGACGGCCAAAAAGCGGTTTTGACGCTCGAAGAAGGCACTCGCATAGTGGCTGATGTTGCGATTAACGCGGCGGGTTTGAACGCTTTAGCGCTGTCGCCGGAGCTGATACCTGCTGATTTCGAGAACTACTATTTAAAGGGAAGCTATTTTTCCTACTCAGGACATGTTCCCTTCAAGCGCCTTGTTTATCCGCTTCCATCGCATGGTGGACTGGGCATTCACCTGACCTTCGATCTCTCCGGTGCGGCCAGATTCGGGCCCAATACAGAGCGCGTTGTGGAGCCAGAGTTTGTTGTGGCCGAGTCCGACGCTGCAGCCTTTGTCGAAGCCATAACGCAATACTGGCCCCAGTGCGACCCACGGAAGCTCAGGCCTGATTACTCTGGGGTTCGGCCCAAAATCATGAGTGGTGAAAGTGTGCTCGATGATTATGTATTTTGCGGGAGAGAGAGTGACGCAAAATCTCCGGTGCTTTCACTGCTGGGTATCGATTCGCCGGGTTTGACGAGCTGTCTCGCCATTGCCGAACACGTCTTTGAGCTGGCGCAATGATGATCAAAGCGGCGTAACGCCCTGCAGTGGGTCATCACCAGTGATTAGGTCGTAAAACGCCTCCGCTAGACGGCTGCTTTCGCGAATACAGACCTCCCAATAAGGGATACGTTGTTCCGGTGACATTGCCCGGAAGTCACCACGATCCGGGATCTTCCCAAAGGGCAGGCTTGCGAGGAAGTCGTCGCTGGGGCAGATCAAGATCAGGTTGCTGAGGCGCGGCGACTGGGTGCGATGCCGCAGCTTTTTATCGAACCAACCAGGGGTGAGCAAAGGACAGAAATGGGGATACAGCACCAGACCCGTGTCGTTCGGGCGGTCGAGGGTAAAGTGATAGTCGATGATGCCCCCATCCCAAAAAGGGCCTGCACCGGCGCCGGGGATATGCGGTTCGCATTGCATCAGTAACGGAATGGCGCCGCTCGCTTTTAGGGCCGCAATCAGATTGTTTTCAGTGAGCGATACCTTCTCTGTATCGAAACCCGACGCGAAGGGCGCCGCCTCTAGTCCGGGATGACAGAAGATTACGCGCTGAAAATATCGCTCCAGTTGGGCGCGAGACCAGGCATTGCTGAGCGTTGCCGCCGCCATTCCAGCGACTAGCGACAATCCCTGTTGCCCTCTCGCAATACCTTTTGCGCGAGCTGTGACAATGGCGTTGTGCAAAGTGGGGTGATGGATAAGATTTTGTGCGCCCTTCTGTCCCAGAGCTTCCCCCAAAATTTGTCCAGCGACGTTGCTGACTTCCCGAGGGGTTGGTTTGGGACTGCTGTACTCCTGGCCCAGATACGCCCGCTGTAGTCGTTTAATTGCATCGACAGGGTCTGGTTGCGAGAGGCAGGCGTGGCGCCAAGTGCCAATCGATGAGCCCAATAGGGTGATCGTTCGCGGGTTATCGATCAGTAACTCAGACGCCAGCACCTGATCCAGTTCCGAGAGAATCAACCATTTCGGGCCGCCCGAAGCGCCGATCACGGTGGTGATGGGCGCTCCCCGCCACCCGTTTTCAGCAATGGCGGATCGGGCAGCGCTCCCCATGAAAACTGAGAGTGTTTGCGACATGGTGCGTTGATTGTCACCGTTACGTTCTGGTGAGTTTGAGTTTAACGAAAATAGCCTGAGATACATGTCCGTACAAAACAGGCACGGTATTTGCATTATCAGTCAAACATCTCTGCCCGAATTCACCGAGAAAGGCGCTTCTGGAGCGTCAGTGGCGGGGAGTCGGGTGCTTATAACAACAGATATCTGGGGGTTCAACATGCGGATAAACGCCGCTTCAACTCGATTCACCTCGCGGCACAGGCGAGGAGCGCATGCCTGACAGCGACACATTAGACGCCGGTCTTGCCGGGGTGCTGCAGGCGTTTGTTTGTGAGCAAAAGCTACCAGCGAGTTTCGGTCAGAGCTTTACCGCATGGTATGCCGGCATTGCGCGGCAACTCGCTGCTAGGGCTGCAGCCAGTAAAAAGACCCTGCTGGTGGGAGTCAGCGGGTGTCAGGGCTCAGGCAAAAGCACGCTGGCTAAGGCGATGGCGCGAGTCGCGGAGCAGGTGTTTGGCACGACCGCAGCAGCGCTGTCACTGGATGATTTTTATCTGACTCAGGCCGAGCGCCAGCACCTTGGCGCCACCGTTCATCCACTATTTGCCACGCGGGGTGTGCCGGGAACACATGACCTCGAATTACTCAATGCCACGCTCAAGACACTGGCGAGGGGTGACGGACCCGTGGCGTTGCCGGCGTTCGACAAAGCGCGGGATGAGCGCACCAATTCGGTGCATTGGCGCCAAGTTTGTGCGCCTTTAGGCCTGATTTTTCTGGAAGGTTGGTGCGTGGGTATCCCACCACAGGCCGAAGCGGCGTTATCCACGCCTGTCAATGAGACCGAGTCGACGCTGGATTCCGGTGGGCGTTGGCGTCGCGAGGTGAACAGGCAATTACAAGATGCGTATGCGGCGTTATTCGATCAGCTCGACGTATTACTGTTCTTGAGAGCCCCCAACTTCGACGCGGTGTTTGATTGGCGTTGGGAGCAGGAGCTACGCCTATCTGAAGCCATTCAGGATGGCAGTCACGCCACCACGGGTGTCGCTATGACGCGCGATGAAGTCGGCGCATTTGTGCTCCATTACCAACGGTTGACCGAACATGCCTTGGCCGTACTGCCCCAACTGGCAGATGTGACCTGGGATCTGGGCCATGATCGTTCGGTGCGCCGCATGCAGCTCACGGCGGTGTCTGCATGAGTGCCGCCGTGATATACACCGACCTCGATGGGACTTTGCTGGACCATCACACCTATTCTGCCGAGGCGGCGACCGCCACCTTGGCGCGCCTTCGTGAGCAGGGTATCCCGGTTATTCCCTGCACCAGCAAAACGGTAGCCGAGACCCGGGTCATTGCCGAGCAACTCGGGCTCGACGGACCCATGATTGTCGAGAACGGAGCGGCCGTATGGATACCGACCCATTGGCGGCTGTCTCGCACAGAAAACTCCGTCAGTGAGCCAGATATGTGGTGCCACGGATTTGGGATCCCCCGGTCTGTGATACGGCGCCAGTTGGCCATACTCAATGTGGAGTGGGGTAACCGCTACCAATCGTTATGTGATCTCTCAGACAGGCAGGTGATGTCAATTACCGGGCTGGATGCCGACAGCGCGAGTTTGGCGAAGGAAAGGCTGTTCTGCGAAACCCTTGTGTGGCTCGGCACGCCGGCCGATCGAATTGCTTTTGCGCAACAGGTCAAGGCGTTGGACCTACGTTGCGTTCAGGGTGGTCGTTTTGTCCACGTCCTCTCGTCGGGCGGTAAAGCAGAAGCAGTGAGTTGGCTGCACCAAAAGATCCGCAGGGAGCGATTGGGTTTTGAGGAGGCGCTGAGTATCTCGGCAGGTGATGCGGAGAACGATATTGAAATGTTGCAGGTGACGGATTTGGCACTGCTGGTGAGATCCCCCGTTTACGAACCGCCCATACTGAAGCGCGCAGGAGGGCTGGTCATCAGTGACGAGTTTGGTCCCGCCGGTTGGTCCGAGGGCATTGAGATTTTGCTGGAACGCGTGCAAGAGGAGAGAGACAGTGGCCGATTTTTATCAAAACGGCACGATCACGACGCTGCATAACCTGGGCGGGCGATCAACCGAGGACCTCGAAAAGGACTTGGTGTCTTTCAGCGAGCGCAGATCGCTCGGATTGATCCTGCCCTCGCTTTACTCCGAAATCCAAACGCCGGCTTTGCCCGCGATTGTCAGTGAACTGCAGTCGGTACCCTACCTCTCGCAGATTGTGATTGGTCTCGATCGCGCTTCCGAATCCGAGTACCAACACGCGCTGGACTTTTTTTCGACCTTGCCCCAGCACCATCGAGTCTTGTGGAATGACGGGCCGCGCCTCAAGGCAATTGATCAGCGCCTACAAGAGGCGGGATTAGCGCCAACTGAACTCGGCAAAGGCCGCAACGTGTGGTATTGCATGGGCTATATGCTGGCGACAGGCCGCGCAGAGGCGATCGCCCTGCACGATTGCGATATTCTCACTTACGATCGTGGTCTGCTGGCGCGGCTGATCTATCCCGTAGCGCACCCCATTTTCGGCTACGAGTTTTGCAAGGGTTACTACCCGCGGGTATCGGAGAACAAGATCAACGGGCGCGTCTGTCGACTGCTGGTCACCCCCATGATTCGCGCTTTAAAGCGTATCGTGGGTGATTCACCCTACCTCGACTATCTGGACAGTTACCGCTACATCCTCGCGGGCGAGTTTGCTTTTCGCAAACGCTTGCTGGGTGATCTTCGTATCCCGACCGATTGGGGACTGGAAATTGGCGTGGTGTCCGAGGTTTACCGAAGCAACAGCAATAAACAGATTTGTCAGGTGGATATTGCCGACAACTATGACCATAAACATCAGGATCTCTCGCTGTCTGATCAGAATGCGGGCTTATCCCGAATGTCACTCGATATCGCCCGGTCGCTCTACAGAAAATTGGCGATTCAGGGCACCGTGTTCAATCAGGAGACGTTTCGCACCCTAAAAGCCACCTATTACCGCATGGCTTTGGATCTGATCGAAACCTACCGCAATGACGCCATCATGAACGGGCTGACGTTTGATATTCACAGAGAAGAGGAGGCCATCGAGTTGTTTGCCGAGAATTTGCTGGCGGCGGGCAATCAGTTTTTGGAGCGTTCCACGGAAGCACCGTTTATCCCCACCTGGAATCGTGTGTTCAGCGCGATCCCCACGATTTTTGATGAATTGGTTGAGGCGGTCGAGGCCGACCATGCAGAGTTTGCGCCCGGCTATGTTGCGCCTAAGCTCGCAAGTGCATGAGCCATTCAGTTGAGCAACGCCTTCGGAAGCATCTCGAGGCGGTCTACGGCGATAACCACCACCCAAACCTGACAAAGTGGTCCGATGCGTTACTGGGTGCTGCGCGACTCAGGCCAGATCAGCATCCGCCTGAACCGCATCGCAACCTTTGGAGCGAGGCTGACATCGGCTTGATCAGCTACGGGGACTCGATTCTTCATGATGCTGAGCCGCCACTGAAAACCCTGCATGGATTTTTGACCCAAGAGATGGGCGGTGCTATCTCCTGGGTGCACGTGCTGCCTTTTCATCCCTGGACGTCCGATGACGGGTTCTCCGTGCTTGACTACTCCAGTGTCAACGAGGCGCTGGGCACGTGGGCAGACGTCACCCGTCTGGGCATCGATTACCGATTAATGGCTGATCTGGTGCTGAACCATTGTTCCAGCCGCTCGGCCTGGTTTGAGAATTTTCGTCAGGGACTTGATCCGGGTGGCGACTATTTTTTTGTCCCCGACGAGGACTTCGATACGTCCCAGGTGGTAAGGCCCCGTACGTCTCCACTGTTGACCCCCGTCACGACGGAGGGGGGCGAGCAGTCGGTGTGGTGCACCTTCAGCCCGGATCAGGTGGATTTCAATTTTGCCAATCCCGCTGTGGTGGTGGAGTTTGTTGCCATCATCAGAGCTTTGCTCGATGCGGGCGTCCGGGTGTTTCGTATGGATGCGGTTGCTTTTTTGTGGAAGCAAAGTGGCACGCCTTGTATCAACCTCCCACAAACCCATGAGCTGATTCGTCTGTTCCGGCTGATCATCGAATGTGCGCAGCCCGACGCCATTGTGATTACAGAGACCAACGTTCCCAACCGCGAGAACCTGTCTTACTTTGGCAACGCCAATGAAGCGCACGGTATTTATAATTTCTCTTTGCCGCCCCTATTGGTTCACGCGCTTGTCACGGGTAACAGCCATCACCTCTCTGCATGGATGATGAGCATGCCGCCCGCGCAGGATGGCACCTTTTATTTCAACTTTATCGCCTCTCATGACGGTATTGGATTGAGGCCGGTCGAGGGCCTGCTGGCGCAGGACGAGATTGATACCTTGCTCGCTACCATGGAGCATTTTGGTGGTGGCATTTCTTGGCGGGAGGCTGAAGGGGAGTCCGCCAAGCCTTACGAGATTAATATTGCATTGTTCGATGCGTTACAGGGCACAACTGAAGGGCCAGACGCGTGGGGCTTGCAACGGTTTCTGTGCGCCCATGCCATCATGCTGGGCTTGGAGGGCATCCCGGCGTTTTACATTCACTCCTTATTGGGTACTCGCAACGACATCGATCGGTTACAGCACACCAGCCAGAACCGATCAATCAATCGCCACCAATGGCAGCTCGAGCAGTTATTGGCGGCGCTCGACGACGCATCCTCCCACCATCAACAGGTTTTCACTGCATTGAAACACCTGATCGCGCTGAGAAAACAACAGCCAGCGTTCCACCCCAATGCCACCCAATTTACCTTGCATCTGGGGAGCCATCTGTTTGGCTTTTGGCGCCAGTCGTTGGACCGCAGACAGAGCCTTTTTTGTGTTCATAATGTCTCGAACGTGCAACAGACTCTCCCGCTCAGCAGCCTCAATTTGTTGGTTAACCAGCGTTGGCGTGAATTGCTCACGGATCAACTCATTGAGGAGAGTCTTTCAGAGTGGCGGCTCGAGCCCTATCAAACACTCTGGATTACCAATGCGTAATTGAGGGCTACTGCTGCGCTTTGTGATGCAGTAGCCCGCAAGCGGGTAGCTTAGAGATGCTTTATTAACTTGCGGGCCCCGTTGTAGTCCTTGAATGTTGCCGGTTAAACATGTCAGCCTCGACGCAGTGGCGAAAGGAGTGATAGCGATCATGTCCGGCAAGCATACATATCGGTGGTGGAGTGGCGTTTTGCTGTTACTTTCGGCCCCGGTTTGGGCATGGTCCGACCACGCGAATCTGGTCTGGCCGCTGTTGCGGAAGCAACCGGCGCTTGTCGCCGAAAGCGTGCCGGCAGAACCCTTGGAGCAGTTTCTGGTCGCGGAGCAGGCCGCCATTGCCCAGACGCTGGATCAAGTTGAGACTTGGGCAACGGACAATATTGAGCACTATCCCCCGACGCCGGTATCGCTCACGTGGCAGCACAATCCAGCGCCCATAAGAGAGCGTTTTCTGTCCGCTATTCGGGTGAATCCAAGGCTCTCCTATCCGCTCTATGTGGGTCCTTCCCCGGAGCGGCCATCCCCAATAGCAGAGGCCTTGCCCTGGTCCTCGGTGAGTTTCTTGGGGGGCGGAAGCGCGCAGCAGGCGTCGCGCTACTGGCACTTGGATGCGGGGGACCCCGTATCGATTGCCGAGGTGCTGGCGACCGCCAGCGACGAGCCGGATCTGGGGATGGACATCGGTTTGTTTGAGAACAACGGCACGGCCTTCGGGCTGCAATACGGATTTGGTTTGCAGCCCTTTGGTAATCCTAATCTCGATTATGGATCCCAGGCGCCTTTCCACATGGGTTTTTATCATCTTGATTGGCTCGCGCGGTTGGCTCAGCCCGATCTGCTGCGAACTTTTCCGCTTTGGCGGATTGCTTTGTATGGCGAATTGGCCGATTTGGCGTTTCGTACCGGCCACCTTTACTGGGGATGGCGCTTTCTGGGGTGGGGCTTGCACTATGTGGGTGATCTCACGCAGCCCTATCATGCGATTCCTCTGCCCGGCGTGGGCACGCTGGAGGCGCTATGGTCGGTCGCTCAGGGAAAAACGCCAGAGCTGGTGCAACAGGTATCGAACCGGCATGGTGTCATTGAGTCCTATCAGTATCAGCGGCTCAAGGCGGCGCTTGAGGCATCAGATTGGGCTGCGCCACTCTTGCGAGCAGTGGCAGATCACGGGAGCACTGAACCGCTGGAATATGTGTCTTTTGTGAGTGACTTAACGCGAGCCTCGGTTGCGGCCGCTGGCCCGTTTGATGCTGCGATAGCAGCGTATGTGCCGCCCCGTTTTGTCAGTGATCCCAATTTCGAGTGGACGGGATCAGGCTTTGAAAGCGATCTGATCGATATCGTGAAAACCGAGCGCGGCGATTCAGCGATCAACCGGCTGGATGCCGCTGTGGCTCAACAACTTGTTCGATTTTCCAGCGTGGCCAGCCGATGGATAGCGCGGGGTCAATTTTCTTTCGAGCAAGATGAGAAAGCGTTGGTCCAAAGCGAGGAGGGAGTGGTCGGTGAGTAATCTGCGGATGGCTGTCGCGCATGTTTAAGCTCGACCCCCAGCTCGAGGCTGACACCTTTCTCATCGGCATGACGCCCCTGAGTCGCATTTTGTTGATGAACGACTGTCGTTATCCTTGGTTGATATTGGTGCCAGAGCGGCCCGATATCACAGAGCCTTTTGAGCTCAATGAGGGAGATCAGCGCACCCTGTGGCAAGAATCCATGACCCTTGGCAAGTTAATGAAGACGATTTTTGAGGCACAAAAGCTCAACATTGCTGCGCTGGGTAATCAGGTAGCTCAGTTACATGTTCACCATATCGCGCGCTTTCGGACGGATGTCGCATGGCCTCGGCCGGTCTGGGGGGTCGGCGCTGCCGAACCTTATGCGCCCGACGCAGCACTCGAGCACGTCTCGTCACTGCGAGAGGCGTTGTCACAACACTTTGCCCTCAAGCCTTTGCCATGATCGTCCGCGTCTTGTTCGTCTGCATGGGCAATATTTGCCGCTCCCCAACCGCTCATGCGGTGTTTCGTCAGCAGGTGTTGGAGGCGGGCTTGTCAGACCAAATAGAAATCGACTCTGCAGGTACGCACGGCTATCACATTGGCAACCCGCCAGACGCAAGAGCAACGGCCACCGCCCACCAGCGCGGCATCGAGATGGCGGACCTCCGCGCTCGTCAGGTGGGTGCGGCAGACTTCACGCAGTTTGATTACATCGTGGCGATGGATAATGACAACATGGGTTTGCTTCAGGCATCTTGCCCCGAAGGGGAACAGCGGCGGTTGTCCCTGATGCTTGAATGGGCGACGGGTTGGGGCGACGAGGTCCCGGATCCCTACTATGGGGGTGATGCAGGATTCGAGCACGTCTTTGTCATGCTGACGGATGCGTGCGGGAGCCTACTTGCGGCCATTGTGTCGCGCCATGGTTTGACCGCACAGCCTGTCGGGTGATGCTTGTGGGTCCCGTGCGGTGAAGATCTCTCCAATATGAAATGTCTATTGCAGCGCGTGACACAGGCCTCGGTAACGGTTGATAACGCGATCGTCGGGGAAATTCAGCGCGGGCTTCTCGTTTTTGTTGGGGTGGAGCATGGCGATAACGCGCAATCGGTAGCGCGCATGGCCGAGCGCCTGTTGCGGTACCGGATCTTTCCAGATGCGGCAGGCAAGATGAATCTGAATGTGCAGCAGGCCGAGGGTGCCGTTTTACTGGTTTCGCAATTTACGCTGTCCGCCGATACGACCACGGGCAACCGCCCCAGCTTTTCGACCGCTGCACCGCCTGAGCAAGCCGAGCGCTTGTGCGAGGATCTTGCCGCAGCGCTGGCGATAAACGACATCCGTGTCGAGACCGGTCGCTTTGGTGCTGACATGCAGGTGGCGCTGGTCAACGACGGTCCCGTGACTTTTCTTCTGTCAGTGCAGTCAGCGCCATTGGGTTAGCGCATTGTGCCGCTGGCTGCGTGAGTTTCGCAAAGCGACGTTGCGAGCGCTCTTAGGTGATCGCCTGAAGCCGGACGGGAAGAGACGAATAGCCTCGTACGAAGTTGGATAGCACCCGTTCAGGCTCTCCCACTACCTCCACCCGGGAGAAGCGCTTAAGGATCTCCTCCCACAGTATACGCAGTTGCATCTCGCCCAAGCGGTTGCCCATGCAACGATGGATGCCGAAACCAAAGGAGAGGTGGTAGCGGGGGTTCTTCCGGTCAATAATGAAGTCGTTGGGGCGCTCAATAGCCGTTTCATCGTGATTACCTGACAGATACCACATCACGACCTTGTCGCCTTTGCGAATGGTCTTACCGCCGAGCTCAATGTCTCGGGTGGCAATCCGCCGCATGTGCATGAGCGGCGTCTGCCAGCGAATGATTTCAGACACCATGCTCGGTATCAGCGAGGGGTCCGCTTTGAGCTTGGCGTACTCGTCCGGGTTCTGATTGAGTGCCAGTACACCACCGGTGATCGAATTGCGGGTGGTGTCGTTGCCCCCCACGATCAGCAAAATCAGGTTGCCCAAATATTCCAGCGGGTCGTCCACCATGTCGCGTGTTTTGGGGTTGGTGGCCAATAGGCTGATCAGGTCCATTGTGT